>CAYUSL010000714.1:0-2908 GCA_964447125.1 uncultured bacterium | reverse complement strand
GCGCTGGTGCGCGGCGGCGTCGACAAGCTGGTCTTCACCGGCAGCGTCGCCACCGGCAAGCGCGTCATGGCGGCTGCCGCGGAGACACTCACGCCACTGGTGCTCGAGCTCGGCGGCAAAGACCCGATGATCGTGAGCGCCGACGCCGATCTGGATCGTGCTGCCGCCGCCGCAGTGTGGGGTGCGTTCACCAACTGCGGGCAAGCATGCGTCTCCATCGAGCGCGTCTACGTACACGCCTCGGTGCACGATGCCTTCGTGGAGAAGGTGCTCGCGGAAACCCGTCGGGTGAACCAGGGCCCGTACGGCAACGACGGCGTGCACATCGGCTCGATGTCCTTCCAGCGCCAGGTGGAGATCGTCCTCGAGCACATCGCCGACGCTCTCGCCAAGGGCGCGCGAGTGCTGAGCGGCGGCGCACGGCGCGACGACCTCGCGGGACTCTTCGTGCCGCCCACCGTGGTCACGGACGTGACCGCCGGCATGAAGCTCCTCGAAGACGAGACCTTCGGTCCGCTCTTGCCCATCGTGCGGGTGTCCGATGACGACGAAGCCGTGCGCCTCGCCAATCGCGGCCGCTTCGGCTTGAGCGCCAGCGTGTGGTCGAAGAACCTCGCGAAGGCGCGGCAGATCGCGGAGCGGCTGGAGGTGGGCAGCGTCGTGATCAACGACTGCCTGCTCGCGTTCGGCATCCCGAACCTACCCTTCGGCGGCATCAAGGACAGCGGCTTCGGGCGCAGCCACGGCGAGGAAGGGCTGATCGAGATGTCCCGGGTGAAGACGGTCGTCGAGGATCGCTTCGGCTTCAAGCGCGAGTTCTTCTGGTTTCCCTACCATCCGCGCACCTACGACATCATCAAGCTCGCGCTCAAAGCGTTGTTCGGCCCGCCGCGGCGGTTCGCACCCCGCTCGCCGAGCGCCCAGCCCACAGCCCGTTCCTGATCCGTTTTCGACCTTCGACCGAGAGGAGATCGAAGTGGCGATTCATTTCGAGACACACGGCAAAGTCGCGCTCATCACCATCGACCGCGTCCACGCCAAGAACTCGCTGGACATGGAGCATTTCGGCGAGCTGGCGAACGCGTGGATCCGCTTCCGCGACGACGAGCAGCTCTGGACGGCGATCATCACCGGCAAGGAAGACGTGTTCTGCGTGGGTGCGGATCTCAAGAGCTTCGTGCCGATGGTCACCGAGAACATCGACGACTTGGCCTCCGGCGAGAAGAAGCTGGGCGGCGGCAAGTACCCGGACGACGCACCGCTGGTGGCGGTGCTGCGCGACTTCGAGCTCTACAAGCCGGTGATCGCGGCGATCAACGGCACCTGCGCCGCCGGCGGCATGGAGATGCTCCATGGCATGGACCTGCGCTTCGCCTCCGAGAAGGCGCGGTTTTGCGTGGCCGAGGCACGCCGCGGGCTCTTCCCGGGCGGCGGCACCACGGTCTTCCTGCCGCGCCACATCGGCTTCGTGCACGCGATGGAGATGCTGCTCACCGCCGACTACATCGACGCTGAGCGCGCCTACGACTTCGGCATCGTGAATCGCGTGGTGCCCCACGAGAAGCTCCTCGAGACCGCCTTCGAGTTCGCGGACAAGATCAACAAGAACGGCCCGTGCGCGATCCGCGCCATCAAGGAGTCGGTGCTCACGGGGCTCAAGAAGCCGCTGCAGGAAGCGCTCAACGACGAGCTCTTCATGGCCGCGCGGGTCTTCTCCACCGAGGACGCGATGGAAGGCCCACGCGCGTTCGCCGAGAAGCGTCCGCCCGAATGGAAGGGTCGCTGACATGGATTTCGCGTTCGACGACGACACGCGGTTGCTCTGCGAGTCGCTGCGGAAATTCCTGAAGACCGAGGTGCTGCCGCTCGAGGAGAAGCACAAGGACCTCATCGACGGCGGCAAGATGTCGGACGAAGTGGCGCGGATCGGCGCCGGCATCCGCAAGAAAGCCGTCGACGCCGGCTTCTACACCGTGCATCTGCCGAAGGAGCTGGGCGGTGCCGGGTTGCCCTACGTCACCACCACGGCGTTGCGCGAAGAGATCGCGATGTCCGGCTCGGTGATCCTCGGGCTCTACGTGATCGGCGATCCGCCGTGCGGCCCGACACCGCTGTTGATGCTGTGCAACGAAGAGCAGCGCGAGCGCTTCCTGAAGCCGCTCGTCCAGGGCGACAAGACCACCTGCTTCGCCCTCACCGAACCGGGTGCCGGATCGGACATCTCCTCGATCCAGACCATGGCGGTGCGCGACGGCGACGACTTCGTGCTCAACGGCACCAAGATCTACATCTCGAACGGCATGCACGCGGACTTCTTCCAGGTCTTCGCGCTCACACGGAAGCCCGGCCCGGACGAGGATGCGATGTTCGGCTGCATCTCACTCTTCATGGTCGACGCCGACTCGCCGGGTGTCGAACGCAAGCTCATGAAGTCGATGGGCGGCGACGATTTCCAGGCCGAGATCACCTTCAAGGACGTGCGCGTGCCTGCGAAGAACCTGGTGGGTGACGAAGGCTTCGGCTTCTTGGGCGCCGCGCAGTGGCTTTCCGGCGAGCGGCTCATGATGGCCATCCAAGCCGTGGGCTTGGCGCGCTACGCGCTTCAGTTCGGCACCGAGTGGGCGAAGACGCGGATCGCGTTCGGCAAGCCCATCGGCAAGAACCAAGGTGTCTCCTTTCCACTCGCGGATTGCGCCACCCAGATCGAGGCCGCGCGCTGGCTCACCTACCGCACGGCGTGGCTCCTCGATCAGGGCGAGACGGCGATGACCGAGCTCGCGATGGCGAAGGTCTTCGCCGCGGACGTGCTCGGCAAGGTCGCCGACCAGGTGCTGCAGACGCTCGGCGGCATCGGCTACATGACCGAGCACCCCATCGAGCGCATCTACCGCATGGCGCGGGTGTTCCG
>CAYUSL010000713.1:0-2927 GCA_964447125.1 uncultured bacterium | reverse complement strand
TTCCCCGAGCGCGACCGCCGCGATCCACGCGAGCGTGAGCGAGAGCCCCGGCAACGCGATCTGAACCAGCGCCAAGGGCACCATCGCGCCCGTCAGAATGATCGGCACCCCGAACACGTGCGCCAGCACGTTGAGCCGGCTGCGGTGGTGCGAGCCGTAGAAGACCATCATTCGTTCCCAGCGCGTCATTCGATCCTCACTTCCTCTCGCGGCGATCGAAGCGCCGCGACCAGAATTCTCCGTCGCGGCCCATCCAGCCGATCAATCTGGGCATTCCGCCAGCGAATCGATCCAGCTCGCGATCACCTCGGCGGCGGGTGCATCCACGATCGCCGTGGCGAGCGGTGGCATGCGCCGGGAATCCAGCGTGGTGAGCCGGAGCCACATCACCGATCGCGTGTGATCGCCGGGCACCAGCACGCGCGCACCGGCGACGCCGAGATCGTCGCGAACCAGCGCGTTGCAGATCCCCATCTCGGCAAATGGAACGTCGGCACGGAAATCCGCGGTGCCGCCCCCCGGCCCGCCGGGGCGATGGCAATGCGAGCAATTGGAGTCGAGATACGCGCGCGCCCGATTGCCCGCAGGCACGCTCGAATCGTCGATGCCGGGAAACGCCGTCACGTCACCGATCCCTGGCGCCGCCATGCCGCTCACTCCCAGCATTCCGATCGCCTCGAGGGTGGCGACCTGGTTCGCGGTGCGGCCGGTGGTCGGATAGGTGGTGTCGAGATCGAGCTGCGCGGTCTTCGGCCCGAGGGTGCGCCCTGCGGCCTCGGTGTGGCAGCGCAGGCAATCGGCGCCGCTCGGGAACGTCCACACCTGGCCGTTCGCCAGCGTGTCCACGGCCCCCGACTCCACGAGCACCGCCTCCTTC
The DNA here is from genome assembly GCA_964447125.1 of uncultured bacterium. Taxonomy (GTDB): domain Bacteria; phylum JADJOY01; class JADJOY01; order JADJOY01; family JADJOY01; genus JADJOY01. The sequence goes on along the minus strand of CAYUSL010000713.1, from coordinate 2,050 downwards.
TGAGCCTCGTCCCAGCGGTACGAGTAGCCTGCCCAGCCGCCATCGAGCTGACCCGCGCCGTCGTCGTGGTGCATGAGCAGGCGCGTCTCCACCAGCTTGCCGTCGATGGCGAAGTCCTTGCGTAGCACCGAGCCGATGGGGAACGACCAATCGCCATCGGCGGCCACTTCGATCACGCCATCTGCGGGCACCGCCAGCCAGCGCGACTTGGCTGCACCGTCGGACCACAACGGCGTGTTCAGGTCGTAGGGCACCATGCCGTCTGCCGGCAGACGCGGGTCCGCAGCCTGCGCGCATCCGGTGCGCGACAGCGTGGTCGCGATCGCACTCGCCTGCGCGCTGCCGCCAGCGACCAAGCGCGCGATCTGCCCCGTCGCGTAGTCGAGCAGATAGAGCTCGCCGTCCTGGTCCTCGGCGAAGCTGCCGATGGCCCGTGCCGACTCGAGAAGCACGCGTGCGGCGGAGGGCGCATCTCCAGGCTGGTAAGCGTAAATGCGGCCCTTCACGAAGTCGCCGAAGACGTACGTGCCCTGAAGCTCGGGCATGGCGCTGCCGCGATAGACGTAACCGCCGGTGATCGAGTTGGCGGTGGAATGATCGAGCTCGACCACGGGTGGCAGCAACGCCGGATCGGCGCAGGCCTCGCCACGCTGGCAGAGCGTTCCTTCGACGATCGGCCAACCATAGTTCCCGCCGCGCTCGACACGATCGATCTCTTCTCGCGTGTGCCAGCCGACGTCACCGAGCCAGAGATCGCCCGTGGCGCGATCGAAGCTCCACTTCCATGGGTTGCGAAATCCGCGTGCCCAGATCTCTGGCCGCCCTCCGCCCGCAGCGAATGGGTTGTCCGCTGGGATGCCGTAGCCGCTCTCACCGCCGCCATCGACGTCGATGCGCACCACCTTGCCGAGCAGCGTGTCGAGGTCCTGCGCCGCCGTGGTCGGCGCTTCGCCGGGTCCGCCTTCGCCGATTGCGGCGTACAGCAGGCCATCGGCCCCGAAGTGGATCGTGCCACCGTTGTGCTCGTGGCTGCGAAGACCCACACGAATCAGATCGCGGCGGCTCGCGGCGTCGAGCTGTGCGCCGTCGCCGCTCGCGACGAATCTCGCGAGCACCACCGACGTTCCAATGGGCGCGGTGGAGTCCGCGACGGTGAAGTACAGAAAGACTTCACGGTTCTCGGCGTAGCGCGGATGGAACGCCATCCCCAGCAGACCGATCGACTCCTGGATGTCCGGCCCCTGGATGAACGACGCGACGTCACCCCAACTCGTGACCTCGGACGCAGCGTCCGTGTTGTCGAACCGGAGGATACGTCCCGTCTGCACCACCGCGTACCAGTAGCGTGGATCGCCGGGCTCTTGAACCAGCGCGACCGTCTTTGGCACGTGGATTCCCGGATACACCGGCTTGAGCCCCAGCCCCTGCGCCGTCAGCGATCGCGCTGGCGCGACGCACGTCTCGCTCACCGGCCGCACGTCGAGCCCGGAGATCCGGGTGTCGATCGTGTTCCTCCCCCCGCCGCCGCCACACCCGATCATCATGCTGGCCGCCAATGCAGCGGCGGCGCCGAGCCACCCTCGCGCTCTCATCATCGTCACCCCACTCTCGCGATCCAGTCTCAACCGAGTTGAGAGAACCACCCATGGCTCACTGCGTCAACCGCGGTTCCGGCGCGTTCGCGCCGCGCCTCCGCGCGCGCGTGAAGCCCTTCGGCGCCGCAAACTCCAGGCTCACCGTCGATCTTTTCGCGACCCGGAACCCAAGCCGGGCGCAAAACGAGGTGACTCGGGGGTGGGACCCACCGCGGCTTCGCCGCGATCGGCGGGGAGCTCGAAAAGCCCACGAACGGCCATCGCGACGGCCGATCAGCGCACTGGACTCCACGCGCGCCGTCGATCCCTCCGCGAGCCAGAGGCGAGCCGCGAGCGAAGCGAAGCGCCTCGGGGGTGGGACCCATCGCGGCTTCGCCGCGATGGGCGGGGGGCTGGAAAAGCCCCCCCCCCAAAAGAAGTAAATAAACGTAACCCAAAAACCCACCGTAAGCAAG
>CAYUSL010000712.1:0-2927 GCA_964447125.1 uncultured bacterium | reverse complement strand
GCCGCGAGGCGGCATGAGAACGATTCACGCGGCAACTACCTTGACACCCGCCGCCTCCGCCACGCGCGCCGGGTCCGCGAGAACCGTGGGATCGGCGAGGAGGTCCTGCTGCTTCTTCTCTGTCCACGGGTGGTCGTCGGCCACGATCCAGACCAACACGTCCTTGCCCGCGAGCTTCGCGGCCTCCACCTCGCGCCGCGTGATGCTGCCCCGGCCCTTGTCCGGGACGAAGCCGTAGCGGTGCGCGACGATGCACACCACCACGTCGCTTTCCCGCGCCTTGCGCTCGCACTCGTCCACCGGTTCGCCCGGCAGCGGCCCGAACCGCTCCATCACCACCGATTCCTGCGAGAGTCGCAAGATCGTGTCGTCGACCACCGTGCGGTAGGCCTCCAGATCCTGCGCCGTCGAAGAGAGAAAAACTTTCATCTTGCAGAGCCCGATCCCATTACCCGACACGCCGTCAGCTTCAACGCCCGGTTTGTGAAACCTCGCGATGGCTGACCCTGTATATCGATCATCGCGTGCTCAATCGTTGTTGTTCCAAGCACGCTTCGCCGTTACCCAAGCTGCAGGCGCGGCTGATGAGTCCGTAGGCAACGTTCAGATCTTTCGCGACGAGAACGCCAATCTTGTAGTAACCGCCGAGCTGTGCGCACGACGCAGCCTGTGCGCCGCGACGGCCGTTGATTGAACTTGTGCCGGGCCGAGTCACGTCGCAGGCGCGTCGTAGTGCCGAGAGCATCTCCTGGTGGAGAGGAGCTGCGTCTCGGTCATCTTCGAAGATTGCTATGTCATCGAGGCGCCAGGCGAGCTGGCTGCAGCTCAATGCGTCCTCGGCCGCACAGCGATCACGAAGTTCCTGAGTCGCGGGATCCGAGCCCAGTGCCGACGCGCACGAGTCCAATGCAAGCAGCGCCATGGCGGCATGCACGATCAAGCGCGGGTGTCGCAACGCCGACATGATCGTTCATTCTGCCCGGCGAAAGTCGTGCATCACGGGCGGCCCGGACTTTCGTCTCAAACACTCGTCTCTTCGATCAGAGCAAGAATGGTGCTATCGAGCTGAAGCTCCACAACAACGATTAAGTGGAATCAACTAGAGGCCCCGCGAGCAGCCTACCGTGGTTGCGTGAGGCGGGTCGAGAGTCGTGCGGCACGTCCGCTCGCGGCGGAGCTGCCCGTCACTCGTACTGGATGGCGGTGAGGACGTCGAGGCGGGCGGCTTTGCGGCCGGGGTAGTAGGCGGCGGCGATGGAGATGGCGATGGCGAGGGCGCCGGCGATGGCGACGGCGGCGGGATCGACGTGGAAGTCGAGGTGCCATCCGACGGCTTCGAGGATGGCCACTTTCACGAATGGGTAGGCGCTGACGAGACCGAGGCCCACGCCGAGGACGGCGCCGAGCCCGCCGAGGATCGCGGCTTCGAGGAGCACGGCGCGCACGATTTGTGCGCGGGTGGCGCCGATGGCGCGCAGGATGCCGATCTCGCGAGTGCGATCGAGGATCGCGGCGAGCAGGGTATTCACTACGCCGAGGGCCGAGATCAGGAGCACCACCACCTCGGTGGCGCGGGTCATCTGGAAACCCTGCACGATCTGCTCGCGTAGGTCGTGTTTGCTTTCGCGCGAGGTGAGCACTTGCAGATCGTATTGCGCGCCGTAGCGGGCACGGATCGCGGCCATCACCGATTGCTCGTCGGCGGGGCTCAGCAAGTCCACGCTGATTCCATCCACCAGGTTGGTACGCCAGTGCTTCACGAAGAGCGCGCGGTCCATGTGAATGGAGCCCGTGGGGCCGGCCCAGTCGGCGAAGGTGCCGAGGATCGGGAACGCGTGGCGGCCGGAGGGCGTTTCCAGCTCGATCACATCGCCCACGCGCTCTCCGAAGCGGCGGGCGAATGCGTCGGACACGCCCACGCCTTCGCCGCCGTGGAGCATGTCCTCGAAGGTTTTCGAGTCGGGGCCGTCCACCATGGCGTAGCGCGTGGTGCGGCGCGTGACGCCGAGGTCGAGTGAAAGCAGGATGGTGATCTCGCCTTCGTACGGGATCTGCAGCGATCGGAAGGGACGTACGATGCGCACGCCGGGCAGCTCGCGGATGCCGTCCACCAGCTCGCCGGGGATGCGGTTCGAGCGCGGGCCGGCCACGCGGTTCGAGGCCGACACACTCAAGTCGCTGGCGATGTAACGATCCAGCCAATCGGAGATCGAAACCTGGAGGCTTCGCATCAGCGTCGCCACGATCACGTACGCGGCGATTCCGACGAGGATGGCCGTGAGCGTGACGGCCGTGCGTCCCGGTGCGCGCCGCAAGTTGTCGGCGGCGAGCCGACCTTGGATACCGAACAGCGCTTCCAGCAAGCGACCCACGAGCGGCACGAGGCTGTTTACCGCGGCGGGCATGAGCAGCGCCGCGCCCACCACGCGGCAGCCCATCGCCACCAGCGCACTGGTGCCGCCGGTCAGCCACTCGCCTGCCAGGCCTGCAGCGAAGCTCGCCGCCACGAGCGCAGCACCCACCCAACTCAGGCGCCGAATCGCGCGCGGATCGACGCGTGCCGGTGCGTCGCGCCGAAGCGCCACCAGCGGTGAGACGCGCCCGGCCTGAATACTCGGTACCAGCGTGGCTGCCAGCGACACGCCGATGCCGGCACCCAGCGCCGCGAGCGCATCCAGCCGTCCGAGCGTGAGCGCGCCGATGCTCGACGGCATGATCCACGACGACGTGAGCCGTTCGATGGCGGGAATGATCGTGCGCGCGATCCCCAGCCCTCCGAGTAGCCCGAACGCGCTGCCCAGCGCCGAGAGAATCGTCGCCTCCACCAGGAAGAGGGCACGGATGCGCGGCGCGGTGGCGCCCAGCGAGCGCAGCACGCCGATCTCGCGGCGGCGCTGCACCACCGCGATGCTCATGGTGTTGAAGAC
>CAYUSL010000711.1:1215-2928 GCA_964447125.1 uncultured bacterium | reverse complement strand
GCGGGCGGTGAAACGACCGCGCTCAGCGGGGGGCGGAGGCGAGGGCGCGTTCGAGCTCGGCGCGCACGCTGGCGTCGGTTTCGGTGCTGGCGCGCTGGCGGGCGGCGGCGACGAGTGCCGCGCTGGGACGGAGCTTGGTGATGGCCTGGGCGGCGTCGAAGCGCACGGTGGCGTCGGGGCTCGCGGAGTTGGCATTCCACACGCGCTCGGCGACGGCGGGCTCGCGATCGCCGAAGGCCCGGATGGCGGCGGCGAGAACGCGGCGTGCGAGCGCGGGAGACAGGTCGGTGCGCGCGGACTCGGCGTCGAGCAGGGTCTTCAGATCCTCGGTGGGATAGTTCCCGAGCAGATCGAGGGCCCGCATCTTGTGAAGCATCGGGCTCGCAGGGTCACGGTAGATCTCGAGTAGCGCGATGGCCACGTCGGGTCCGAGCCCTTCGATCTCGCTCGAGGTGGGTGCTTGCTCGTACCCCTGCCCGAGGCGCGCCCGGACTCGCGAAACGGTGTCCTCACCGCCGTGGGTGGTCGAACAGAACACGAGCGTCGTCCCCATCATCACCAACGCCAAGATTTGCATGCGTTTCATCGGTCGCAAGCTCCGGCCGGGCCACGAGACGTCAGGGCACGGCGATCGGGTTCCGCTGCAGGACGACGTTCTGGTCGGCGGTGAGATCGTCGTTGGAGGTGCCGGTCCAGAACATCAGATTGGGCGAGTCTGCGCATTCGTTGCGATCGAGCCGATCGTTGCCGTTGGCGTCGGCGCTGATGAAGCACTCCGGCGTGTCGGCGATGGGATCGTGGCCGCTGCCGTCGAACTCGCTGGTGTGGTTGAGCCCCAGCCAGTGGCCGCCTTCGTGGGCCATCGTCACCGCGAGCAGCTCGGCATCCACCACCAGCCCGAGTGGGCCGGTGTGCCCGGCTACCGAGACCAGCACCCCGTTGTCGCTCGACCGCGGCCAGCCGTACGAGCCGGGAATGCCGAGCGCCAGACCCAAGAGCGTGAGGTCTTGATCCACGCTCGAATCCGTCACGTCTTGAAGCAGCCAGAACGTGAGCGCGTTTTCTTGCGGCACGGGGATCGAGAGCAACGACGGCAGATTCGAGCCAGGGCTGCCGGGGTTCCGGATCACCGCGTTGCTCGCGTCGCCACCGGTGAAGAACTCGATGGGATCGAGGGTGAGCCCGGCTTGCGCGTAGATCTGGTTGATCCGGTCCATCACGCCGCCCAGGTCTTCCGGGCGCAGTCCGGATGCGTCGTGAACGAACACGTTACACGGGATTCGGTGTCCGACGGCTCGGCCCCGGCGCACGGCGACTGCCACCGGCACGGATCGATTGCTGGATCCATCGCGGATCACGCGAAACGTGTACGTGCCCGCCTGCGGCAGGTGCGAGGGGGATTTCGGGATGAGCAGGCCATTCGCGCCGTAGTCGAAGCTCGGCTTGAGCGGGCCGTCCTGGAACTGGTCGAGATTGCTGCCTGGCGTGAGCAGCTCGCCCGCCGGGCTCACCACGTCGGCGATGGTGCCGAGACGATCCGAGGCACCGCTGTCGGTGAGGTCGGTGAGCATCGCGAACGACACGGTGTCTGCCGCGAATTTGGCCGAGATCGGTGCCGTAGCGGCGAACGATCTTCCTCCCGCCTGCACCGAGGAATCGAGCGCGAAGGTCCCGAGCTCCACCAGCCGGAATGCGTTGGCTTCGCCCAGATCG
>CAYUSL010000711.1:0-1115 GCA_964447125.1 uncultured bacterium | reverse complement strand
CTGCGTCGCCGATGCTCTTCACGGTCGCGAAGCGGGACATCTGTCGTTCGAGGGTGCGCTTCTGGCAGCGCGGACAGGTGGGCCGCTTCGTGGTGTTCACGCCCGCCGAGAAGAAGTTGAAGATCATGTGGCAGTCTTGGCAGTAGAACTCGTAGATCGGCACGATACGCCTCCTGGTCGCGGCGGGATCGAGGCTTGGGGTTCGAGGCTCGAAGACCGAGGCGCACCCACCCGGTACAACCCGCCGCGAATTCCGCGACGAACGACTTATCGAGGCGTGGACGAGGGAGTCAATCGCTCATGAGCCCTTTCCTTGCAAACGTTCCAGTGGCCTGGATCGCGCACCGCGGAGCGTCCGCGGACTGCCCCGAGAACACGCTGGCGGCGTTCGAGGAAGCGGTGCGCCAAGGCGCCGACGCCATCGAGCTCGACGTGCGTCTGAGTCGCGACGGCGAGGTGGTGGTGATCCACGACGCCACGCTCGCGCGCACCGCAGGCGCTCCCGGACATGTGTGGGAACGCCGTGCCGACGAGCTCGCGCGGCTCGACGCCGGCGGCTGGTTCGATCCGCGCTTTCGCGGCGAGCCGGTGCCGCGGCTCCGCGACGTGCTCACGCGCATCGCGCCGCGGGTGCCGATCAACATCGAGCTCAAAGGGAAGGCCGGCGCGGGGCTCGCAGGTGCGGTCGTCGGCGTAATTCGCGCCACCGGCACACGAGAACGCGTGCTCGTATCGGCGTTTCGCTTCGCGCACCTCGAGGAGGTGCACGCCCTCGATCCCGCGCTGCCGATCGGCCTGCTCTACGAAGAAGCGCCCGCCGGGCTCGAAGGCGACGCGCGTCGCGTCGGCGCGAGCTTCGTCCATCCACGCTTCGATCTGGCAACACCTGCGCTCATCGCCCGCGCCCGCACGCTCGGCCTTCGTGTGCTGGTGTGGACCGTCGACGATGCGGCCGTCGCCACCGAGCTGATCCAGCGCGGTGTTTCCGGAATCATCTCGAATCGTGTTGCCGATCTGCGGGCGCGCTGCGCCACCGCTGCGCCCGGATGAGGTGGTCGCAAGCGCGCACCCAGCGCATCAGCCGGCTCGAAGAAAGACTGCTTGACATGGTGAAC
>CAYUSL010000710.1:0-2929 GCA_964447125.1 uncultured bacterium | reverse complement strand
ATCACGCTCAGCAAGGACGTGCGCATCTGGCAGGGCGAGAACGAGATCCGTGGCGATCGCGCCAAGATCTTCCTCGCCGATCAGCGCATCGTCGTGGAAGGGACCACCGAGCGTCCGGTACGCACCACGATCCAGTCGAACGGCACCAGCGGTCTCGACTTCGGCCCTCCCGAATTGGGCGCTGCGCCGCGGGCGAGCGCATCCCCCAAAGCCTCGCCGAAGCCGGACTCGAAGCTGCCCCTCGACGTGCGCGCCGAGCGCTTGGACGCGAGCCGAAACGAGCACGTCGCCACCTACAGCGGCAGCGTGGTCGCAACCCGCGGCGACGTGACGTTGAAATCGCAGGAGCTCGTGATCCGCTTCGATGGCGCGAACAAAGAGGTGGACTCGGCCGTGGCGAAGGGGGGTGTCGAGATCGTGCAAGCCGGTCGTAGCGTGAACGCCGACACCGGCGAGTTCCTGCGGGCGAATCAACGCGTGGTGCTCACCGGCAAGCCGGCGATCGCGCGCCACGATCGCGACGAGCTGCGCTGCCAGCGCATCCAGTACGATCAAGACCGCGACGAGCTGCGCTGCGAAGGAGCGCCCTCGCGACGCGTCGAGACCGTCGTGAATTCCAGCATGGGCCAAGGCCTCGGCTCGTCGTTGGACGTGGTCCCGGGCGCGCGAGGTGGCCGATGACGGCAGTCGATTCGTTGCGTACGCCGGCTGCGGCGGCCGTCGCGCCTCGCACCCTCGCCGTGGAGGACCTGAGCAAGGCCTATCGCGGCCGGCGAGTGGTGGATGGTGTCGCCATCGAGGTGCGCGCCGGAGAGGTGGTGGGGCTGCTCGGTCCCAACGGGGCCGGCAAGACCACGACCTTCTACATGGTGGTGGGCCTCGAGAAGCCGGACTCGGGCCGCATCCTGCTCGACGGCCAGGACGTGTCCGCGCTGCCGATGTATCGGCGCGCTCGCATGGGGATCAACTATCTGCCCCAAGAGCAGTCGATCTTCCGGAAGCTCACGGTCGAGGAGAACGTCCTCGCGATCCTGGAGAACGTACCGCTCGATGCCGCTGCGCGCGCCGAGCGCCTCGAGCAGCTCCTCGACGAGCTGGGGATCACCCGGCTGCGCAAGACCCAGGCGCAGCTCCTCTCGGGTGGCGAGAAGCGACGCCTGGAGATCGCCCGCGCGCTGGTCACGGATCCCACCTTCATGCTGCTCGACGAGCCCTTCGCGGGCATCGATCCCATCGCCACCTTGGACATCCAGGGGATCATCGCGGATCTGACCAAACGTGGGATCGGGGTCCTCATCACCGATCACAACGTTCGCGAGACCCTCAAGATCTGCGACCGCGCCTACATCCTGCACCAGGGGCGCGTGATCAAGTCCGGGTCTCCCGCCGAGATCATCGCGGATCCCAAGGCCCGCGAGGTCTACCTCGGCGAGTCGTTCCGGCTCTGAGCACGGGCTGACTGCAGTCGGTCCTGGTTCCCTTCGACCCGGATCCCGGGTGGAATCGCGGCTGTTGCGGACGAAAGTGAGCCACAACCGCATGCAAATTGCGTGACGGGTGCGCCAGGGCCCTGGCAGCCTGGCCCGGTTCCAGCCAGAGCCAGCGTCTCGTGCACGGATGTCCTGCCCAATACCATTGGATTATTGGGCGGGTAGAGCAAGTCCCAGAGCAGGCATACGCCTTGCACTGTGGGCCGCGCGCGGTGCTACACTCACGACGTTCGGCGGGGCGTTGGGCCCCGCTCTCGCGATCCAACCGGGACTCGACCCCCGCGTACGAGCGCACCTGATGAGCCTCGAGCTACGCCTTCACCTCAAGCAAACCCAATCGCTGGTGATGACGCCCCAGCTCCAGCAGGCGATCAAGCTGCTGCAGCTCTCGCGACTCGAGCTGGCGGAAACCATCCAACAGGAGCTGGAGAGCAATCCCGCGCTGGAGGAAGCCGCAACTCTGGAAGCGCCAGATGAGCTGACCTCGATCGAGCTGCGCGAGGGGAACGAGGGCGAGCCGAGCGAGCTCCCCGAACCCCCCGAGGCCGCGGACGCGAGCGCCAGCAGCGAGGGAACGGATCAGGACTTCACGGACGCCCCGGACGTCGCCGTCGCCGCCGCCGACGAGTTCCTGCCCGCCGCCGAGGCCGAAGCCCCCAACCCGACGAGCGACGGAGAGCCCTCCGACGACATCGACTGGCGGGAATACCTGAACGCGAGCTTCACCTCCGAGAGCTTCGCGCCTGCGCGCGAAACCGAATCCGACGACGAGCGGCCGTCGTTCGACAGCATGCTCACGCGCCCATCGGCGCTGGCGGACCACCTCTTCGAGCAGCTCAGGCTCGAGATGCCGAGCGAAGGGGACGAGCGCATCGGCGCCGAGATCATCGGCAATCTCGATCCCAACGGTTACCTGGCGGACGACGTGCCCAGCATCGCCGCGCGCCTCGACGTCTCCGAGGAGGACGTGGAGCGGGTGCTCGTGCGCATCCAACACTTCGATCCCCTCGGCGTGGCGGCCCGCGATCTGCGCGAATGCTTGCTGGTGCAAGCGCGGGCGCGGATGCCGGAGTGCACCTACCTCATCGCCATCATCCAGAACCACCTCTCGGATCTCGAGCGTCGGCGCTACAAGCAGATCGCCAAGACCCTCGACGTCCCGGTGGAGCGGGTCTTCGAAGAGGTGAAGCGGCTCACCTCGCTCAATCCCAAGCCGGCACGCACGTACTCCGGCGACTCGCCGCGTTACATCACCCCCGACATCTACATCCACAAGATCGGCGACGAGTTCGTGGTGCAGCTCAACGACGACGGCCTACCCAAGCTCCGCGTCAGCTCGTATTACCGGCAGGTCCTGGATCGCGACTCGTCGAACGCCGAAGCCCGCGCCTACATCAAGGAAAAGCTCAAGAACGCTCAGTGGCTCATCAAGAGCATCG
>CAYUSL010000709.1:0-2932 GCA_964447125.1 uncultured bacterium | reverse complement strand
AGGAAGATCGGCTCGAAGCCGAGCTGAATCGTGAGCTGATTGCCGGGCGCCGAGAGCGTCTGCGTGCTCGGCACCGTCTGGCCGGGCGCCGTGATGATCTTGGTGAGCTTGAGGCTCGCCGAGCCCACTGGCACCGAGACGGTTTCCCCATTGGGGACCGCCGGGTCGCTCGGCACGGGTCCCGTCTCGCTCCACGCCACGTACACGGGGCCGCCGCTCGGCCGATCGAACTTGTACACACGCGTGAGCTGATTCGCGCTCACCGACAGACGTGATACCGCCGTCATCGATTGGAGCTTCTCGACCAGCAGCTTGAAGGTCCAATACTGTGGCTTGTACGCGTAGCCCGTGGCCTTCGTGCCCAGCAGGTGCGAGTAGCCGAACCACGAGAAGATGAGCTGCTGATCGAGACAGCTCGTCAGGAACTGGTATGCACACGGATCGTTCGAGCCGGTGAACGACACCCGCTCCGCGCCGGCGCCGAGTGCCGTGGCGAAGGTTTTGACCGCGCCGCGCGAGCCCTTGGCGTTGTACCAGTTGACGATCGCGGGCGTGTTGTTCTTGAGGCCGTCGGCGAGCGCGTCGTAGGTACCGACGGTGGCGTTCGGGAAATCGCCCTCGATCTGATCGCCGCCGATGAACATCGTCCAGCCGGGCAGCGGCGTGTTGCGGGCGAACATGTTGGTCCACATGTCGTCGATGAAGATCGGCTTGGTGGGTGCGTACTGCGTGATCAAAGCCAGCGTCTGGTCGATGGCGCGCCAGCCGTTGTGCGGATGCCACTCGATGTAGTCGCACTTCACACCGTCGCTGTCGTCGCCGAGAGCCGTCATCAGCTCGACGAGATCGTCGAAGCCTTCGCGGAACACCGCGCCCTTGGGATTGGCACCGTCGAGTCGCGCGGACACGACGCTGCCCGGACCGGGGTTGGGGCTCGGGTACTCGGGAAAGTCCGAGTAGAGATCGAAGATCAATCCGCCGCTGCCGACGAGCTTCGAGAAGCCGGTGGGATCGGCCTCGTGGATGGCCTCGTAAGTGAGCTTGTGGAGCCGGATCAGGTGCGGAATCGAATCGTCCCAGAACCCGTAGCCCAGCGCCTCGGCGTAGTCGCCGGTGCCTTCGGTGCCTTCGAAGGCCACTTCCTGGTCCATGACGTAGTACTGCACCGGCACCGTCAATCCCGGCATGTCGTCGATGCCGTCGCCGTCGTAACGCTCGACGACCGCCTTCATGTAGTCCTTCCACGCCTGCTCGTGCGCTGCGTCCGGCGCGCACTCGACGTTGCCGGGGCCGTCGATGCAATCCGGGTTGCCGACCATCGACCACGGCGCCGTGGGCCGTACGTTCCACACGGTGGAAAAGCCTTTCGCGCCGAGGGTCTGCACGGCGAGATCCGACTGACTGAAGTCGTAGGCCGAGGTCGGCGTGGGCTGCATCGTCGCCCATCCGCCGCCGATCTCGTTGACGTTGATGCCGCCGCGCACAGGCTGGGTAGCGGTGACCACCACGAGCTTGTCGAGGAGCGCCGCGTGCTGGGCGGGAGTCACGGTCGGCCCGAACACTTCCCAATACTCGAAGCCGAAGCGCCAGTCGGGTGCGGTCGCAACGCCAGGCGCATCCAAGGCACTCGGCGCACGGGATCGATTCGCGGCTCTGGCACCGGGCGCCTCCACGGCCAGCCACGCGCCGGCCGAGGCCACCGCGACGGCCACGCCCGCCAACGTGACGCGCACGCCGGCACGCCCTGCTTCCTGCTTCGTCCGCTTCGTCATCGTCTCGTCCCCGTGTGCTGAACCGAAGTCCACCGCCGTGCGTAGAGCATACGCTTCGGCCCGCCGAGATCGCACCTTCTCGGCATCGAATACGGTCCGTCGGTTGGACCGGTTCGAAACGCGTTTGGTAGTCTCGATGGAACTTCGCGAGGGGAGCGACCGATGAAACGAAACCGATCGACGTGGCGGCGCGCGGCCGCGGCCGCCGTGATGGTGGCGTCGCTACCTTCGCTGGCGCACGCGACCAATCACTGGTCGAAGCTCACTCCCAACGACGGACAGCAATTCGACACCTTCGGTCTCGCGGTCGCCATCGACGGCAACAACGCGATCGTCTCCAAGGGCGCGGTCATTCCCCAGTCGGGTCCCGGCTCGCTGTACGCGTTCACGCAGAGCGCCGGAAAATGGACACAGGCGCAGAAGTTCCAGCCACCCGCGATCCAAATCGGCGAGTGGTTCGGCGCGCTCGACCTCGAAGGCACGACGCTGGTCGCGTCCACCACGCCGCAGCTCAACACCTTGGGCTCGAACGCCGCCACGGCGTACGTGTTCGAGAAGAGCGGGTCGAGCTGGGCGGCCACGCAACAATTGCTGCCGAACGATCCCGGCGCCCAAGACGACTTCGGCTCGTGGATCGCCCTGAGCGGCAGCACCGTGGCGGTGGGTGCCGCGCGCAAGGCGGATCAGGGGCCCGGCTCCGGTGCTGTGTACGTCTTCGACAAGGTGAGCGGCACCTGGACGCAGACGCAGAAGCTCACGGCCTCGGACGGCGCAGCCACCCACATTTTCGGAACCTCGGTGGACATCCTGGGCTCGACGCTCGTGGTCGGCGCGCCTGGTGACGCGAGCCAAGGGAATTTCACGGGTGCCGTGTACGTGTTCCAGAAGAGCGGCAACACGTGGACCCAGACGCAGAAGCTGGTCGCCAACGATGCCGCAGCGAAGCGCTTCTTCGGCGAGCGCGTCGCGCTCGACGGCACGTCGCTGGTGGTCAGCGCGTGGGGTGACGCCGCTCAGGGCAACAACGCCGGGGCGGTGTACGCGTACGAGCTGTCGTCGGGTTCGTACGCTCAAGTCCAGAAGATCGTTCCCGCGGACGCCGGTGCGCAGGACCGGTTCGGTGCAGCGCTGGCACTTCGCAATGGCCTCTTGGTCGTGGG
>CAYUSL010000708.1:0-2934 GCA_964447125.1 uncultured bacterium | reverse complement strand
CTCTACCGGCTGTCGGAGGAGGGACGCGAGCAGACGCTGTGGATGCTCGGTCCCGGTCAGTGTTTCTGCTTCAGCTCCGTGCACCACTGCTTGCCCAGCCCGTATTCCGTGGAGTGCTTGACCGACGTGGCGCTGTTGCGCATTCCCGCCGAGCAATGTCGCGAGCTGCTGCAAGGTGATTCGCACTTCGACGCCGGCGTGATTCGTTGCCTGGCGGAGCGGCTCGGGGAGCTCGCGCGGCTCACCGAATCGCTCGCCTGCGAACCGGTGCGGCGCCGGCTGGCGCACGTGCTCGTCGACCTCGCCGACCGACACGGGCGGATGGCTCCGGATGGAGTCGTGGTGGAGGACGTGACCCACGAGATGCTCGCGGGCTCGACGGGCTCTGCGCGTGAGGTGGTGTCACGCACGCTCAAGACGCTCGAGGCCGAGGGCCTGCTGCGCACGGGCCGTGCGCGCATCCTGATCCGGGATCTCACGCGGCTGCGTTCCGAATCGGCCGCGACCACGGACTGATCGCTGGCACGCGCGGCGGCGCGCTACGAGAGCAGGCCGCTCATGCGCAGCGCGTAGCCGAGGTCACCGCTCACCGCGAGCCGTCGGGTGAGGAGGAGCAACTTCGGGTCTCTGCGACCCGAAAGCAGCTCCAGAAAGTCGTCGAGCTTCATCCGGATCGTCGCGCGCGGTGCGGCGTCGATGGGTGGCCGCGGGGCGATCGTCAGGCGCCGGTGAGCACCGGAGTGGTCCAGATCGAAGGCGAGGTTGCCGCGCGCTTTCTCGACGATGGCGAGCCGCTTGGGAGTCACGAAGAGCGGCACGAACGCATTTCGCGACAGCTCCGAAAGCGAGCCGGTGCGCGCGACCTCGTCGCGGGTGCGGTGAACGAACACTGCCAGGAAGTCTTCGTGCGAGACGTGGATCTGGATTCGCGCATCCACGGGCATGCCGCGCTCCACCGCGAGGCGCGACCGATGGATGCGCACGCTCCACGCACCGCTGTCGCCGACGTGGAAAACCGCGGCCCCCGGAGTGTCGGCGGTGCCGTAGCGACTCGGATCCTCCGCGTAGCGCGCCGGAAAGAACTCCCGGAAGAACTCGTCCGGGTCGTCGGGGATCACGAGCGCTGCGCCGCGGTTGCGGCGATTCGTGCGAGCCATCGATCGGGCCTTCCGTGGGACCGCATGCGCCGGCGCGGCGATGCGCGTCGAATCGGTTTGGTGAGCGGCGGTGCTGGTCTATGATCGGCCGCCGCTCGGGTGAGGGGATCCTCACTCGTGTCACGATACCGAGCGTGGGGGGACCATGTCACGAGCTGGAGGCGAGCGCTCACGTTCGCGCATTCGCCGTGTGGCGGCGCTCACGTCGATCGCCGCGCTGCTTGCGTCTGCTGATGCTGCCGACGCGTCCTACCTGGAAACGCTCGGGCTCGGCTCGCGTGCAATCTCTCTCGGCAACGCGTTCGTCGCCGTCGCAGACGATCTCTCCGCCAACTACTACAACCCCGCAGGGCTGACCCAGCTCCTCGGCGGCGCCAAGCGCGAGTCGTGCATCGGCGCGTCGCTGAGCGGCATCCGTCTGCAGTATCGCGAGCCGACGGTGGACGAGCTTTCGCGAGTGCCCGCGGGGCAGACCGTTCACCTCGACGACGAGTTTCCCGACTGGATCCCCCAGCCGTTCTTCCCGTCGGGTTTCGAGCTCACCGACCGGCTCTACCTGACGCCGTTCGTGGTGCAGACGCCGTTCGCGGGAACCACGCAATGGCCGTCGACGTTCGGTGACGGACGATTCTCGGCGGCCGAGGGCGGTCAGATGTTCATCACCTGGTCGCCGACGCTGGCTGCGAAGGTGAACGATTGGTTGTCGGTGGGCGCTGGCTTCGATCTGGTGATCGCCAACGACATCTGGCAGAAGGCCGTGTTCGGCGACGGGGCGCTCGGACGCTCCATCTCGCGGTCGGTGACGGGTGCTTCCGAATCGGTCCTCTCGCCCATCGTGAGCACCCAGAACGGAACCGACGATGGGTACACGCTGCTCCGCGCTGCACAGCGCTTCCCCCTCGGGATCTCACCGGTCAACGACGTCAATCTCGACTTCGAGACGCCGGGATTCCGTGTCGGCGTGATGGTCTTTCCCAACGATTGGCTGCGCGTGGGGCTCGCTTACCGCAGCAAGCTCGACCCGACCGTGAAGGGCTCGATCGAGACCCATTGGGAGCAGGCCATTCTCGAGCATCCGATCTATCGGGTGGCCGGCATCCAAGACGACCGTGATCATTTCGAGCTCGAGTTTCCGCTGCCACAACGCGTGTCTTTCGGCGCGAGCGTGCGGCTCACGCCCGAATGGATGCTGACGGCCGAGTACGACTTCACCGACTGGGCGCATGCGCGCGTGGTGGATCACATCCGCATCGTGAGCGGCGGGCTCAACCCGAACCTGCTCACTCCCAACGGCATCCAAGAGATCCGTATCGCGCGCAATCCGCGCAGCACCCACGCCGCCCGCATGGGCGTCGAGTGGCTGCCCATGGAGATGCTCGCGCTCACGGCAGGGTTCTGGTACGACCCGACCCCCACGCCCGATCGCTTCTACGAGTTCGGCTCCGATCCCAACACTCGTCTCTACTATTCGGGTGGGGTACAGCTTCGCGGTCTCGACGACGGCGCGATCGATGTCGCGACCCACTTCCAGTACGCCCACATCGTGCCGCGCCGCCTGGCGGTGGGGGAAAGCCAGATGGCCGGCGGCTCACGCGAGATCGGCGTGCCGGACGAGAACGGGATCTCGAGCGGCAACTTCGGCCCCAACGACGATTTCGCGGCGACCATCGGCGGTCACATTCTGAACGTGGGGTTTTTGCTGACGTTGCATTACTGAGTTTCTGCGGGGGGCTTTTCAAGCCCCCCGCCCTGGAGTTTGGACAGTTTCGTCCGCCCC
>CAYUSL010000707.1:0-2941 GCA_964447125.1 uncultured bacterium | reverse complement strand
AGAGGAAGAGCGAGAGCTGCTTGCCGGTGTCGCGCGCCTCCTCGACCTCGCGCGCCAGGTTGTCGAGGAAATAGCGCTTGTTCTTGAGACCCGTGAGCGAGTCGGATTCCGCGCGCTCCTCGAGCTGGCGGGTGAGCGCGGCCTGCTTGAGTGCCGTACCCGCCACCACGCCCAAGCTGGCGAGCAGGCTCTTGGTTCCCGGCGTGAGGCCGGGCTCGACTCCGCCCATCGCCACCACGCCGAGCACCTCGCGTTCCCAGACGATGGGTGCCGCCACGTCGAGGCCCTCGTCGCAAGGGCGAACGGGCCGGCGCTGGCGATCGTTGAGGGCGAAGAGGCCACGGGCAGCGTCGCGGCTCACCACCACCGCCCCCATCGCTGCGCGCCCCACCAATCCCACACCGGGCTCGACGTCGAAGGTGCGACGCCGGTCCTGCTCGTATCCCTTGAGCGCCCGCGGCTCCACGGGGCTCGTGCGTTGACCGCGCAGCAACACGATGATGCGCCGCGGCTGGAAGAGCGTGTCCACCGCCTCCAGCAGCAAATCCGGGATGTCGCGTTCGGGCAGACGGCGCGAGAAGCCCCGCAGCACCTCGGGAAGGCGATGAACGCGCTCCACCAGGTGGTTGTACGCCGAGCGCGCGACACCACCGTGATCGCTGGCGCTCCGGGAAGGTGGCTCGAACTCCATGGCTTCGCGGCGTCGACCTTCCCGGGTGAACGACCTTGCCCGGCTCTGCCAAGAGAATCGCATCGACACGGGTCCGCGCGCTAGGGCGGCGCACTGCATCGCTCGTGGCCGGCGCGCGCCAGGGCGCCACGCTCCCTCGATCAGGCGGCTTGCAACCCCAGTGCTCGATGCGGCTCAGCGCGCGCCGAAGCGCAACTTCTCCGCTGCGAACGAGAGCCCCGAGCGTCGAGGAGCGGCAGCGTTCTTTCGTTCTTCCCGTTCCTTCTCCTTCCGCGACTCGAAGAGCCGGATCTCGCGCATCGCCTCGTGCGACTTGGGATCGATCTTGAGCGCCTCGCGGTAGTAACCGAGCGCCTTGGTGACGTCGCCACGCGCCTTCCAGTAATGGCCGATGCCGATTCGGTAGCTGGCGTTGTTGGGCTGGAGCTCGATCGCCTTGCGCAACCCGACCTCGACGGCGTGGCGATTCGCCGCGTTGTCGAGACCACGCGCCCGTTGCAGCGACTGGGCGAGCAGGAAGTGGTACTCGGCTTCGGTGCCGTGCAGCGCGATGGCGCGCTGGAAGTGCTGGATCGCCTGCTCGAAGTTCGCTTGCTTGAAGGCGAGCCGGCCTTTCTCGTGGTCGATCATCGCCTCGATGATCGCGCTCGCCTCCAGCTTCTTCTTCTCGCGTTCGGGATCGGCGAGCTTCTTCAGGTACTCCTGGCGCTTCTCCTCGGAACGCAGGTCCTGGAACGCCTGGTTCACGCGCGACGCCAGCTCGCGCACCTTGGCGAGCTCGTCGTCCTTCATCACCGCGAGGAAGCGATCGGGGTGGTATTGCTTGGCGAGCTTGAAGTAGGCCGATTTGATCTCGTCGAGCGGTGTGTCCTTCTTCACGCCCAAGAGCTCGAACCAGTTCTTCTTCATGAGCTCGGCGTGCTGCGCGAGAATCTCGGCGCGCGCGGCTTCCATCGCTTCCGACCCCTTGGACGCCTCGGGCGCTGCAGCGGCAACGGAAGTCCCTGCGGCTGGAGGCGCAGCAGCTTCGGGGGCAGGAGCTGCGGCAGGCACGACGATCGGCGCCGCCGGATGAAGCGGTGGCACGATGGCCTGTGCCGGTGCGGCGCGCGGAACAGCGACTGGCACGGCGGACGCTGCCACCGCAGCAGCCACCACGGGTGCCTTGGGCGGCTGAAGCGGCGGCAGCACGATCGCCTTCGCCTCGGCTGGCGCCACCTGGCGAGGGGGCGTGCTCTGCGCTTGGGCTGCGGGCCTCGCCGGGGCAGTCGCGATCTCCGCCATCGGTGCAGGCCGCACCTGCGGATCCGTACTCACGTGAGGCGGGATCTCCGCCGGCGAGGGCTTCCGCGGTGCTTCCACGCGATCGGTCGGTGCCTCGCGGAAACGCGATTCGCGTTCCTTGTCGTCAGCCTTCGGCGAAGCACCGGTCGCCAGCGCGGGTGACGCTGCAACACGAGCCCCGGCCTGCGGCGCAGCCGCTGCTGGCGGTGCAGACTGCACCGACGCAGCGGCGACGGGTGCGGGCAGGGGCGGTGGTGACGCGGGCGGAGCTTCAGGCGCTGCAGCATTCGCCAGCTTGATGTTGCTTGGTGCCTGGTTTCGATCCACGATCACCAGCGCGGCGCAGCTCGGACACTTGAACTGGAAGCGCTGATGATGGATTCCGTCCAGGTTCAGTTGGAACGCTGCTTGGCACGATCCACAGGTGATTCGCATGACTCGTCGCCCCGCCCTCGACCGCGCTTCCCAATCGAGGGAAGCCTCGGATCACGGGGAAAGCAGTTTCCATACCGAGCGCCGCGGGCTCGCGCCGCTGCGGCGATGCGGACGATCCGTGACATTCCGAATGAACTCGGCCGTTTGCCGAAGCACATTGGGAATACGGTTGGATGCGATGCGCGTTCGCACGCCGACCACCTGACAGAACGTCACGTGTCTGACGCCAGGGGTGCATGCCCCGGGAGAGAGAGATGATCGAGAACGTGTCCAGCTTCGCCCGCGCCGCCGACGTGGTCATCGATCTGCTTCGCGAGATGCTGGACGAGCTTCGCGGCATGCGGATCGAGGTCACGCAAACGCTGGGATCGATCAAGAGCGACCTCGCCGTGCTGCAGACCGAGCTCGACCGCGTGGGAAAAGCGATCGCACCGCCACCCGACGCACCCACGCCGCCGCGCCCCGCGCAGCCCCCCACCCACCGACCGTCCTCACGCCACACTCCTCGCGGCTCGAGCCGCCGCCGCTGAG
>CAYUSL010000706.1:0-2958 GCA_964447125.1 uncultured bacterium | reverse complement strand
CGAGTCGTCTCCGTTCGGGCCCGACTCACGCCACCGAGTCGACCTCGAGATCAATCCAGCCATCCGCGAGCTGGGAGTCGCGCTTCACGTTCCGGTCGTCGAGACCGCGAGCGCGTACGACGCAGCCGATTCCCTCTCCGACGGCGTTCATCCCACGCTCGCCGCAGCCGAGAGGCTGGCTGCGCGCTGGGCCGAGGTGTTGGTGCCGCGGATCGTCGACGGAGCGCCCGATCCGGCGCGGCACGAGGCTCCGCGAGCTACGTTCGGCACGGGTGGCTGATTCATTCGGTTCGCACGACCGCGGCGTCTGTCCCCCTGGAGATCGCGCGTTCCCCGGAGCCGCGCTCGTGCTCGTCGGCATTCGCGATCAGCATGCTCGTGAAGCGTCGGGCGCCTTCCTCGGTGGCGTGATCCGCGCTCTGCATCAGGTCCGCAGGCAACCAGAAGGGGAGGGGCGAAAGCACCTGTACGTTCGGGTGGTCCTGTGCGAATGCTTCGAGGAACGCCGCCACACCTGCCAGCACCTTCTGCAGATCCGCATCGTTCGCCAGCTCGTCGGCGAGGGGTCCGGCCGCGAGATAGACCGTCGCGCCGTGCTCGGCTGCGAGCCGGGCGATCGTCTCGAGGGCCGCGCGCTGATGAGGCGCGACCGTGAAGCCGCCGCCTCGCGCCGCCATGCGTAGCTCGTTCGCGTCTTCGCTGACGCTCGCCGGCGATGCCTCGGGCTCGATCTCGAATCCGGAGGCGTCGAGGGGCACGCGTGGTGGCGCGACCATCTTGCGCGGATTCATCAGCAGCCAGTAAAGGCTCTCGTTTTGGGTGTAGAACGGGAATCGATTCACGAAATGGTGGTTCCAAGCGAGCTCGAAGCGCTGGCCCCACTGCCACGCGAGCGGTGGGTCGAGGCGTGCGACGTCGACGGGCGGCCTGAGCCGGGTGACGACGTGCAGCAACTGCTCCAGGCTGCGTGCCCACACGTCGTGCACGTGCACGACGAGAATGCGTTGCGGCCGCGCCCCCGACTCGAACAGCGTCTGTAGAATCCACGCATCGCCGACGAGCTGGAAATCTCCGACGGTGGCGAGGTTGAGCGCGGGCTTGCCGTAGTGATCCGCGAGCAAGCGCGTGTCGACCCCCTGATTCGCCGAGGAATCGCCGAGCACGACCCAACTCGGCGCCGGCGGCGGATGGAGCGCGAGCTGCCACTTGAGCGCGACCACCGCCTTGGCGCGATTGGCAGGGTGAAGGTCGAGGTACCGATCCACCACGACGTTGAACGCGACCACCAATGCTACCGCCAGCGCGATCTCGATCGCGACCTCGCGCCAGCTCGATGCGATGGGCTTTTCCGCGGGCAGGCCGGCCATTCGCTCGCTCGTCAGAATTGGAAGTAGATGAACTCGCGACCGGTACGCGCACCGAAGGCCAGGATTGCGCAGAAGAGCAGCGCGTAGACGAGCGAGCGCGGCAGCGCTGGCAGCTTCGGTGCCACCATCAGGTCACCGCTTCGCGCCTGGACTGCGTCGATCATCATCAGCGGCAACCAGAACACGAAGAGCCGCCACGCGTGTCCAGCCGAGGACGCCGACGGTGTGAGGCTCAAGTGCGTCAGGATCCACGCAGCGTCAGCACCGTTGTGCGCGCGGAAGATCACCCAGCCCACGGCCGTGAGGAGAAACGTGCCGACGATCGACAGCGCGTGCACGAACGCCGAGCGTGGCGGCCGGTCGACACCGCCGGTGAGCACACGATGCACCGCCAGCCACGAGCCGTGGAAGAGCCCCCACACCACGAACGTCCACGAGGCACCGTGCCACAGGCCACCCAAAAGCATCGTCGCGGTCAGATTGATCAGCGTACGCCCTTGCCCGCGGCGGTTTCCGCCCAACGACACGTACAGATAGTCGCGCAGCCACGTGGAGAGCGAGATGTGCCAACGCGACCAGAAGTCGCGCGGATTGCGCGCCAGATAAGGCAGACGGAAGTTGAGCATGAGCTCGAAGCCGAGCAACCGCGCGATGCCCCGCGCGATGTCCGAATAGCCGGAAAAATCACCATAGATCTGGCCCGTGAAGGCGAGCGCACCGAGCAGCAGGTCCAATCCGTGCTTGGTCTGGGGCACGAGAAAGACCTCGTCGGCAATACGCGCCAAGTTGTCCGCCACCACCAGCTTCTTGAAGAATCCCCAGAGCACCAGCCACACGCCTTCGCGGACGAGGCCCGGCGTGATCACGCGCAGGCGTGCGAGCTGCGGCAGCATGTGTGCGCCGCGCTCGATGGGACCCGCGACGAGCTGCGGAAAGAACGCCACGTAGAGAGCGAAGTCGCGAAGCCGTTGCACGGGCTCGATGACACCGCGAGACACGTCGATCACGTACGCCATGCTCTGGAAGGTGTAGAAAGAGATTCCTACCGGTAACACCACGTGGAGCGTTGGAATCGAAGCGTGCAAGCCCACGGCGGCGAGCGCCTGCAACACCGCGTCCGCGAAGAAGTCGTGGTACTTGAAGAAGCCGAGCAGCCCGAGATTGACGCACACCGAGAACGCCACGAACGCGCGTCGCTCGCGCGGATCCGTGCGTCGTCCGATCGCCCGGCCCAGCGTCCAGTCGAGCAGCGTCGTCAAGAGCAGCAAGCCGAGGAACTTCAGGCTCCACCAGCCATAGAAGACGTAGCTGGCCAACAACAGCACCGTGTTCTGGAGCGCGAGCTGCCGGCGCGACGCCAGATAGAGCGCGTAGACCAGCGGAAAGAAGACCAGGAACGTGAACGAGTTGAAGAGCATGCGCGAAGCGGATCGAGCCGGTGGTCGAGGGGGCGCCAGGCTAGCGCGGTCGCGCGTGGGCCGATAGGCGTCGACGGAGCGATCTCGCGGGTGACGCTCGGTGGCTCGTCCTGCCGGCCGCCGAGCCGCGAGCGTTCAGGCACTCACCCAGCGCAGCGGGCGCTCGAGCACGA
>CAYUSL010000705.1:0-2959 GCA_964447125.1 uncultured bacterium | reverse complement strand
ATCCCGCCGATTCCGTGATCCTCACGGTTGCGGACCCCGCTGCACCGGGTTTCGGTGTGCCGATCCCGTTTCTCGCCCGCTACGAGCCGATCAGCCTGACGCTCGATCCGCCCACGTACACGCTCATGATCCGCGCGCTGGCGCCGCTCGCCACGGGCACGCGTCACGCGCTGATCCTCACGCGCCGCGTTCGCGATGCGGCGTACGGCGAGCTCGCACCATCGCCAGTCCTGGCCGCGGCGCTCGCCGGCACGCAGTTCGGCGAGCCGCGGCTGGATGAGTACGCGCACACACTGCGCGATACCGCCGCCGCGATCGCGGAAGTGCTGCCGCTCGGCGCCGAGGACATCGCCGGCATGACCATCTTCACGACCGCCACCGACGAAGCGCTGACGTCGCGAATGCTCGCCCTCATCGACGCCGAGGTACGTACGGCGAGCATCAAGCCGCCGCGTTTCCGTGTCGATTCCGCGGAAGCGCGCGGCGACGAGGTGATCGTCCACGGGCGCTTGGCTGCCTACGACTTTCGGTCGACAGCCGGGCAACTCGTCGCCTCGCGATTCGCAGCGGTGCCGATCGAAGCACCCGAGGTGGAGCTCGAGGTGGTGTTGTCGTTGCCCAAGAACGCGCGCCGCGCGCCCGTCACCCTCTACGGCCACGGCATCGATGCGTCGAAGGAGCAGGCGCTGGATTACTCGGACTCGATGGCCGCCGCGGGAATGGCCACCATCGCCATCGACTTCGTGGAGCACGGCTCGCGCTACACCGGTCGTTTGCTGCCGGCACTTTCGTTCTTCAACATCGACGATCTGCCGCAGATGAACTCGAGCGTGCGCCAGACCATCGCGGATCTGGTGCAGCTCGAGCGCTGCGTCGCCACCGATCTGGGCGGGCTCGACCTCCTGCCGCTCGGAGCACCCGACGGCGTGCCGGACGTGGACGGCTCGCGGGTCGCGTACCTGGGCGAATCCTTCGGCGGCATTCTGGGCAGCATCTTCGTGGCGCTCGATCCCGGGCTGCGTGCCGCGACGCTGCTCATCGCCGGCTCGACCTGGACGGACGTCATCACCGAAGAGCTCGAGCTCCAGCCAGGCTTCGGCGGTTTCGATTTCTTGTCCGAGCTGGCACGCGCCACACACCTACCGACCGGCCAGGTGTACACGTTCATCGCCGCGGCCCAGAACGTCCTCAGCCCGAGCGAGCCGCTCACCTACGCCCGCCGCGCGCTCACCAATCGCTTCCCCGGTGCGGCGCCCGCCATGCCGCTACTTCAGATCCAGGTGATCGACGACGACGTGGTGCCGAACCCCACCAGCGAGTCGCTGGCGCGGGCGATCGGGATTCCCCAGCTCGAACCCGCCCACCGCGAGATCGTGGGCCTCGCGCGGAACGCCTATCCCGCCACGGCCAACGGACCGGATGGCCTGTCCGTTGGCCTGGTGCAGTACCGCACCTTCACCAACGGCGACGTCGCCACGCACACGGGTGTGGCGTTCGCGAAGGACGTCCACCAGCAAGCTGCCGAGTTCCTGAGCACCGCCCTCGCTGGGCTCGCGCCGACCATCCTTCCCGCTCCCACCGATCGCTGAGACCGTCCCTTCGACGCCCCTGGCCGAGATGCGCCGGCGCGCGGTCGGTCGGTAGAATCGATGAATGATCAAGCGCGCGCCGCATCTCCTCCTCGTCTCGCTCCTTTTCTCGGGCCTCTTGCCCGTTCCCGCCCGCTGGGCGGAGCTCTCGATCGCGTCGTTCGGGCCGTGGGCGCCCACCGATCCGCTGCCGCCGGTCACGTTGCCGGCGGGGATCCACGTGCGCACCGGCTCGTGGAACCTCTACGGCGGTAACTGGGCCGACGGCACCACGATTGGTGCCGCTCTCGGCACGCTCGCCCTCGATCTCGTCGGCCTCCAAGAAGATCCGAGTGCAGCGTTCAACGCCGACGTCGCCACTGCGGCCGGCTTCCCGTTCGCGTATTACGGCAGCCACGGCGAGGCGTTGCTCTCGAAGACGGCGCTGATCGCGCCGGAGACGGTGGCGCTCTCGACCGGCCGCACCTTCGTTCACGCCCACACCACCATCGGCGGTGTGGATTTCTCCGTGTATTCAGCGCATTTCGGCTGGAACGTGGACGGCAACCGCGATTGTCGCGAGTTCGTCGACAGCTACCTCGCCAACGACCCCACGCCGTACGTGATCGTGGTCGGCGATTTCAACGACGAGCACGGAAGCGACCAGATCACGATGCTCGAAGAGGTGCTGAAGGACTCGTGGACCAACCTCGGCTGGTTTCCGGGCGAGCGCGTGTCGTGGCCGTCGAAGCGATTCGACGGTTCGGAAGGTAGCCAGCTCATCGACCTCATCTTCACCAACATCGCCGCCGGCGCGATCGTCGTGACGGGTGATGTCGTGAACCTCACGCCTGTGCCGTCCGACCACAAGCCGGTGTGGGCCGATCTGCTCTTCGCCAGCGATCCGAACCACCCATTCACCGACGATCCGTTCGCCGACCAGCGCCGGCCGGACTATCGGTTTCCGCCGGTTGGATCGCGTCCGCCCAATCTGCTCTCGAACCCAGGCTTCGAATCGAATCTCGCGAGCTGGAGCTCGGAGGGCGGCATGACTGCCGTGGCGTCTCGCGAGAATCAGGTGGCCCACACCGGCTCGCTCTTCGCTACCGGTCAGGGCGGTTGCTCGGGCACGCACTCGCGGGCGCGTCAGACCGTGAGCCTCGCCGCGCAGGCGACCACTATCGACCAACGCCGCGGCCAGCTTCTCGTTTCCGGCTGGATGACCACCGGCTACCAGATCATCACGGACCCCTACGGATCCAGCAATCAAGTTCGGCCGTACGACGAGGCCGAGATCCGCGTGGAGATGAAGGACGCCGCAGGCAAGCTCCTCGGTGTCGAGACCTCCGCGCGCCGTGACACGCTCGATTGGTGGCCGTATTACGCGCTCG
>CAYUSL010000704.1:0-2964 GCA_964447125.1 uncultured bacterium | reverse complement strand
CGCGCGCCGCTTCGCCCACCACCACGTCCTCGGACTCCCACATGCGGCGGTTGTAAGCGACGAAGCTCGGCCAATCGGGTGGAAGTGCCTCACGGGGGATGCCGAAGAGCAACGCGAAGAGCTTGGTCTCCTCGTAGTAGCGTTCCTTCTCCTCGGCGCTGAGCTTGCGCACCAGGAGCTCGAACGCTTGCACGGCGGAATCCCAGAGTGTGGCGTGCACCCACATGAGCGCCGGCACTTCGTTGGCGTGATAGCGCGAGCCCTCGGCGTAGCGGCCGACTCGCTCGCGGATCGGCCCGTGAATGCGCGTGTGGATGTGATGGACGCGGCGCGCCGATTCGATGGCGGAATCGAGATCGCCGTAGATCATGTCGAACACGTTCGCGAACGTGCGCTGGAAGCGGCCGAATGGATCGGTGCGTGTTTTCGAGTGCTGATCGACGCCGTGGGCCACGTACGGGTGAGCGAGCTGCAAGAGCGCCGCACGCCCGCCGCCCAAGAAGCACGCCGACTCGCGTCCCACTTCCCACATCATGCTGTTCGGCCCGAAGAGCCCGGCGCGAGGATCCTTCACCCGCTGCGCGAGCTCGTCGAGGGTCGCCTCGAGCTCGCGGCGGCCCACGAAGTCCACGTCCTCGGCGGGAGCTGCGGACGCGGGCTTGGCCGTAGCGCGGGGCGCGCGGCGCGGCGCGGGCGTGGCCGATCGCGAGACGCGCGAGCGAGCAGACACTCGGGGTCGAGACGAAGACTTCGCACGAGGCATGAGACCTCCAACCACCTGGCCACGAGAAGGCGACACCTACCGGTCGGCAGGTTGATGATGCCAGAACCCACCTAGCCTGCGAAAGCGTCTTCACGCACCCGCAGCGCACGCCTCTTGCGAAGTCCGAATTCGGCCAGCGCACTTCTCCCGGACCCGCTACCTTGCGCGGCATCGACAACGCCAGGAGGGCCAAGTCATGACGTTCTTCGTGCTCGACGTGGATAGCCCGATCCGCCGCCTGCGCCTTCGCTCCGATGGCCACGCACTGATCGGCGTCGAAATGCTCGACGATCCCAAAGCCCCGCTCGCTGCCGACGATCGGCGCGAAACCGACGACCTGCTCGAGCAGGCGCGCGCCGAGCTCGACGAGTACTTCGCTGGCGCGCGCCAAGCCTTCGACGTGCCGCTCACGCCGACAGGCACCGAATTCCAGCGGCGCGTGTGGCACGCGCTCACCACGATCCCCTACGGCACCACGATCAGCTACCGCGCGCTCGCCGAGCGCATCGGCCAACCCACCGCCACGCGCGCCGTGGGCCTCGCCAACGGCCGCAATCCCATCGCCATCGTGATTCCGTGCCATCGGGTGATCGGCGCCGACGGCTCCCTCACGGGCTACGGCGGCGGCCTCGAGCGGAAGCGCTCGCTGCTCGATCTCGAAGCACGCGTCGCGGGCCGCGCGTCGTGGGCGCCGCGCGAGCGCATCGAACGCACCGGCGCGACACCGCCGCTGCCCGGATTTTGCTGAACCTGCGGGCGCGCGAGCGTCACGACCGCAGCGAGCAGACGCAGGACGCCCCGCCGAGCACGAGCGGCATCGGCGGGGCGTCGAGACTCACGCGCCGCTACGAGCGGCGCGCGAGCGAAGGACGCCAGGATCAGACGTCGCGGCGGCCCGCGCGACGACGCCGCGCGAGCCGGCCAGCCAACAGCAACCCGACAGGCGCAGCCATGGGCGCGAGCCCATTCACGGCAGCAGCGGTCTGCACGGTGATGTTGATGCCGGTGGTGGTGTTGCCGGCCGTCACCGTCACCAGCGTCGCCGTCGAAACGTCGCCCGGATTGGGCTCGGTGCCGGACTCGCTTCCGCCCGAGTACCAATCCTCCAAGATGTTGGTGGTGGCGCCGAACTGCGTGCGACTGTTCACCTGCAGATTGCTCACGGGGCTACCGTCGAGCGGCTCGGCCCACACCGCGTACTGACCTGGCGGCAGACCAGGAATGGTCCAGCGGCCCTTCGGCCCATCTTCGGTGTAGCTGTAGGTGCCCACCACCATCCGCGGCTGGCCGGCGATCACCTGATCGAGGCGCCGGGCCACCACGTGGACGGCGTCGGCACCGCCGCCGCAACCGGAGCCAGAGGAGAGCGGCAGATCACCCTGAATCGCACCGAAGCTCGTGCTGTAGGACGGCGCTGGATAGATCTTGCTCGCCCACGCGACGTCGTCGTCGTCGGGCACGCGCGAGTCGGCGATGTCGTCACCCAGGAACGGGAACATCACGGCCGCGTTGGTTGGCTGGCCGACGAGATCGCCGTTCAGGCTGTTGCGCACGTCCGAGTGGCAGAGGCCGATGTAATGCCCGGCCTCGTGCAGCACGATCGCCTGAACGTCGAGGGTGCCGTTCAAGCCCGAGGTGGAGTAGTCGGGATTCGGGTGATCGGGCAGCGGCTCGGTGTTGAGGGTGATCGCACCACCGGAGATCAAACCGGTGGAGAGATCGAAGAACGTGTTGGTCACGCCGAGCACACCAGCGGGCAGCGGCAGTGGAATGCCCTGCACGATGGCGGTGTTGTTGAACACCATCAGATTGACGCCGTCGGTGCCGCTGTTGTCGAGGAGCAGCGCGGAGTCGGCGTTGCGCTGAAAGGTGATGGTCGCGGTGCCCAGGTTTTCCCAGGACTGGAAAGCCGAGGTGACCGCGTTCACGAATTGCGCCGGAGCGTCGACGCCGTCGATGTTCCCGGTGGCCGAGCCGGGATTGATGTTGTAGCCGACGGGAAACTGGCCGGTGGTCCAGTGCGGCGGGCTGTTGCTCAAGAGATAGAGCTCGCCGCCGGCGACGGCAGTGAGCGGCGTGGCGGCGACGGCCGCGGCGAGAAGCGCGGCGCGCAAGGACGAGCCGTGGATGCGGTTCATGATCGTCGTCCTCCCTCAGTTCGCCGCGCGCACGAGGCGGATGAGATCGTCGAGCGAGCGCGA
>CAYUSL010000703.1:1687-2967 GCA_964447125.1 uncultured bacterium | reverse complement strand
GGCTCTACTTCGTCGATCGCGAGAAGGACATGCTCAAGGTCGGCGGCGAGAACGTGGCGTCGTCCGAGATCGAACGGGTGATCCAGGAGGTCCCCGGCGTGCTGGAGGTGGCCGTGATCGGTCTCGCCGACCCGCTTCTCGGCGAGGTGCCTGCGGCGTGTGTGATCGCCGCGCCGGGTGCCGAACCCGAGCCGCTGCGCGAGCGCATCCTCGAACACGCCCGCGCCAAGCTCGCCGATTTCAAGGTGCCGCGGCGGATCGAGCTGGTCGACGCGCTCCCACGCGCGACACTCGAGAAAGTGAACAAGGCGGCGCTGCGCGAAGCGCTCGCGCCGCCCCGGGACGACTTCGGCGCTGGCGCTGCCGCGCGCTGATCGACCGCCTGCCGCCGTGGAGCGGCTCGCCTTGCCCCGAATTCGGCGCGATCGGTAGCATGATCCGGTTAGCCCACCCGCGGACGCGAGAGGACCGACCATGTACCCGATTCTGATCGTCGGCGCCGGCAAGATCGGCGCCAGCATCGCCAAGCTGCTCGCCCATTCGGGCGACTACGACGTCCTGGTCGCCGATCGAGACGAGGCGGTCCTCGATCGCCTCGCGCGCCAGGCGCCGGTCAAGACGCAATTGCTCAACGTGCGCTCCGCCGAGCAGCTCACCGAGGCGCTCGCCGGCAAGCGCGCGGTGCTTTCCGCCACCGTCTACGACGTCAATCCGGCGATCGCAAAGGCGGCGCTCGACGCCGGTGCCAGCTACTTCGACCTCACCGAGGACGTCTCGACCACGCGCAAGATCAAGGCGCTCGCCAAGCAGGCGCGCGACGGCCAGATCTTCATGCCGCAATGCGGGCTCGCCCCCGGCCTCATCGGAATCCTGGCGCATTCGCTCACCAAGAAGTTCGAGAAGCTCGACACGGTGAAGATGCGCGTCGGTGCGCTGCCGCAGTACCCGGCCAATCACATGAAATACAACCTGACGTGGTCCACCGACGGGCTCATCAACGAGTACTGCAACGCCTGCGAGGCGATTCACGGCGGTCGCAAGATGGAGGTGCTGGCGCTCGAGGGGCTCGAGCATTTCGCCCTCGACGGTGTCGAGTACGAAGCCTTCAACACCTCGGGCGGGCTGGGCACGCTCTGCGACACGCTGGCCGGCAAGGTCGACGAGCTCAACTACAAGACCGTGCGTTATCCGGGCCACCAGTACCTGATGCACTTCCTCATCCGCGGGCTCAAGATGGGGACCAACAAGGCGCGTCGCAAGCAGCTCAAGGAGATCCTGGA
>CAYUSL010000703.1:0-1587 GCA_964447125.1 uncultured bacterium | reverse complement strand
TTCGACCAATTCCTGGCGAATCGCTTCGGCGAGTACTACGCCATCGACCGCCACGCGCAGAAAGTGCCGGTGTGACCATGCTCCGCGAGATCGCCGATCCGCTCGGGTTCGTGAAGTTCGAGGAGGAAGGGCGAGTCGCGTCGGCGCTCATCGACGGCAAAGCCGTGTTCGGGGCAGGTGCTGCCCGCGCGGTGCGCTCGCCCATCGACGGCTCGCGACTCGCGCGCGTGGTGCCCGCGAAGCCCGAGCTGGTGCGCAAGGCCGTCGCCGGCGCACGACGCGCCCACGAAGCGTGGCGCGTGGTGCCCGCGCCGCGTCGCGGCGAGCTGGTGCGGCGGATCGCCGAACGGGTGCGCGAACGAAAGGTGGAGCTGGGCGCGCTCATCACCGCGGAGGTAGGGAAGATCCGCGCCGAGGCCGAGGGCGAAGTCCAGGAATGGATCGACATGTGCGACTTCGCCGTGGGGCTCTCGCGCCAGCTCCACGGCCTCACCATCGCCAGCGAGCGGCCGCAGCACCGCATGATGGAGCAGTGGCATCCGCTGGGAGTGGTGGGCTGCATCACCGCGTTCAACTTTCCGATGGCGGTGTGGGCGTGGAACGCGATGCTGGCGTTCGTGTGCGGCGACTCGGTGGTGTGGAAGCCTTCCGAGAAGACGCCGCTGGCAGGGCTGGCTGCCGGCCAGCTCGTGCAAGACGTCATCGAGGAGTTCTCGGATGCGCCCACCGGGCTCTCGCAAGTCGTGATCGGGGACGCGCCGGCCGGTCGCGAGCTGGCCGCTTCGCCCTCGGTGCCGCTGGTCTCGGCGACGGGTTCGGTGGCGATGGGGCGCGCCGTCGGTCAGGTGGTGGCGGCGCGTCTGGGCCGGTCGCTTCTCGAGCTGGGTGGCAACAACGGCATGATCGTGGCGCCCAGCGCGGACCTAGAGCTCGCGATCCGCGCCATCGTGTTCGCGGCCGTGGGCACCGCGGGGCAGCGCTGCACCACGCTGCGACGGCTGATCGTCCACGAGTCGCTGGTGAAGCCGCTGGTGAAGCGGTTGGCGGCGGCGTACCGAAGCCTCCCGATCGGCGATCCCCGTGATCCGGGCGTGCTGGTGGGGCCGCTCATCGACCGCGCCGCCTTCGACTCCATGTCGCGCGCGTTGCGCGAGGCCACGGCGCAGGGAGGCAGCCTGGTGTGCGGCGGCACGCGCGTGACCGCGGGCGTGCCGAAGGGCGGGTACTACGTCACGCCCGCAATCGTGCGCATCGAGGGGAATCGACCGGTCGTCGAACGCGAGACCTTCGCGCCGATCCTCTACGTGATGTCCTACGGTGACGTCGACGAAGCCGTCGCGATGCTCAACGGTGTGCCGCAGGGCCTGTCGTCGGCGATCTTCACCGGAAGCATCCGCGAGGCCGAACGCTTCGTGGGGCCGGCGGGTTCCGATTGCGGCATCGCCAACGTGAACATCGGTACGTCCGGGGCCGAGATCGGCGGAGCTTTCGGCGGCGAGAAGGAGACCGGCGGCGGCCGCGAGTCGGGCTCGGACGCGTGGAAGGCGTACATGCGCCGCACCACCAACACCATCAACTACGGCGATG
>CAYUSL010000702.1:0-2991 GCA_964447125.1 uncultured bacterium | reverse complement strand
CACTAGGTCCTGAACCTAGCGCGTCTACCAATTCCGCCACCTCGGCGAACGGCGAGCGCGAACTATGTCGCCTGACGCGACGCTCCGTCAAGGAACGCCCGCGCACACGTGAGCGAGCGCTGTCGCAGGAATCGATTCGCGCTACGCTCGGGCGCGGACATCGTTCCGGGAGCGTCCATGCGCAGGCACGTTCGATTCCGCTGGCACGCGTTCGCGTTGCTGCTCGTCCTCGCCACGACGGCGATCACGCCATCGACGGGATGCTCGGGCGGGGGCTCGTCGACGGACTCCAATCCGGAGCCCACCCCGACTCCCACTCCCGAACCGGGTGCTCGCGTGGCGCTCACGCTCGCCCCCGTCGAGAACGCCCAGTCGGGCGACATCCGCAAGGTGCGGGTGCGGGCGCTCAACACCGAGGGCACGGCCGCCCTCGCTCAAGCCGAGATCGACCCCGTCACGGCCTTCCCCGTGAAAGCCACGATGCAGGTGCCTGCCGGGACACAGCTTCCGATCACCGGTGAAGGGCTGGATGCCGACGGCAACTCGATCTTTCGTTCCGCCACGCGCATCGATCTCGCGGCAGCGACCTCGGTCGAGGTGACGGTGAGTCTCGGCGAGGCCCCGCCGCCACCGCCAACGCCCGGGCAGCCGCCCAGCATCACATTCGAGAGCCCTGCGGACGGCGACGTCTACGTCGAAGGGCAGCTCGTCGTGTTTCGCGCCAAGCTCGCCGACGCCGACGACCCGGTCACGTCGCTTCGCGTGCTGTGGAGCAGCGACATCCAGGGACCCATCAACGTCGATCCGCCGAGCTCGGACGGAATCGTCGGCTTCCAGACCGTGGGTCTCGCGCTGGGCGTGCACCGAATCAGCTTGTTGGCGCTCGATCCGAGCGGGAACGGCACCACCGCCGCGATCACCGTCGAGATCCGCAAGGCTGAGCCAGGTCCCGGCCCTGGCCCGGGACCCGGTCCCGGACCCGGCGAGCAGAGTCAGCCGCGCGTCGATTCGATCTCGCCCGACGAAGGCCCCTCGATCGGCGGCACCCAGATCACCATCCTGGGTCGCGACTTCCAGGAAGGCGGCGCGGTGTTCTTCGGCGATCAACCCGTCGGGGCCGTGTTCCGCGGCTCGAACAAGCTCGAGGTCTTCTCGCCGCCTTCCGACGGTAACCGGCGCCTCGACATCACCGTTGCCAATCCCGACGGCGGCCGCGCGGTAGTCGGCAACGGTTACCTCTACGACTCGACCCTGTACGTCAGCGCCGACGCAGCCGATGCGTCCACGCAGGACGGCTCGTCGCTGCATCCGTTCTCGTCGGTCGCGCTGGCAGCCGTGCGCGCGCGCCCGGGTTACACGATCCAGATCGCCGGCGGGCTCTATCGCGAGACCGTGATCGTGCCGAGCACGCACTCCCTCACGTTCCAGGGAGCCGGCGCCAGCAGCACGTTCATCGACGGCAGCCTCGGCAAGAGCACGGACCCGGCTTTCGGCATCGTGGAATCGGACGACATCCACCTCACGGGGCTCTCGATCGGTGGCGGCCCCTCGGCCGGCCTCATCGCCGTTGGCGGCGGCGAGGTATCCGTGGACGGTGTGGTGGTCGCACGCAATCAGGACGGCGTGCTGGTCGGCACCGGCTCGACGCTGCGGATCACCAACTCGGTGATCACCCAGAACCGCGGCAACGGGCTCCTCGTGGCCGGCGGCGAGACATTCGCAAGCGACATCCAGGTGACGGGGAACGGGGACATCGGCGTGGGTGTCGTGATGGAAGGTGACGGTGCGGCGCAGAGCACCGAGATTCGCGGATCGACCATCACCGGCAACGGTGACTTCGGTGTGCTCGGTGTGATCGACGAGTCCATCGATCACCTCACGATCGCCGGCAACCAAATCGAAGGGAATGGCGAGGACGCACCGCTGCCCGGCGTGATCCTGATCGCCAACGCCGGCGAGCAGCGCCGCGAGGTCTACCGGGTGGTGGGGAACGACATCGGCGGCAACCCCGGATCGGGTGTCCAGGTTGCCGACGGCGCCAACGCCACGATCGGCGGCTCCGGCGCGGACCGCAACTCGATCCGCGGCAATGGTGGGTATGCGGTGGCGTGCGAGCCGGGTGCGCTGGCGACCTGCCCCGCAGGAGGTAACGGCCTCGGCGGCAACGACCTCGGCGACATCGATCCGAATTGCCCGTCGAGCTGCAAGCCGTGAAGGCGATGCTGGTCGGCCGCCTCGCGTCGATCGCGCTGGCCGCGCTCGCTGCATGCACCCCCGCGGCCCAGCGTTTCACCGAGCGAGGTCTCGAGCTCGCAGATGCGGGCGATCTCGCGGCCGCAGAAGCGAGCTTCCGGGACGCGATCGCTGACGATCCGAGCTACGCCATGGCGGCTTACCAACTCGGCGTGCTGGCCGAGGATCGTGCGGACGATCGGCTGGCGCGAGCGTGGTACCGGCGCGCCGCGACTCGCGCCAAGGACGTGCGCGTGGACGAGTACGGCAGGCCGGTGTTGCTGTCGGTGTGGGCTTTGCGCGGTCTCGACCGCGTTACCCGCCGGATTGCGGCAGAGGAGACGCCTGCGCCGCCCGCGGCGGCCTCCGCTCCCGAAATCCGCGATTGACCCGAGCGTCGCGAGGGGCCGCGACGCCTCCAGCCGAGCTTCATCGCGGCCTGGAGGCGCACCGGTCCCTCGGTGCGCGCGTGTGGTTTCGCCAGCGAGGCGACTACGGTCTCGCGAGAACGGCTCAGCGCTTCGCTTCGAGCGCCGCCTTGAGCGTGGTACCGAGCGCCGCAGGCGAGTCGGCCATGTGCACGCCCGCCGCCTGCATCGCCGCGACCTTCTCCTTCGCGGTGCCCTTGCCGCCCGAGATGATGGCACCCGCGTGTCCCATGCGCTTGCCCGGAGGCGCCGTGCGGCCTGCGATGAATCCGGCCACCGGCTTGGTCACGTGGGCCTTGATGTAGGCCGCCGCGTCTTCCTCGGCGCTGCC
>CAYUSL010000701.1:0-2993 GCA_964447125.1 uncultured bacterium | reverse complement strand
CACCCTGTTGGGTTCGCGTCGACGGAGCGGCGCCCTCCACCCTGTTGGGTTCGCGCCGACGGAGCGGCGCCCTCCACCCTGTTGGGTTCGCGCCGACGGAGCGGCGCCCTTCACCCTGTTGGGTTCGCGTCGACGGAGCGGCGCCCTTCACCCTGTTGGGTTCGCGTCGACGGAGCTGCTCCCTTCACCCTGTTGGGTTCGCGTCGACGGAGCGGCGCCCTCCACCCTGTTGGGTTCGCGCCGACGGAGCGGCGCCCTCCATCCTGTTGGGTTCGCGTCGGCGGAGCGGCCGCCTCGGTGTTTGGATCGAGGATGCGGCGAATCGGTGGCATAATCTCCGTACCGAGTGCGGAGATTAGGTGTGCGCTACATTCACCAACGGGCCGATTGGCCGGCGTTTCGATGGGATTCCGACCGCATCGCGGATCGGCTGGGTGCTGTCCGGCATCGCCAGGGGCGAATGGTGGGTCGGCTGGAGGCTCTCGGCTTTCGTCTACGTGACGAAGCGGTGCTCGTGACGCTCACGCAAGACGTCGTGACCTCGAGTGCGATCGAGGGCGAGGTGCTGAACCCCGAGCACGTGCGGTCGTCGATCGCGCGCCGCCTCGGCATGGACATCGGTGCGCTCGCTGCGGCCGACCGGATCGTGGATGGCGTCGTGGAGATGATGCTCGACGCCACCCAGCGCTTCGACGCGCCGCTGACCGCGGAGCGTTTGTGCGGCTGGCACGCGGCGCTCTTCCCGACGGCGCGCAGCGGCTTGCGCGCGATCCGTGTCGGGGCGTGGCGGAATGACCGGCGAGGCCCGATGCAGGTCGTATCCGGCCCCGTCGGACGCGAGCGCGTGCATTTCGAAGCACCAGCGGCCGAGCGGTTGCCCAGCGAGATGTCGGCGTTCCTCACGTGGTTCGGTGCCTCCGGCGATCTCGACGCGGTGCTGAAGGCCGCGCTCGCTCATTTGTGGTTCGTCACGATCCATCCATTCGACGACGGCAACGGTCGCATCGCACGCGCGATCGCGGACATGGCGCTGGCGCGCGCGGAGCGGAGCGCGCAGCGCTTCTACAGCATGTCGGCGCAGATCCAAGAGGAACGCAGCCGCTACTACGAGCTACTGGAATCGACGCAGCGAGGGACGCTCGACGTCACGCCCTGGATGGAATGGTTCCTGGGTTGTCTCGATCGCGCGCTCGGGCGTGCCGAAGGCACGCTGGCACGCGTGCTCGCGAAGGCGCGGTTCTGGGAACGGCTGGCCGGTGTGGCGCTCAACGAGCGGCAGCATCGTGTGCTCGAGGCGTTGCTCGAGGGTTTCGAGGGCAAGCTCACCTCTTCGAAGTACGCGAAGCTCACGCGCTGCTCGCAGGATACGGCGCTGCGGGACATCGAGGAGCTGATCGCGCGCGGTGCGCTGGTGAAGGACGCTGCCGGCGGCCGCAGCACCAGCTACTCGCTGGCGATGAGCTGAGCACCGGTCGAAGGAGACCGGTCGCGACTGCGATCAGGCGGCGGCGCTGGCCGTCACGTGTTCGTAGAGCGTCTCGGGAGCCAGGTCGACTCCGTTCGGCCAAGCGATGGTGCCGCCGTCCAGAAAGAACCGCTGGAAGTACTGCGGGTCCTTCAGCGGCTCGAAAACCGGACCCTCGAGCCAATCAACGAAGTCGACGGTTCCAGCCTTGCCGTCGTTGAACGTCAGGTGAATGCGATGACCGCCGCGGTACTCCGCTCGTGTGACCTGGGGAAGGAACGCCATGGGGCCTCCTCATTCCAAGGGAGCGATCCGCTCGAGCGATTCACCGGCTTTCATCCGGTTCCAGTTCGCCTCGAGCTCTGGACGATGCGTATTCGCCCAATCGGCAATCAGGCATCGCGCCGTCCCTGACCGGATGCTGCCAGCGATGAGCTCACCATCGAATGTGAACGTAGCCTGCTGGCCTTGGTACTCGGCGTGGAAATGGCCAATGCCGTGTTCTCAGTAGAACATCCGGATCACGATGCCGAAGAACGCCGAGATGACTGGCACGCGAGCCCCCGCGACTGGTTGTGTGGTCTCGCCAGCTTGGGCTCAGGCGCGCTGGCTCGACGGATTTTCGCGCCGGCCGATCCGGCGGGGCAAGCAGCAAGGCGGGGACTACCCGAGCAACCCTGCGCACCGCTCGAAGGTGCGAGTTGAGCCGCTCGATTCGGTCGAGGTTGATCTGGTGGCGCTCTGGCCGCCCGCGCGGCGGGGTGAGGCGTCAGCCGAGCGGGAGGGTGCCGTCGCGGGAGGTGCGCTCTTTGCGAGCGCGGCGTGCCTGGCCGCGGGCGGCGTAGCGGCGACTTGCGTCGCGCAGGCGCGTGGCCACTTTTCGGCGCAGGCTGGGCGGCGACACCACGTGAACGTGCTCGCCCCACGAGAGAGCGAATCGTTCGATCTCGACGGTGCCAGAAATTCGCAAGGTGAGGTCGATCGAGCCGTCGCTCAGCTCGTGAATCGCTTGCGACGGGTGCCAGACGGTTTCGCGCACGTAGCGAGCGGCGAACGGATCACAGCGCAGCACGATCGTTTCGAGCTGGGCGGTGCCGGACGGGTCGAGAAAGATGCCGAACGCGCTGGCTAGAAAGCGCTCGACGGTGAAGTCTTCCGGGCGCTCGAAATAGCTGTCGGTGATGCGAATCTCGCGGATGCGGCCGATGTGGAAGGTGAGGATGCGCTGGCGCTGGTGGCAGTGACCGATCACGTACCAGCTTCCCTCGGCGTTGTGGATGGCGTACGGATCGACGAGCCGCTCACTCACGGCGTCGCGGTGCGCCGAGTAGTACGAGAGCGCGACCGTCCGCTCTTCGAGTACCGCGGAGAGAAGGGCGCGGAAACGCGCGGTATTTTCTTCGGCCGGAAGTGCCGCCTTGGCGCTCACTCGGTCGGGGAGCGCGGAGTAACGGGAACGGACGCGCTCCGGCAGGCTCGCGGTGATCTTGTCGAAGGCCGATCGGAAGTCCGCTTCGAGCGGGGTTCC
>CAYUSL010000700.1:0-2993 GCA_964447125.1 uncultured bacterium | reverse complement strand
GGGAACGCCAGGAAGAGCTGGTCCGAGTAGTGGAAGCTCACGACCTCCACCTGGCCGCTCACGGCGAGCCGCCGCAGCTTGTCGAGGACGTCGGGGTGCCGCGCCTCGAGAATCTCGAGGAAGAGCCCTTGCAGCTCGATGTCGGTGCCCCAGGTGGGATGCGCGAGGAAGAGGTCGAGAACCGGCTCGAAGCTCTCGCGGACGATCTGGTCCTCGATCGCTTGCTCGCTCAGCTCCCAAGCAGCGAGCGGCTCGTCGGTGGGCAGGAAGCCGATGAGACCACCGACGACGTACTGAATGTTGAAGTGGAAGACTCCGAGCGCGAATTTTCGCGGCGTCTCGGCGTGCGCCGTCGCAGGAGCGAACGCGAGCCCGAGCGCCAGCAATGCCGCCGCAGCCCGGCGCCCCGCACAAGCGCTCGTCACCGAGCCGGCTCCGGATTCGCCGCACGCGCTTCGGCGACGATGCTGCTGCGGATGCGCTCGATCACGCCCGTGGTCGAATGGCCGGGTACGAACTCGGCGATCACGACCTTGCCACCGCGCGCCCTCACGACGTCCGCGCCCACCACGCTCTCGGGCTTCCAGTCGCCACCCTTCACCAGCACGTCCGGCTGCACGGCGCGGATCAGCTCGAGCGGCGTGGGCTCGTCGAAGAGCACCACGTAATCCACGCATCGCAGTGACGCCAGGATCGCCGCGCGATCCCGTTCGGTCTGCACCGGCCGGTCATCGCCCTTCCCGAGACCGCGCACCGAGGCATCGGTGTTGACGCCCACGCACAGTGCGTCGCCGAGCCGCCGTGCGTCTTCGAGGTACCGCACGTGCCCCAGGTGCAGGATGTCGAAGCAACCGTTGGTGAACACCAGCGTGCGCCCCTGGGCGTGGAGGTGAACGCTCTCACGCGCCATCTCGTCACGGGTCACGATCCGGCCGAGCACGGGCACGGCAGCCTCCTCCTCGGGTATGCGCGCGAGCGGTGCCGTGGCGATCGCTTCCGCATACGCCGCAGGCGCTCGCCGGCGCGCCAATGGCCGCGAGCGCCGGACCTCGTTCACCGCGTCTAGATCGATGGTGGCCATGACGATCTCGTCGTCGGTACCGCCTCGGGCGAGCAGCACGCCGCCCGGGCCGAGCAATACCGAGCCACCGCGTGCACCGTCGGCGGGACGAGCGGTGGAGCTGCTCGCCGCCACCACGAACGACTGGCTCTCGATGGCGCGGGCCGTCAGCAGCGCGCGCGCCACGTCTGCCTCCTCGACCCGCCACGCGGCACACACCGCCAGCAGTCGCGCACGTTCCAGCGCCAGCGCGACGGCTTGCTCAGGAAACTCGACGTCCGCGCCGATCAACACACCGACTTTGGCGCGACTGGTCTGCACCGCGAGGATCGTGTCGCCGGTGCTGATGAGACCCGCGTCATCGGCACAGCGGTGGACACGCCGGTAGCTACCCGCGTCGCGACCGTCGGCGTCCACGACATGCGCCTGATCGAAGAATCGCCCGCCTTCGTTGGCGAGCGACGAGCCGATCACGATCATGCGGTGCTGGCGCGCCGCACGCCGCACGGCCGAGACCGCCACCGCGCTGCGCTCGGCTTCGAGCCGTGGGCGCACGTGCTCTCCGCCCGTGGTCCAGAGCTCGGGCAGCACCGCGAGCTCGACGCCGCGCTCGGCCGCTTCGGCGAGCCGAGCCAACACCAGCTCGCAGTTGGCCTCCACCAGGCCAGGGCGAACAGGGAATTGGATCGCGGCAGCGACGAGCGAGGCCAAGGTGCCATCCCGGGCGGTTCGACGGGCGGCGCGATTCTACAGGAAGAGCGGGGGTTTTCCGGAAGCGCACGACCGGTCGCCCGGGCTCGCCCCTTCCACGGCAGAGATACGCGATCGCCGTTGCGCGGCGTTCCGCGCAACGGAATCGCAGGCGCGTCAGAAGTGGGCGCGCAGGAGCTTGAGCCCCCAGAAGCAGGCCGCAGCGACGGCCGCCGACGCGGGGATGGTGAGCAGCCAGGCCCACACGATTCGCGCCGCCACACCCCACTTGATTCCCGAGATGTTGGTGGTCGCGCCCACACCGATGATCGAGCCGGTGATGGTGTGCGTGGTGCTGACCGGGATGCCGCTGTGGGTGGCGAAGAAGAGCGTGAAGGCACCCGCCGTCTCGGCGCAGA
This sequence comes from uncultured bacterium, assembly GCA_964447125.1. GTDB lineage: Bacteria > JADJOY01 > JADJOY01 > JADJOY01 > JADJOY01 > JADJOY01. The sequence continues at coordinate 824 of CAYUSL010000700.1, read as the reverse complement.
AACCGCCCACTGGCTTGAGCTTGGTGATCTTCATGCCCATGGTCTTGACGATCCGCCAGCCGCCGAACGCCGTGCCGAGACCCATCGCGGCATGGCAGGCGAGGATGATCCAGAGCGTCTTGGGATCGGTGAGGCTCAGCTTGATGCCCGGATCCACGGCCCCGGCGGCGATCAAGAGCGCCACGATGAGCCCCATCGTCTTTTGCGCGTCGTTGCCGCCGTGACCGAGGGAGTAGAGCGCCGCCGAAAGAAGCTGACCGCGGCGGAATCGGCGATCGACGGTGGCCGGGCGGGCCTTCCTGAGCAGCCAGAACACCGCGAGCATCAGCACGTACCCGCACGCGAAGCCGATGAGCGGCGCGAGCGGGATGAACTTCACCGTGGCCCAGATCTTCTCCCAGCGCAGCGCCTCCGTCCCCGCGTGCGCCACGCCCGCGCCGGCGAAACCGCCGATGAGCGCGTGCGACGAGCTGGTGGGAAGCCCCCACCACCACGTGAGCAGGTCCCAGAAGATCGCGCCCAGAAGACCCGTGAGCACCACGTCGACGTAGGTCGGGTCGTTGGCGGTGATCTTCACGATCTTGGAGACCGTGTCCGCGACCTTGGGCTCGAACACGAACATGGCGACGAAGTTGAAGAACGCAGCCCAGATCACCGCCTGGCCGGGCCTGAGCACGCGCGTGGACACCACCGTCGCGATCGAGTTCGCGGCGTCGTGAAAGCCGTTGATGACGTCGAATGCGAGCGCCGCGGCGATGGTCAGGACCACCAGCGGCGTCAAGGCGTGCATGACTCAGACCTCCGCGTCCGCTTCACGAGTACGA
>CAYUSL010000699.1:0-2999 GCA_964447125.1 uncultured bacterium | reverse complement strand
TTCGGCGAGGACGTGGCGCAGAAAGGCGGCGTCTACGGCGTCACCGTCGGGCTCTGGAAGGCGTTCGGTCCCAAGCGCGTCTTCAACACGCTCCTCGACGAGCAGACGATCCTCGGCATGGCATTGGGCGCGGGCCAAGCGGGCCTCCTGCCAGTGCCGGAGATCCAATTCCTCGCATACCTCCACAACGCCGAAGACCAGCTTCGCGGCGAGGCCGCCACGCTCTCGTTCTTCTCGGATGGCCAGATGAAGAGCCCGATGGTGGTGCGGGTCGCCGGCCTCGGCTACCAGAAGGGGTTCGGCGGTCATTTCCACAACGACGATTCGCTGTCGGTGCTGCGCGATTTGCCGGGCGTGATCGTCGCGGTGCCGAGCCGCGGCGACGACGCCGTGCGGCTGCTGCGCACGCTGACGGCGCACGCAAAGGTGGATGGTCGCGTTTGCGTGATCGTCGAACCGATCGCGCTCTACCCCGTCAAGGATCTGCACGAGGCGAACGATGGCGCGTGGTCGTTTCCGTTTCCGCCGCCTGGCGAAGCGATCGACCTCGGTGAGGTCGGCGTCTACGACCCCGACGCAACGGATCTCTGCATCTTCACGTACGGCAACGGCGTGCCGATGAGCCTGCGCGTGAAGGCGCGGATCGAGCGCTCCGGCGCGGCGAGCGACACCGACCGCGTACCGCGGGTGCGCGTGGTGGACCTGCGCTGGATCGCGCCGCTGCCGCTCGCGGCGATCCGCGAGCACGCCCGCAGCTCGCGCGCCGTGCTCACGGCCGACGAATGCCGCCGCTCGGGCAACGTCGCCGAGGCGATTGGCGCAGCACTCGCCGAGGATCCCGGCACGCGCGGCATTCCGTACGCACGCGTCTCCTCGGCCGACTCGTTCATCCCGCTTGCGGCCGCCGCCGAGCTGGTGCTGCTCTCCGAAGCCGAGATCGAATCGGCCGCCCGCTCCTTGCTCGACGCCCAATCCTGAAGCCAGCGATTCGCGTTTGCTTCCCGATTCGTTCGACAGAACGCACCCGAGCCTGAGACGAAAAATGGGCGGCCCCCGCCGAGGGGACCGCCCGTGAAGCGCCGGTGCGAGCACGCACCGTCGACGAAGCGTTGGTCGCGTCAGCGCGGTCCAGCCACCACCCAATCGCGGCTGACTTCTTTGTTCGGGCTCGGCACCACGCTCGTGACGCGCTGGATGCCGTTCATCAGCCACATCTCGAGGCGGCCGTCCTTCTTGTTCTGGAAGAGCAGATCGACCTTGCCGTCGCCGTCGTAATCGGCAGTGGCGACCACATGGTGCTTGTTGCTGGGTGCATGGCCTGGCACCAAGCTCGCCGTTCCCTTGCGGGTGACGCCGTTCATGAACCACACCGAGAGCTGGCCCTTGTTTTCCACCAGCATGTCGGGCTTGCCGTCACCGTCGAGGTCGGGCACGCCCACCACGACCACGTCGTTCGACGCGTTCTTGTCGGGTGTAACGCTCACCTGGCGCTTGGCGACCGCACCATTCAGATACACGAGGTCGAAGCGCGCTCTGCCGGACGCCTGACGCAGCACGTCGGGCTTGCCGTCGCCGTCGAAATCGCCGACGCCCACCACCACCAAGGCTGGATCGTTGACCGAGCTCGGCGTCACGTTGGCCTCGCCGATCTTGCTGTTGGCCTTCATGAACCACTGGCGCAGCGCACCGGTCTTGGTGTTCTGCAGCAGCACGTCGGCGTAACCGTCCTGATTGAAGTCGGCGGTGCCAGCCACGCGCCAGCCCGCTCCCGGCAGCTTCTCCGGGTCGAACCGGTGCTGGCTCAGCCGCTGCGGTCCGTCCATCCACCACATGAGGAGCTCACCGGTGGCGAGGTCCTGCCACACGATGTCGGCATGGCCGTCGCCGTCGAAATCGGCGCCGGAGCTTTCGGCCGGCAACGTGACGTTGCACGTGACGTCGTACACGGCCGGGCTGTTGGGCGCATTGTGGGTCACGGTCAGGAGCGCGCTGTATGAGCCGGGTGCTGCGGCCGTGCACTGGAACGTGATGTCGAAAGGTGCGGCGCCGTGCACGATCTGGAACGACGCGGCACTGGTGAGGAGGATCTCGGCGTCGCCGCTCAAGGACACGTCACTCACGACCAGCGGCGCGGTGCCGACGTCCGCCACGGTCACGTGACTGGCGGTGGTCACGTATGGGTTCGTCACCAGCGGAATCGTCGACCCCGGGCCGGGGTCGGACTGATACTCCGGCACCGGCACTGGCGTCACGCTGCACGTGATCGGATACGTGGTCGGGCTGCCGCTGGCGTCGTGCGTGACGACCAGCGATGCAACGTACTCACCTGCCTCACTCGCGCTGCAGGCGACCGTGACGTCCACGGCCGCAGCGCCGTCGGCGATCTGGAACGAGCTCGCGCTGGTGAGCGTGATCTCGGGATCTCCGGTGACGGCGACCTGGCTGACCACGAGGGTTGCCGTGCCGGTCTCGGACACGTGCACGCTCGTCGAGTCCGTGGCACCCACCAGCGCGCTCAGCGAGAGCTCTGCGCCGGGGGTTGGGCTCGAGCCGTAACCCGGGGCGGGCGCAGCGGCGATGTTGCAAACGATCGGATACGTCGCGGGGCTCCCGTTCGCATCGTGAGTGACGGTGAGCGTGGCGGTGTAGGCACCGACCTGGCTCGAGCTGCATTGGACGGTGACGTCCTGCGCGGCACCACCGTCGGCAATCTGGAAGGAGTTGGGCGTGGTGAGCGTGATCTCGGGATCGCCGCTGACCGCGACGTTGCTGACCACGAGCGCCGCCGTGCCGATCTCGGACACCTGCACGCTGGCGGAATCCGTCGAACCAGCCACAGCGGCGAGCGTGAGCTGTGAGCCGGGGACGGGGCTCGAGCCATAGCCCGGAGCCGGCACCGCGCTGATGTTGCACACGATCGGATACGTCGCGGGGCTGCCGTTCGCGTTGTGGGTCACGGTGAGCGTCGCCGTGTACTGGCCGACCTGGTTCGAGCTGCA
>CAYUSL010000698.1:1620-3008 GCA_964447125.1 uncultured bacterium | reverse complement strand
TTCGGCGGAACCACGTGCAGAATCGTCACGTGCCGATCGACCGCATCGAGCGCCGCCGCGGTACCGGCACCGGCTCCGGAGCGCGACAGAGAACGCGCCAGCTCCAGGGCGCCGCGATCGTGCAAGCCACCGAGATACGGGACCAGCACGCGCCGCCATGGCCCGAAGTGGCGCTGCACGTACACGACCACGTCGCAGCGCGCGTCGCGCATGACGTCGTGCACCGTGCCGCTCAAGATGCTGCGGCTCAAGACCGGTTTGTGCCAGCCCATGACGATGAGTCGAGCCCCCTTGGCGTGGGCCACCGCCGTGATGTCCGCCGCCGGGTCGCGGCTCACGAATTCGAGCGGATGGACGTCGAGGTCGCGAGCGCGGGCTGCGGCGAGCAGCGGTTCGAGCGGTTCGAAATCGGCGCGTCCGGCGCGCTGTGCGTCGAGCAACGACTGATCGCTGACCCGCATCAGATGCAGCGCGTACACCGCAGGATTCGGTCCTCGCGCCAGCGCTTCCGCCACGCGCAAGAGCTCCGGGCCTGCACGGGGAAGCGAGATCGGGACGAGCACCGCCTCGCCGCGCGGCGCCGCGTCTTCGACCTCGTCGCGAATCAGCCGTGTCGGGTAGATCCACTCGAGAAGAGGCGTGGTCATGAACGTGGTGGTGATCGCCATGATCACCATCATCACGAACAAGGCCGGCGAGATGATGCCGAGGTCGAGGCCGATGGTGAGGATCACCAGCTCCATCAGCCCGCGGGTGTTCATGAGCGCTCCCAGCGCACCGGCTTCCCGCCAGCTCAATCCCGTGGCGCGCGCCGCGAGCGCCGAGCCGCCGAGCTTTCCTGCCACGGCCACCAGCAGGATGAGCCCGCACTGCAGCCACATCTCGGCACCCTGGATGAGCCCGATGCGGGTGCGCAGCCCCGTGAAGGCGAAGAAGATCGGCAGCAGGAAGACCACGGTGAGATCTTCGAGCTTGGCCGTCAGGTCGCGTACGAAGAGCCCGTCCTTGGGCAGGATCGCGCCCATCAGAAACGCGCCGAAGAGGGCGTGGATGCCGAGACGCTCGGTGGTCCAGGCCGAGGCGACCATGAGCAACAGCAGCAGCGCGATCACGTCCTGGGTGAGCACCCGCCCGCGGTTGCGGTAGTGGACCTCGATTCGCGACACCGCCCGCCGCACCACCGTCAGCATCGCGATCGCGAACACCGCCGAACCGCCGAGCGTCAGCGCCAGCTCGCCGGGCGAGGCCTCGGCGCGCACCAGCGTCACCACCGCGGCCAGGATGCACCACGCGGACACGTCGTCCACGGCGGCACACGCGATCGTGACGGCCCCCACCTTGGTACGCAGCAGGTTGCGCTCGGTGAGGATGCGCGCCAGCACCGGAAA
>CAYUSL010000698.1:0-1520 GCA_964447125.1 uncultured bacterium | reverse complement strand
CCCCGTCAGCCCTTGGGCTCCGTGGAGTGCTCGGCGCGGAACGCGAGCGGCGCGCAGCTCGCGCACCCAGGGCGCGCCAGCTCCCCCGTCAGCGTGCGGCGGGCATCGTCCCGCGCGATCGAAGCCGCGAGCGTGGTTGGCACCGCGGACTCGCAGCGATCCGGTTCACGTGGGGCCGGGAGAGTGACCTCGACGCGCTCGCCGTCGAGCCGACCGTCACCCGCTGCCGATACCGGATCTCCGATCGTCACCGTGACGTGGGTCCCGGACTGCACGATCGTGAGCGGAATCGGTTGCGCGGCGGAATCCACCGCGAAGCAACCCGGCGCCACCGCCGCGTCCGCGGCGAAGGTCACGTCCCAGCGCCCGCCCACCGCCATCGGCGGCGTGATGCGCTCGCCCACACGGATGATTCCGGCGACGCCCAGCGACGGCACGCCCACCAGACCCGCGTAAAGCGCGAGGGAGCGCAGCCAATGCCGCGCTTGCCCGGGTGCCGAGACCTGCGCTTCCGTGCGTGTGATCTCTCGCGTCATCGAGGCCAACCTAACGAAGCTCGCCGCGCGCCGCCCAAGCGGCGAGCTCTTCCATCCCCTGGTCGAGGCTCACGCGCGGCTCGTAGCCCAACCACGAGCGCGCCCGTTCGATCGAGTAGGGATGCGGGCGGGTCACGAAACGGATCGCCTCCGGTCCCGCAGGCGGCTTCCGTCCCACCGCCGTGGCGGCGCGCGCCATCGCCGCGAACGCGAGGCGCGCGGCGGGTGCAGGCAGCGACGGGAAGCGCTTCCGCCCGACCAGCTTGCCGAGGCGCGTGAAGTACTCGCGGAAGGTGGTCTCGGCGCCGTCGGTGAGCGTGAACGCCTGGCCTGTGGCATCGCGTTCGAGCGCCAGGAAGATGCCGTCGATCAGGTTGTCCACGTGCACGTGATTCATGGTGCCGCGACCACCGTCGATGAACAGGAAGAGCCCGCGCCGCATCATCTCGAGGGGCCGTACCACCCACGGAACCGAGCCGGGTCCATAGACGTCGCCGGGGCGGATCACGATGGTTTCGAACTCACCGGGGCGATGGAGCGCACGCAGCGCGTCCTCGCTTTCGATCTTGGTCTGACAATAGGGATTGCCCTCGCCGCGCAGCGGTCCGTCCTCGCTCACGTAGCGCGGGTAGTCGAAGCCGTAGACCATCACCGACGAGAGATGCACGAAGCGCGACACGCCGTGGTCGCGGGCCACGTGCGCGACGTGGCGCGTGCCTTCCACGTTCACACGGCGGAAGCGCGCCCAGTCTCCGCTCTCGTCCACGATCGCCGCGGTGTGGAACACCACCGTCGCGCTGGTGCAGAGCGCCCGCACCGCGGCGGGCTCGTTGACGTCGCCCACCACGGTCTCGAAACCGGCCTGCTGCGCCCGCCGCGCGGCGTCGGCGTCGAGCTCGAGACCGCGCACGCGGAAGCCGCGCTCGCGAGCGCGCTCGGCCATGCGCCGGCCGATGAAGCCGCCGATCCCCGTGATCGCCATCA
>CAYUSL010000697.1:0-3012 GCA_964447125.1 uncultured bacterium | reverse complement strand
ACGCGGTCGCGTAGAGTTTCCGCGGCATCCGACCCGCGAGGAACGCCTTGCGGCCCGCTTGCACCGCGAGGCGCATCGCGTCGGCCATCAAGAGCGGATCGGTTGCGCCGGCGATGGCGGTGTTCATGAGCACCGCGTCCATGCCCATCTCCATCGCCACGGCGGCGTCGGAGGCGGTGCCGACTCCTGCGTCCACGATCACCGGCAGCGACGCGAGCTGTTCGCGGATGATGCGCAGGTTGGCGGGATTGCGGATGCCGAGCCCCGAACCGATGGGTGCGGCGAGTGGCATCACCGCTGCGCAGCCGATGTCGGCGAGCTTCCGGCAGGCGATGGGATCATCCAGGGTGTAGGGCCATACCTCGAAGCCGTCCTTCACCAGTGCGCGAGCTGCTTCCAGCGTGGCCTCGTTGTCGGGGAAGAGCGTCTTGGGATCGCCGATCACCTCGAGCTTCACGAGGTTGCCGACCCCGGCCTCGCGCGCGAGGCGGGCGGTACGGATCGCATCCTCAGCCGTGAAGCAGCCCGCCGTGTTGGGCAGGATCGTGATGCGCTTCAGGTCGAGATGATCGAGGAGGTTGGGCTCGTCGGCATTGGTGATGTTCACCCGCCGCACGGCGACGGTCACGACCTCGGCGCCGGTGCGGTCGAGGGCTTCGCGCGTCTGCTCGAACGTCGCGTACTTGCCGGTGCCGACGATCAGCCGCGAGCGGAACGTGCGCGTGCCGATGCGAAGTAGGTCCTCTGCGGCGCTCATTCAGCCCCCTCCCACGAAGCGGATGATCTCCACCTGGTCGCCGTCGGCGAGCGCGTGTGTGGCGTGCTCGGATCTCGGCACCACCTCGCGGTTCACCTCGACCGCGCCGTAGCGCTGATCCACGCCCAGGCGGACCAACAATTCGGCCACCGTGAGTGGCGCCGCGAGCTCGCGCGCTTCGCCATTGACGATCAGCTTCATCGCGGAAGTCGTAGCACGCTCGCGACCGCTTGTCCCCTGCCGAAGTGTGCGCCCTGCGGCTCCCGGTTGGCGTCGTAAACCAGGTTGATCGCCGTGGTTGACGACGCAGGATTCGTCAATTACCTCGCGCACTTTTGCCATGACATCCGAACCCGTAGACCCCCTGGGTTTTGCCATTCGCGCGCTCGCGGAGCTCGATCAGGCTGCGCTGCGTCGGGTGCTCCGCACCGTCGAATCCGGCCCCTCTCCCGAGATCGTCATCGACGGCCGTACGGTGCTGGGCCTGTGCTCCAACAACTATCTCGGTTTGGCCGACGACCCACGCCTCGCACGTGCGGCGATCGAAGCCACCACCCGCTACGGTTGCGGCAGCGGTGCGAGCCGGCTCATCTCCGGCAACGTCGCCATCCACGACGAGCTCGAGCGAGAGCTCGCGCGCTGGAAGGGCACCGAAGCCGCGCTGCTCTTCAACTCGGGCTACCAAGCCAACTGTGGCGCGCTGCCGGCACTGGCTGGGAAGGGCGACCTGATTCTTTCCGACGCTCTCAACCACGCGAGCCTGATCGATGGCTGCCGGCTCAGCCACGCGACGGTGCGCGTGTACCGCCACGGCGACCCCGACGAGGTGGCCCGATTACTCGCCGATCGCGAGCGCTTCGGGCGCGTGTTGATCGTGACCGACACGGTGTTCTCGATGGACGGCGACTTGGCGCCGCTGCCGGTATTGCTCGACGTGGCGCGTCGCCACGATGCGTTGCTCTATTGCGACGAAGCCCATGCCAGCGGCGTCCTCGGGGAACACGGGCGCGGCGCCGTCGAGCTGCTGGGTGTCTCAGACCCGCGGGTGATCCAGATGGGAACGCTCGGCAAAGCGCTCGGAAGCTTCGGTGCCTACGTCGCGACCCGCCGTGACGTCGTGGAGCTGCTGCTCAATCGCGCCCGCAGCTTCGTGTTCACCACCGGCCTACCGCCAGCGGTGGCGGCGGCGAGCCTCGCCGCGGTGCGGGTCGTGCAGGGCGAGCCCGAGCGTCGCGCGCGAGTGCGCGCCCTCGCGAGGCGACTGCGCGAGGCGCTCACGGCGTTGGGTTTCCGCGTGATCGGCGAGCCCGACGTGCCCGTCGTGCCGGTGATCGTCGGCGACGCGGCCCCGACGATGGCGCTCGCCCGCGAGCTCTTCGAGCGCGGAGTGCTGGCGAGCGGCATCCGCCCGCCCACCGTTCCCGCAGGGACTTCGCGCATCCGCGCCACGCTCACGGCGACCATGACCGACGAGCACTTGGAGCGCGCGGTGCAGGCGTTCGCCGAGGCCGGTCGCGCCTGCCGAATCCTTGGTTGAGGAGGGCCTTCGTGGATCCGGAACGCATCCGTCAGCTCGAAGAGATCGACCGCAAGCACGTCTGGCATCCGTTCACCCAGATGAAGGGTTGGATGGAGGAAAAGCCGCTCATCGTCGAGCGCGCCGAGGGCAACTGGCTGATGGATGTCGAAGGCAAGCGCTACCTCGACGCCATCTCTAGTCTGTGGGTGACGGTGCACGGCCACCGCGTGCCCGAGATCGACGACGCCGTACGGGCACAGCTCGATCGCGTCGCGCACTCGACGCTACTCGGCCTCGCCAACGTGCCGTCGATCGAGCTCGCCGAGCGGCTGGTGCGGATCGCGCCGCCGGGGCTCACGCGGGTCTTCTATTCCGATTCCGGCTCCACCGCCGTGGAGGTGGCGCTCAAGATCGCGTACCAGTTCTGCCAGCAGCAGCCGGGCGGTAGCCGCAAGAATCGCTTCGTTTGCTTCGAGAACGCCTATCACGGCGACACGCTCGGTTCGGTGAGCGTGGGTGGCATCGACCTCTTTCATCAGGTCTATCGGCCGCTGCTCTTCGAGACGCTGCGGGTGCCATCGCCGTACTGCTATCGCTGCCCGCTGGGGAAGAGCCATCCGAGCTGCGAGACCGCGTGCCTCGAACCGCTCGAATCGATGCTCCGCGAGCGCGCCGACGAGATCGTGGCCGTGGTGATCGAGCCCGTGGTGCAGGGCGCCGCCGGCATGCTGGTGCA
>CAYUSL010000696.1:0-3018 GCA_964447125.1 uncultured bacterium | reverse complement strand
GCGCGTGGAGACCGTTGTGCAGATCGGCTGGAGGGCCGGCGGTCCCTCGACGGCCTCGTGGTCTCGATCCCGCACTCGCGGGCTGTTCCAACCCGCGCTGCGTTCGTGGCGAGCGTGCTGCCGCGGTGTCATCGGGATGTCATCGTGCGTTCACGAGGACAGGATTAGAATGCGCGTCGCATCGCGTTCGCGAGGGTGACGGCGCACATGGCCACGGTGAGAGCGACACGAGCGACGGGGGCCCGCACCGGCGAGCGTACTCGTCGGGGTGGGACGGCGGCGCTGCGTGCGCTCGCCGCCGAGAACGTACGTACCGTCCCCGGCGCATCGGAGGTCGCGCCCCGCCGTGGCGTGCGCGTCGCCGCGATCGACGTGGGCTCGAACTCGATCCACATGGTGGTTGCCCAGGTCGAGTCGGACGGGCGCTTCCGGGTTCTCGATCGCGCGAAAGAGATGGTGCGGCTCGGCTCACGCACGCTGATCGACGGCGCACTTTCCGCAGAAGCGATGGACAAGGGCGTGCGCACGCTCGCCACGTTCCAGACGTTGGCCGAGCGGCAGGGGGCGCAGCGCATCCGTGCCGTGGCCACCAGCGCGGTTCGCGAAGCCTCGAACGGCGGCGACTTCGTGCGCCGGGTGGAAGAGGAGATCGGGCTACGGGTGAAGGTCATCCCGGGCCGCGAGGAAGCGCGCCTGATCTTCCTCGGTGTTCGCCACGCCATCGACCTGCGCGGCGAGCCCACCGTGATCGTGGACGCCGGTGGTGGCAGCGTCGAGCTGATCCTGGTCGACGGCGGCGAGCCAGTGGAGCTGGTGAGCCTCAAGATCGGTCTGGCGCGCGTTTCCGAGCGCTTCCTCGGCAAGGACAAGGTGGATGCGCGCGCGGTGGAAGCCCTGGAAGACCACCTCGCCACCGAGCTCGATCCGGTGCTGGCGCGGTTTCGCGCGCGGGGCGCCCGGCGTGTGGTCGGCACTTCCGGCACGCTCAACAACCTGGTGGCGATGGCCGCCACCGGCCCCGCCGGCGAGCCGCCCGAGCACCTCGAAGGTGTCGCGGTCTCACCGGAGACCATCCGCCGGCTGCGGCGCAAGCTCGTCAAGACCGACCGCGACAAGCGACTGGCGATCCCCGGCCTCGAGCCGAAACGCGTGGACCTGGTGGTCGCGGGTGCGGTGCTCGCCGATCACGTGCTGACGCGGCTCGGCGCCCGCGAGCTGGTGGCTTGCACGTACGCCCTGCGTGAAGGCGTGTTGCTCGATCACCTCGCCCGTCACCGGCGCGGAATCGAGGAGCAAGAGCAATTCCCCGATCCGCGCTATCGAAGCGTGGCGCGGCTCGTCCGCCATCTCGGCGAACCCAATCGCCACGGCCAGCAGGTCGCCAGGCTCGCCATCCGGCTCTTCGATCAGTTCCGCGACTCGCTCGGCTTGAGCGGAGCCACGCGCGATTGGCTGGAGCTGGCAGCGCTCATGCACGACATCGGGCAGCACATCAGTCGCAAGAACCACCATCGCCACTCGTATTACCTCATCACCAACGGCGAGCTGCTCGGGTTTCGCCGCGACGAGATCGAGATCATCGCGCAGGTGGCGCGCTATCACCGCAAGCAGGTTCCCAAGCCCTCGGACGGCAGCTACGGGATGCTGTCGAAGCGCGAGCGTCAGATCGTGCGCGCGTTGGCGGCGTTGCTGCGCGTCGCCGACGGGCTCGATCGCAGCCATTACGGCGTGGTCCGCGACGTGACCGTGGTGCGACGCGACCGGCGCGTGGTCCTCGAGCTCACCACCGCCGGCGATGACGCCGCGCTCGAGATCGGCGAAGCGCGAAACCGAGTCGCGCTCCTCGAGGAGCTCTTGGGCGAGGTCGTGGCGTTCCGCGTCGCTCCGTGAGCACGAGCGCGAGTAGCCCGTGATCGAACCGGGCGATTCTCTCGGCGAAGCGCTGACCGAGATCGTGAGCGCGCAGCTCGCGGCACTCGTCGAGAACCTGCCCGCCGCTCGCGCGGGATCGGATCCCGAGGCGATTCACGCGATGCGCGTCGCCGTGAGGCGGCTGCGCGCCGCCTTGCGGTTCTTCGCACCGGCGCTGCCTGCGCGCACGCGCGCGCACCTGGAAGCGGAGCTGCGCTGGTTGGGCCGGGCACTCGCTCCGGCGCGTGATCTCGACGTGCAGCTCGAGCGCTACGCCGCGGATCCGCTGATCGGTTCGGAGGGGCCTCAGCTCGTGGCGTGGCTCGGCGAGGAGCGCGCCGCTGCTCATCTCGCCATGGGCGCGGCGCTCGATTCGGCGCGGGCCGTGCGGCTTCGAGCGCGGCTCGACCGGATCGCCGCTGGACGCGAGAGGCTGCTCGGGGCTGCCACGCGCACCACCGTCGGGGCGTACGGCGCGGAGGCGGTCGATCGGGCGTATCGGCGCACGCTCAAGCAGGGAAAGCGCATCGGGCGCGAGCCACTCGCCGACGACCTGCACGAGCTGCGCATCCGGGCCAAGCGCCTGCGTTACGTGGTCGAGCTGGTCGCGGACCTCGTGGGCCGTGACGGACGGCGCTTGCTCGACGATCTCGCGAAGCTGCAGGACGTGCTCGGCGCCCATCAGGATGCCGTCGTCGGCGGTGAGCTGCTGCGTCGATTCATCGAAGCCGCGCCGCCGGAGCAGGCGAGCACGCGAGCGAGCGCCATCGCCGAGGAGCTCGCCAAGGACTTGGCGCGCGCGGCGGATGCGCGCGCCCGCTTCGCCAAGTCTTGGTCGCGATTCACCGGCAAGCGCACCGGCCGCCACGTGGCCGCGGTGATCGAGCGCCTGCGCGCGCTCGGCCCCGCGTGAGCGTCGGCCAGAGGCGGCCAGGAGTCCGCTTCGCTGCTGCGCGCGCATCCTCGTGCGTGCGGTTCCGCGCACCGGTCTCCACGCGCGCGTTCCCTCGCACGGCGAGCAGCCGGCGCGCCTGGCGAGGCTGCTAACCGCTGCTGAGTCGGCGGGCGATGTCGAGCTGACGGCGCGCTTCGACGTTCGTCGGGTCG
>CAYUSL010000695.1:0-3033 GCA_964447125.1 uncultured bacterium | reverse complement strand
CTTGGGGGTGGGACCCGGCGCGGCTTGGCCGCGACGGGCGGGGGTCTGGAACAGACCCCCGGAAAACGCCAGCGCCACACTCGAGGTTGCGCATTACGTTATCGCGCGCGCCGCCCGGACCGAGGCGACGCACGGGAGTGAGCGCGTTGATCCGAATTCCGCACAGCAAGCGCTTCGTTTCGATTCCGTGGCTGGCAGCAGCGCTGGTTGCGGGCTGTACCGCGATCGTGCCGCCGGCGCAGCAGGCGCCCTCGGCGCCGCCGGCACCGCCGCCGATCGAGGTCACCGGCAACTCCGACTCGTACCTCGCAACCATCGAGGCCAACCGCGCCCTTCTCTTCCATCGATACGGTGACGCCATCCGCTGGTTCGAAGCGGCAGCGCTCGCAGACCCGAAGTCGCCCTACCTGCAGACCACGCTGGCGAAGGTCTACCTGGACCTCGGCCAACCCGAGCGCGCGCTCGAGCACGTCCAGACGGCGCTGGCCCTCGACGCTCACTATGCCGAAGCCCAATTCCTGCAAGCCCGGATCTTCGCCACCACCGATCCCGCACGCGCCGCGCAGAGTTACGAAGCGATCCTCGCCGCGAATCCCCAGGATCCGGGTGCGCTCTTCCAGCTCGCACTGCTGCGGGTGCGCCAAAACCGGCTTCAAGACGCAGCGACGCTCCTCGAGCGCCTGGTGGCCGTGGATCCGCAGTCGTTCCAGGCGCGCTCGACGCTGGCGCAGATGCTCGCGACCCTCGGCAAATACGAGGAGGCCGAGGCGCAGTTCCTGGCGGCGCTCGAGCTTCAACCCGAGTCCGAGCGGGCGCTCGTCGAGCTGGCGGTGCTCTACGAGCGCTGGGGCAAGAGCGAGCAAGCGGCTGCGACCTACAGCAAGGTGCTGGCGATCAACCCCGACAATCATCAAGTGCGCCGCCGGCTGAGCCGCCTCCTCATCCAGCAGAGCCGTCTCGGCGACGCGATCAACGAGCTCGAGGAGCTCAAGAAGCGTGACCCCGAGCCCGGCGAGGCACGCCTCGGCCTCGGCCTGATCTTCCTCGAGCAAGAGCGGGTGGACGAAGCGATCACCGAGCTCAGCTTGTTGCTGGAAGAGCGGCCGGAAATGCTCAAGGTCGCCTACTATCTCGGCCTGGCACTCGCCAAGAAGGGCGAGGTCGATCGCGCCCTCGACGCGTTCGCGAAGGTCGGCCCCGATCTTCCCGAGTACGTGGATTCGCGACTGCGCATGGCGGTGCTCCTGGTCGAAGAGCACAACGACCCGGCAGCGGCGATTCGGATCCTCGAAGAGGCGCTGGAACACGCCAACGCCGCGAACGACGCCGCCGACACTCCCGCTGCCGCCGAGCCCGGCGGCCCGCCGGCAGAGTCTCCGTCCGATGCCGCCCACGACACGCCCGACCCCAAGGTGCGGCTCTATCGCGTGCTCGCCTACGCCCAAGAAAAGGCCGCGCAGCCGCTGCACGCGATCCAATCGCTGGAAGCCGCGCGCGCCCTCGCTCCCGACGACACCAACGTGCGCTTCGACCTGGGAGTCCTCTACGACAAGCAGGGCCGATCCGCGGAGGCCGAGCGCGAGATGCAGGCGGTGATCGAGCGGAATCCGCGCGACGCCCGCGCCCTCAACTATCTGGGCTACACGTGGGCGGACAAAGGCCTGCGTCTCGACGAGGCCGAGGCGCTCATCCGCCGCGCCCTCGAGATCGAGCCCGACGACGGCTACTACATCGACAGCCTCGGCTGGACCCAGTTCCGGCGCGGCGACTTCGAAGGCGCGGTCACCACGCTCGAGCGTGCCGTCGAGCTCGTCCCCGAAGACGCGGTCATCACCGAGCACCTGGGCGACGCGTACCGCGCCGCCGGCAAGAAAGCGCGAGCGATCGAGGTCTACCGACGCGTGCTCGAGATCGACTCCTCGAAGAGCGAAGTCCAGAAGAAGCTCGAGGAGCTGCTGGAGAAGACCGTCGGCGACCCGCCAGCGCGCGTCGCACCCAACCCGTGATCGATTCGCGGTGGTCGCAGCGCGGCGGCGCGCGCCGGCCGCGCGTCTTGCCCAGCACGATCGGATTCGCGCTCGTCGTGGCGGCGGCGGTGGTGTCCAGCGGTTGCCCACCGCGGCTCCGTCCCGAGCCCCTCGGCCCAACCCTCGCGCCCGAGGAGGCGATGCGCCGCGTGGTGTTGCGCCGCGAGCGTGTGACGAGCTTTCGCGCGCGCGCCGAGCTCGCGGTCACGATCGACGGCGAGTCGCTCTCCTCGGACGCAGCACTGGTCGCAGCACGGCCCGCGTCGCTCCGCCTCGAGACCTTGAGCCTGATTGGGCCGACGCTGATCTTGGCGATCGACGGCGATCGGCTCACGGCCTACACCTCCTCGGACGAGCGTTTCTTCCGCGGCACCGTCGCCAGCGCCAACACGCCGTTCACGCCGTCGCTGGTGTTGCCGCCGCTTCCCGCGTCGTCGCTGGTGGACGCACTCCTCGCCACCCCACTGGCCACCGCCGAGGGGCTGGTGGCGCGCCTCGACCAGGACGCGCGAGCCTTCATCGTCGAGGTGCCCGCCAGCGCCGGCGTCGGCCCGCGCCAGCTTCGCATCGATCCCACCACCGGCGCACCGCTCGCCCTGGACGAGCTCGATTCGGACGGCTCGGTCCGCTACCACGCGAGCTGGGAAGGCGCCGACGAGCCCGTCCCCCGCGCGCTCCGGCTCGACGTTCCGCGCTACGGGCTGACGCTCTCGATCACGGTGCCGCGCGCCGAGCTCGCGCCCAAGCTGGCCGCGGGGCTCTTCCAGCTCAGCCCGCCGCGAGGCGCCACGATCGTCGACCTGGATGCGGTGGCCCCAGCCCGCGAGAACTCGCCCGCCGAGACTCCTGCGAACGAACCCGCGGCGCCCGGCGAATGACGCTTCGGCGCCCATGGCCGACGGGTCTTGCGCCCCACACCACCCGCCGAGTACGGTCGCTTGCGGAGGGTCGGCATGACGGAATCGGGAGCGAGAGCTTGAGACCGCGCCGCGCTAGCAGGCTGCTG
>CAYUSL010000694.1:0-3048 GCA_964447125.1 uncultured bacterium | reverse complement strand
CGACGAGTCCCCAGACCCTCGCGACTGCACCGGCGCATGCCTGGCAAACTGACCCGCTACCGGCGGATCGCGTGAGCGGCACGACGGCGAGCGAGCGACGAGCGTTCGCTGCGACTCGGAGAAAGTGACGGACGGCTGTGGCGCTCCGGCTCCCAAAACGCGCCGGGCCGGTCTCGACGAGACCGGCCCGACCTGCCGCGCGGGGACTCGTGGAGCCCCCCCACGGACACCTCACCTACGACGCACGCGGCGCCGGAGCCACGACGCCACGATCATCGGGATCGCGATCGGCGCAGCGAGCGTGAACGCACGCGCCGCTGGGGTGGCCTCGGTCACGATCGCGCCGCACGGAGGCGTCCCACCACCGAGCCGTGGCTTGAAGTACTTGTTGTAGATCTGTCCGGTGAACTGGTTGTAGCCGCTCGTGGAGAGGTGCACGCAGTCGAGATTGTCGGAGGCGACGTAGCTCGACGGGCTCCACGCGAAGATGTTGGGTACCCCAGGGCTGCCCTGGCCGGTGCCCCACAGGCCGTACGGCTCGTTCACGTAGGTGACGTTCGCGTAGCTCGCGGAAATCGCGTTCATGTGGTTGCCGAGATCGAGGTAGATGGGGTTGATCTGCGGCGCGAGGATCTGGTTCTGGAAGACCGTGGCAGCGAGCAGCAAGCACTCGGTGGACTTGTCCCACTTCAGGATGTCGTAGCCGGTGAGCAGGATCTGGAGCCCGGGACGCGCCGCGTTCACGCGATCGACGACGGTCCGGAGGCTCTGCTCGATGATCACGTTCGCATTGAGGCCCTGCGACGGATAGAGGGCGTGCAGGTCGTTGCCGCCCAGCGAGATCACGACGTACTGCACTTCCGGCGTCGCGACGATGTAGGCCAGCGTCACATCCATCACGCCCGCGACGTTGTTGGCGTAGGAGTCGGCGGTGGAGCCGGGTATCGAGAGGTTGAGGACGTCGTAGTCCGCGTGACCGTTGTTGTCGAACTGGGTGGCGAGCGGCGAGCCCATGAGAGCGCCCCAACTGTCGCCGAACAGAATGACCTTGTTGTTGGCCAACGCCGGCGCAGCACTCGCGAGCACGCACGCTCCCGCGACCGCCGCGGCCACGCGCTGCATCCGTGATTTCATCCAAAGCGCGCGAATCACACCACGCATGAGGTTCTCCTTCCCTGGTTGATGGTTCTCGACGATCATAGCGCGGCTTACAGAAGTTCGGTCAACGAACGGATTTTCGTAACATCATGAACGGCGACGCATGGTGAATCGCGCTCCCGCTTCTGCTTCTCGCGACGGCGATTCGGCCTACCCTCTCAAGCGCTTCGTCGTGGACGTGCTGGCGGCCAACGACGGGCCTTTGCCGGTATCGGCGCTCGTCGAAACCGGTCGCTGGTTCGGCTTTCGCGAGGGCTCGGTGCGGGTCTGCCTGTCGCGCTTGGTGGGGCACGGCCTGCTCGAGGTGCAGGGTCGCCACGCCCGCGCCGAGTACGGTTTCACGCGCGTCGCCGACCGCTTCAATCGAGAGATCCGTGAGCGCGTGTGGTTCGACCAGCGGCGACGCTGGTCGGGGCGCTGGCTGCTGCTCGTCGCCAGCGGCGGCTCCGCACCACGCGAGATACGCGAGCAAACCGGGCGTGAGCTGCGCGCGCTCCACCTTCGCCCCATCCACCCCGGAGTGTGGGCGCGGCCCGCAAACGTGGCGCTGAACCTCGGCCCCATCGCCGCGCGCTTCACCGCCAGCGGCGGCCTCGCCGACGTGTTGGTGGCGCGCCCCGAAGACGGCGCGTCCTTGGCGGCGCGCGTGAACGAGCTGTGGCAGATCGAGGCACTCGCCGAGCGGATGCGCGACGAGCTGAACACACTCGACGCCAGCCGCGCCCGCCTCGGCCAGGCGCGCCGCGAGTCTGCGCTCGTGGAGACGCTGCGAGTGGGCACGCGCGCATTCCGGCTGGTGGCGAGCGATCCACTGCTGCCGCTCGAGCTGCTGCCGTCCGACTGGCCGGGCGAGCGGCTGCGGCGCGCAGTGATCGAGTACAACCACCTCGCGTGCGATCTGTGGGCTGACGTCGAGTTCGGCAATCCAGCGCGCAATCCGCACCCACACCGAATCCGCCCCCGGATCCGCATCCGGCGTCCGCGACGGTGACGCCTGCTACGCTCGCAGCCGTCTGCCCGCGCCCTCGGATCGCTCATGAACGACCTTCTCTCCTACCTCGCCAGCGTGCTCCGGCTGGGCTTCGGTTTGCGCCGCGCCAACGGCGCTCGGCCGGCCGCGCAGCCCTTGGTGCTCTACGAATTCGAAAACTGCCCGTATTGCCGCAAGGCACGCGAGGCGCTCTCGCATCTCGACCTCGACGTCGAGGTGCGCCCCGTCGCACGCGGCAGCGCACGCCGCGCCGAGCTGAAGGCGCGCGGCGGCAAGATGATGGTGCCCTACCTCGTGGATCCGAACAGCGGCCGCGAGATGTACGAATCCGACGACATCGTCCGTTATCTCTACACGACCTACGGCGACGGTCGGGCGCCAGGGATCTTCCGCTTCTCGCCGCTCGGCAATCTGCTCTCGTCGCTCGCGAGCGCCGTGCGCATGCCGCGCGGACTGCATGTGATCGCCGAGCGAAAGCCCGCGCCCGCCCAGCCCCTCGAGCTCTACAACATGGAAAGCTCGCCCTACTGCCGGAAGGTGCGCGAGACCCTGAGCGAGCTCGACCTCGTCCACGTGGTCCGCAACGTCCCGCGCGAGAGCCCCAAGCGCGAGGCGCTGGCGGCCCGCGCCGGCAAGGTTCAAGTGCCCTACCTGATCGACCCCAACACTGGCAGCGCGATGCTCGAATCCGACGAAATCGTCGCGTATCTGCGCCGTACCTACGGGCCGGGCTGAGCGTGTCTCCTCGGGAGTCTGGAACAGACCCCCGAGGAGACACGCTACGCTCGCGGAGAGATCGACGGCGCGCGTGGAGACCGGGGCGCTCAGCCCGACCTATCGTGGTTCGTGCCCGCGACAGCGCGTAGGCGCCGACGGAGCGGCGCCCTCCATCGGTTCAC
>CAYUSL010000693.1:0-3051 GCA_964447125.1 uncultured bacterium | reverse complement strand
GGCACGCGTTCAGCGCGGCAGGCGAGCTTCGAGCCACGCAGCAAGGCGTGGCCAGACTTCGGTGGCGGCCTCTTTGCTCACGATCATGTCGACGTGGCCGTAGTCGCGAACGAAGCCGTTCGCGCGACCCAGCTCGACGAAGGTCTTGTCGGAGCTTCCCGCGAGCTCGAGGAGCGCGCGGCATCCGCCGGGTGGATCTTGCTCGTCCGCTGCGCCGGCGAAGCTCGCGATCGGCACGGTGACGGTGGCGAGTCCTCGGCCGTAGTCGAAGCCCTCGCTGCTCTGCCAACGACCGCGCCAGCCTTTCCAGCGGATGAACTCGATCATCTCGCCGGCGGGCTCGATCTCGGGCCCGAGGCCGAGGCGTGGCGCCGGGAGGTGACCGATGGCGCGCAGCGTCGCGGCGAGGAACCAAGCAACTCCGGGAATGCGCAAGAACGTTTCGCCGTCGCGGATCTGGGATCCGAACGTGGCGACTCCCAGCGCGCGCGTACGGTCGAGCCAACCGGCGGCGAGCGCGCCCAGGACGTAGACACCACCTGCCGAGTGACCGACCCAGAAGGCGCTGCGCGCCGATCGAGCTTCGACGTGACGCTCGACGGCAGCGAGATCGAAGCGCATGTGGTCTTCCGCGGTGATCGTGGAGAAGTGCTCGCCCTTGGGCGATAGGCCATGGCCGCGTAGCTCGACCACCCACACGTCGAATCCGCGCTCGGCGAGACACGCCGCAAGCCCGATTCCCTTGGGCGAGATCCAGAAGTTGCGGCGGCTGTAGTTGCCGTGCACCAGCACCACGGGCGTGCCATGCGCGGACGCGTGCGGTGCAGGCACGCGGGTGAGCGCAAGCTCGGCACCGTCTTCGGTGCGCACGCGATGGATCTCCACGTCGACCGACCCGAGCGTTTCGAGCTCGAGCGGAGACCGAGCGGTTGCGGCGTCGAGCGGCGTGCTGGGTGGAGGGTGCTGGGTGGCCATCGCCGCGAATCCTAGCGCGCCTCCGTCGGCGCGCCCGAGCGCCGTGGGTTCGCCGGCGGCGCCGGAGGTAGAGTCGGCGCTGGCGTCGATCGTGTGGTCGTTGGCGACGCGGTGGCGGAACGCGGTGAGCGGAGAATGGGGATGATCACGATCGCACTGGATGCGATGGGGCCTGACGCGGGGCCAGGCGTGGTGGTGGAAGGCGCGGCACAGGTGAGCCGCGAGGACGTGCCGATCCGCATGCTGCTGGTGGGCGATCGCGACCAGATCCGGCCGCTGCTCGGGCGCCAGACCTACGACGCGAGCCGCCTCGAGGTGATTCATTGCACCGACTGGGTGCGCCAGGACGAGAAGCCCGCGTCCGCGCTCGACACACGCCCGCAATGCTCGGCGTTGGTCGCCGCCGAGATCGTGGCGCGGGGCGACGCCGACGCGCTGGTGGGAGCGGGCAGCACCGGTGCGCTCATCCTCGCCGCCTCCCGCAAGCTCGAGCGGGTGGCAGGCGTCCACCGCTGCGCGCTCGCCACGGTGCACCCCACCGAGCAGCAGCACGGTCCCCACGACGATCCGTTCGCGCTGATGCTCGACGTCGGCGCGACACTGACCGTGGACGCGCGCGATCTCGTGAGCTTCGCGGTCATGGGCTCCGCCTACTCGCGGGTCATCTCGTCGATCGAGTCACCGCGTGTGGCACTGCTCTCGAACGGCACCGAGCCCACCAAAGGCACGCCGGCGATCGTCGAGGCGCACCAGATCCTGGCGCGCATGCCGAACATCAACTTCGTCGGCAACGTCGAAGGCCTGGACATCCCGAAGGGCACCGTGGACGTGGTGGTCTGCGAGGGCTTCCTGGGGAACGTGGTGCTCAAGATGCTGGAGGGCGTGAGCGAGGTGGTCTCGGACATCGCCAAGGACGCCTACGCCCGGAAGTTCTTGTGGAAGCTCGGGCTCATGATGCTCTCGGAGGGCATCCGCCAGATCCGCACCATGACCGACTGGCGCCAATACGGCGGCGCACCGGTGCTCGGGTTCACCAAGCCCGTCATCAAGGCGCACGGCCGCTCGAATGCGTGGGCGATCCGCAACGCCATCCGCGTGGCGCGAAAGAGCGTGGAGCGAGATCTCGGTGGCGCCATCCGCGCCGGACTCGCTGCTACGGGATGAGCAGGCCGCAGCAACCCGTACGCCGGAGATCGTCGAAAGACGAGACGAGTTGCTGCCGAGCCGATCTCCGGGAACATTAGGCCCCTCCTGCGAAGTCGATCCCCCTTCTTCCGGTGCGTGGTCGCGCTGCCTCGGCGGAGCGCCGCTGCACGAGAGCTCATTCGATGACCGATGCCGTGAAGCAGGCGCTCGCTCACTTGGATGCGAGCTGGGATTCGTATCTTCAGCAGCTCGTGGAGCTCTCGCGTATCGCGAGCGTTTCGGCCGATCCGCCGCCGAGCACCGCCGTGGGCGCGAGCGCTCAGAAGACCAAGGCCCTGTTCGAGGCCGCGGGTCTCGAGTCCTGCAAGGTGATCGAGTTCCCCGGCGGGCATCCCTACGTCTACGGCGAGTGGTTGCACGCGCCCGGCGCACCCACGGTGCTGCTCTACGGCCACCACGACGTCCAGCCGCCGGGCCGTCCCGAGAAATGGGAGTCGCCCGCCTTCGAGCCCACGTTCCGCGCAGACGGCCGGCTCTACGGCCGTGGCGTGGTCGACGACAAGGCCGGAGTGCTCATGCACGTCGCTGCGTGCGGTGCTTACCTCCGGACCACCGGCAAGCTGCCGGTGAACGTGAAGTTCATCGTCGAGGGTGAAGAGGAGACCGGCTCGGGCTCGCTCGAGTCGTTCCTGCGCGAGTACCAGCGCGAGCTAGCCGCCGACGTGCTCGTGCTGACCGACACCTCGAACTACGACGCCGGCATCCCCTCGATCACCTACGCGTTGCGCGGCATCGTGGGGATTCGCGTGGAAGTCCAAGCGCTCGATCACCCCGTACACAGCGGAATGTGGGGCGGGCCGGTGCCCGATCCCGTCATCGCGCTCTGCAAGGCGATCGGCGAGCTGGTGAACGACGAGGGCACACTCAATC
>CAYUSL010000692.1:0-3058 GCA_964447125.1 uncultured bacterium | reverse complement strand
GCGCGTTGGTCGGCACCTACATCTTCGTCGAGGCGCCGCTCTCCGGCATGAGCCTGAATCCCGCGCGCTCGTTCGCACCCGCGTTGGTCGCCGACTCGTGGCGCTGGCTGTGGATCTATTTCTCGGCACCGCCACTCGGGATGCTGCTCGCAGCCCAAGGCTATGTGGCGCTCGCCGGTCGCGAGCGCATCCACTGCGCCAAGTTCCATCACGCCAACGACGCACGCTGCGTCGTCTTTCATTGTCGCTTCGGCGAGCTCGTCACGAACGGCGCTCGCTGAGGGAGATCCATCCATGTCCGCGAACCACTACGACGTCATCATCATCGGCTCCGGTGCGGGCGGCGGCACGCTCGCGTGGAAGCTGGCGCCCACCGGCAAGCGCATCCTGATCCTGGAGCGCGGCAACTACGTGCCTCGCGAACGTGACAACTGGGACTCGAAGAAGGTCATTCTCGAGTCCAAGTACCACGTCACCGAGGAGTGGTTCGACGACAAGGGGCACGGTTTTCATCCCGGCGCCCACTACAACGTGGGAGGCAACACCAAGTTCTACGGTGCGGCGTTGCTGCGCATGCGCGAGCGCGATTTCGGCGCGCTGGCGCACCGCGATGGCGTCTCGCCGGCGTGGCCGATCTCGTACGCCGAGCTCGAGCCCTACTACACGCAAGCCGAGCATCTCTACTTCGTGCACGGCGAGCGCGGTGTGGATCCCACCGATCCCCGCGCCAGCGCGGATTACAAGTACCCGTCGATGAGCCACGAGCCGCGCATCCAGGAGCTCTCCGACGATCTCGCCAAGCTCGGCCTCAAGCCGTTTCACGTGCCCATCGGTGTGATGATCGACGAGCGCAACCCGCACAAGAGCGCCTGCATCCGCTGCAACACGTGCGATGGGTTTCCGTGCCTGGTGAACGCGAAGGCGGACGCGCAGGTGGTGTGCGTGGACCCGGCGCTCGAGCACTCCAACGTCTCGCTGGTGACGGGTGCGATGGTCACCAAGCTCGAGACCAGCGCCTCGGGACGCGAGGTCTCGCGCGTGCAGGTGAAACGCAACGGTGCCGTCGAGACTTACACCGCGGGAGTCGTGGTGGTGTCGGCTGGCGCCATCAACTCGGCGGCGCTGCTGTTGCGCTCGGCGAGCGACAAGCACCCGAACGGCCTGGCCAACGGCTCCGATCAGGTGGGCCGGAACTACA
Source organism: uncultured bacterium (assembly GCA_964447125.1). Taxonomy (GTDB): domain Bacteria; phylum JADJOY01; class JADJOY01; order JADJOY01; family JADJOY01; genus JADJOY01. The sequence continues at coordinate 1,860 of CAYUSL010000692.1, read as the reverse complement.
TGGCGCACGTGAACTCGATGATGCTCGCGCTCTCGAAGCGCCCCAATCCCACGGTGTTCCAGAAGACCTTGGCGATCAACGACTTCTACTTCGGCACCGACGGCTACGCGCATCCGATGGGCCACATCTCGTTCGTCGGCAAGAGCGACGAGTACATGCTCGCCGCCGGTGCGCCCAAGATCGTGCCCGGGCTCACCCTCGACGTGATGGCCAAGCACTCGCTGGACTTCTGGATGACCACCGAGGATCTGCCGGATCCGGACAATCGGGTGCGGCTCACCGGGGACGGTGCGATCCAGCTCGAATACCGCGTCAACAACCTCGAGTCGCACGGCATGCTGCAGAAGAAGCTCAAGTCGATGCTCGAGCACATCGGCTGCGAGGACCACCTGCTGCCGCACAACTTCTACGTCGGCAAGCGCATCCCGCTCGCGGGCGTCGCGCACCAGAACGGAACGGTGCGCTTCGGCTCGGACCCGCGAACGTCCGTCCTGGATCCCACGTGCAAGGCGCACGAGGTCGAGAACCTCTACGTGGTGGACGGCAGCTTCTTCCCCTCGAGCTCGGCCGTGAACCCGGCGCTCACGATCATGGCCAACGCGTTGCGGGTGGGCGATCACCTCGCGACCCGGTTGGGCTGAGACGGGGGCGATCATGGCGAGCCATACGTTCCGTCGCGCCGCGCTGGCCGCGCTCTTCGCGATCGTCGCGAGCTGCTCGGCGCAGATCTCGGTCGATCACGCTCCCTCGCTGGGCCGGCCCGCGAGCGCAGATCCGGGTGCGCCGGTCGGCTCGATGGGCGCCGCTGCGACGGCGGCGCCGATGGTCGTGGAGGTCGGGCCGATCGGGTTCACGGTCTCCGACATGGATCGCTCCGTGGACTTCTTCACGAAGGTGCTCACGTTCGAGAAGGAGTCGGACGTCGAGGTCGCGGGAGAGGCCTTCGAGCACCTGGAAGGCGTCTTCGGCGCGCGGGCGCGGGTGGTGCGGATGCGGCTCGGCGCGGAGCGCATCGAGCTGACCCAGTACCGGGCGCCGCGCGGACGGCCGATTCCCGTCGACGCACGCAGCAACGATCGCTGGTTCCAGCACGTCGCGATCATCGTCCGCGACATGGATGAGGCGTACGCGCGGCTCCGGGACCACGGCGTGGTGTACGCCTCGACGGGTCCGCAGCGCCTCCCGGACTGGAACCCGAACGCCGGCGGAATTCAGGCGTTCTATTTTCACGACCCGGACGGACACGTGCTCGAGATCCTCGCGTTCCCGCCGGGCAAGGGGAACCCGAGGTGGCACCAGCCCTCCGATCGCTTGTTCCTGGGCATCGATCACACGGCGATCGTGATCGACAGCACCGCCGAGAGCCTGCGCTTCTATCGCGATCGACTCGGGCTCGCCGTGGCGGGCGCGAGCGAGAACTACGGCGTCGAGCAAGAGCACTTGAACGCGGTCTTCGGCGCGCGACTACGGATCACCTCGCTCCACGCCGAGCGCGGACCCTCGATCGAGCTCCTGGAATACCTCGCGCCCAGCGACGGGCGGCCCTATCCGCTCGACGCGAAGGCGAACGACCTCGTCCACTGGCAGACGCGCGTGGTGGTGCGCGAACCGGAGAGCGCGGAGCGCGCGCTGCTCGACGCCGACGTGCCGTTCGTGTCACCCGGGCTGGTTCGCCTCGACGGCGCACCGCTGGGCTTCCGATCGGGAATGCTGCTCAGAGACCCCGACGGCCACGCGCTCGAGTTGGTGGCCGAACCCGCACCGCACGTCACCGCACCGCGGTGACGCGAAAGAGCGAGCCATGGCCACACGAAAGCCCATTCCTCTCGACTCGATGCGAGCTTCCCCGTCGACCGCGCT
>CAYUSL010000691.1:0-3082 GCA_964447125.1 uncultured bacterium | reverse complement strand
ACGAGACCGACGTGACGATCGCGGATTTCGTCGCCGACCTGCGCGCGCCGACGCCCTCGGCGGCGGCCGAGCTGGTGGTGCCGGATCGTGCGCTGCTCGAGGCCGAGATCGCGGATGCGCTTGCGTCGCTCGAGGGCGCGATGCGGCGCCGCCTCGGCGACGGCCGCCTCGCGATCGAGCGCCTGACGCCCACTCCCGCGGCCTTGGTGCGCTGGGTCGGCGATCGTCGTCAGCGCGTCGACGAGTGGAACGAGCGCATCGAGCGCGCAGCGCGGCGCCGCATCGCGATGGCCCGTGAATCGCTCGCTGTGCTCGACGGCCGGTGGCGCGCCGCCGGACCGCGTCGCCGTGTGGAGCTCGAGGGTGAGCGACTGGCACGCGCCCACGAGCGGCTCGGCGCCGCGATGCGGCGCGCCCTCGCTGCGTGCCGCGCCGACTTGCGCGCGCTCGACGGGCGGCTGGCTGCGCTCGGTCCGGAAGCGGTGCTGGAACGCGGGTTCGCGGTGGCGCGCGTCGCCGGCGGCGGGGTGATTCGGGACCCCCGCGCGCTCGTCGAAGGCACGCTCGTCGAAGTCCGGGTGGCACGCGGCCGATTCGGCGCGCGCGTGGTGAACGACGCAACCGAGCGGGGAAGCGCATGACACAGAAGGCAGGGGCAGAGGCCCCGTCCGAACCGAGCTTCGAGGCGGCGCAGCAGCGGCTCCGCGAGATCGTGCAGCGCATGGAGGATCCCAACCTACCGCTCGAGCAATCGCTCGAGCTGTTCGAAGAAGGGAGCCGGCTCGCCAAGCATTGCCAGGCGCTGCTCGACCGCGCGGAAGCGCGCATCGAGGTGCTCCTCGGGCAAGGCAGCGCCGCCCCGGGCGCGGTGCGCACCGAGCCGCTCGGCGAGCTGGAAGGCCGCGAGGGCGGCTCGTGAGCGAGTCCCGTTTCGACTTGCCTTCCTACCTCGCGAGCAAGCGCGCGCAAGTGGAGGACGGCTTCGCCAGCTATCTCGCGACTCGCCTCGGCGATGCGCCGGCCGAGTTGGTGAAGGCCGTGCGCTATTCGCTCGAGACGCCCGGCAAGCGCTTGCGGCCGATCCTGGTGCTGGCGTCGTGCGAGGTCGTGGGCGGCGGCGAGGCCGACGCGCTGGGTGCGGCGTTGGCGATCGAGATGATCCACACCTACAGCCTGATCCACGACGATCTACCGTGCATGGACGACGACGATCTGCGCCGTGGACGCCCCACCAGCCACAAGATGTTCGGCGAAGCGCTCGCGATCCTGGCGGGCGACGGCCTCATCACCGAGGCGTTTTCGTTGCTCGCGACCCCACCCTCGAGCAAGCGCGTGTGCAGCGAGACCGTGCTGACGGTGGTGCGCGAGGTTGCAGCTGCGGCAGGCGTCGCCGGGATGGTCGGCGGGCAAGTGACGGACATGGTGAGTGAAGGTCGCGCCGTGGATCAAGCGGCACTCGAACGCTTGCACGCGATGAAGACCGGGGCGCTCATCGAGGTGGCGACGCGCACCGGCGCACGCCTCGGTGGCGGCGCGCCCGACGAGATCGAGGCGCTCGCGAGCTACGGTCGAAAGCTCGGCCTCGCGTTCCAGATCACCGACGACGTGCTCGACGTCACGGCATCCACAGAGATGCTGGGAAAGCGCTCGGCAAAGGACGGCGCACGCGGCAAGACCACGTTTCCGGCGCTGCTCGGTGTTGAGGGGTCCCGGGAACGTGCACGTGCGCTCTCGGCGGAAGCGAGCGCGGACGTCGCCCGCTTCGGCCTCGCCGCCGCACCCTTGGTGGCGCTCGCGCGATTCGTGGTCGAGCGGGAGCGATGACGCGTTCCGTGCGGACCCGGGCGGACGTGTGGCTCGTGGATCGCGGCTTGGTCGCGTCTCGCGAGCGCGCTCGCGCGCTGATCCTCGCGGGCCAGGTGTTCTGCGGCGATCGACGCGTCGACAAGGCCGGCGAGCCGGTGGCGGCCGATGCCGAGCTGAGCCTGGCAGCACCGGATCATCCCTACGTCGGGCGAGGCGGGCTCAAGCTCGCCGCCGCGCTCGATCACTTTCGCGTCGACGTGCACGATCGGGTGGTGCTCGACGTGGGTGCCTCGACCGGCGGGTTCACCGACTGCGTGCTGCAGCGCGGCGCGCTCGCCAGCCACGCCGTGGACGTGGGCCACGGCCAGCTCGACTGGCGGCTTCGGAACGACCCCCGCGTGCACGTTCTCGAGGGTACGCACGTCAGCGACCTCGACCCGGCGCGGCTGGTGCCCGTCCCCGATCTCGCGGTCGTCGACGTTTCGTTCATCGGGCTCGTCAAGGTGCTCAAGCCGCTCGCACGCATCGCTTCGATCCGCGAGGCGATCGTGCTGGTGAAGCCGAACTTCGAGCTCGATCCGTCGCGGGTGGGGAAGGGCGGAGTGGTGCGGGATCCCGCGGCGTGTGCGGAAGCCATCGAGCGCGTGCGCACCGCGGCGTGTGAGCTGGGGTTCGAGCCGTCCGACGCGTTCGAGAGCCCCATTCGCGGCAGCAAAGGGAATCGAGAGTTCTTGCTTCGACTCGAACGGCGCGCCGACGCCGGAATCCAGGAAGGGTGAGCGATGGCGGAAATCGAAGGGCGTGACCTGATCCTCTTCACCGACGAATTCAAGATCAAGGGCCGCGTGCGAATGGGGGATACGGACGACGTTCTCCCCACTACCGGCGCCGACCCTTATCTCGATCTCTTCGATTGCACGGTGTACGACCGCAGCGGTTCCACGAACATGGCCCGCACGCGGCGTCTCAAGGTTCGCCGCGCGTCGATCGTCATGTACTTCTTCGAAGAGGACTCGCTGGGCAAGGTCCGCTGATCACGCGCGACGTCGTCCGGCAGGTCGCCGCCAGCGGCGAGCCGACGAGTGCAGCGAGTCGCCTCGGGGGTGGGACCCTACGCGGCTTTGCCGCGTAGGGCGGGGGGCTTGAAAAGCCCGCTCCTGCACCGTGACGACCGATCGGCGCCCCGGTCTCCCCGCTCGCGTTCCATCTTTCCGCGAGCCGGCGGCGAGCCGACGAGTGCAGCGAGTCGCCTCGGGGGTGGGACCCTACGCGGCTT
>CAYUSL010000690.1:0-3085 GCA_964447125.1 uncultured bacterium | reverse complement strand
AGCAGCTCGTCGCGGATCGCTCGCACCCGCTCCTCCTGGATGAAGAACTCGTCGTCCAGGAAGAAGAAGTGCTGGAAGCCGTAGGTCTCGTTGAGGCGACGCATCTCGGCCACCACCTTGGGTGGCGAAAGCACGCGATAGCGTCGGTCGTTGAAGGCCTTTTCGTAGCAGTACGTACAGGGGAACGGGCACCCGCGGCTGGTGATGAGCGCGATCGCTTCGCGGTCTTGGTCGAAGAAGTCGCGGTTGTAGGCGCGGATGTCGACGAGGCCGTAGTCGAGCGGGGGCTGGGCGTCGAGATCCACGAACGGTCGCGCTGGCGTGCGCACCACCTTCCCGCTGCCGTCCTTGTACGCGATTCCGCGCACCTGGCTCAGATCGCCGCCGGCGTCGAGCGTGCGCACCAGCTCGGGCAACGTCTCGTCACCCTCGCCGATCACCACCAGATCCACCCGCGGATCGTCGAGGGTCTGGTCCGGCAGGAGCGACGGATGGACCCCACCCCACACCAGCGGCACCTTCGGCGCGAGCTGACGCATCGCATCGCCGGCTCCGACCGCGCCCGCGACCTGCTTGCCGGTCATGGTCGAAATGCCGACGCACACGTGCTCTTCGGTGGAGAGGAGGTGCGCGAGACGCTCGTGCCAGCGCGGCTCGACGCGCTGATCGATGATGTTGACGTGGTAGCCGGCGCGGGCGACCGGCGTGCCGGCGTAGAGCAGCGCCAGCGGCAGGAGCACGCGGTGCTCCTGCTTGGTGTCGGGAAAGATCAGCGTGACGCTCTTCATCAGCCTGCCGAGTGGCGCTCGGACGCACCCCGGAATCACCAAGACTAACGCTTGCAGCGCGCGTCGCGCCACCGCTCGTTCCTCGTTCCCCTGGTCGCCCACGATGACGGCGCCGACGACGGACCGCCCGCGGCGAGGCGCCCGCGCGGGCACGTATGCCATCCTGGCCGCCCGCTCGCGGACAGCTCGTCCGCGTGGACACGAGCCCCGAGGAAAAAAGCAGCGTGAGCGCGCGACTCGCTCGAGACACCGCCGTCTTCTTCGCGACGCGCATCGCGATCTTGCTGCTGTCGCTCGGGCTCACGATCGCGATCGCGTGGAAGCTGGGCGGCGCGGGGCTCGGCGGCTACGGCCTCATGATCGCGCTCGGCTACGTGTTCCAGAGCGCCTCCGCGCTGGGGCTCGTGCACCTCTTTCCGCGCGAGGTCGGACGGCACCCGGACGATACGCGCAGCCTGTTCACGGCAGCGCTCACCCTCGCGATCCCTGCGGCGATCGTGTTCGCGCTGGGATTGGCCGCGCTGGCGCGGGCGCTCGGCTATCCGCCCGAGCTGCGTCACGCGCTCGATTTGATGGCCGTCTCGCTGGTGCCGGGCGGCTTCTCGCAGATCGCCGAGGCGCTCTTCGTGGCGCGCGGGCGGGCCGACCGCGCTGCGCGGCTGACCGCCATCGAGAACGTGTTGCGGTGTGGTGCGAGCTTTGGAGCGTTGCTCGCCGGCGGTGGGCTCGTGTCCCTGGCGTGGATGTTCTTGCTGGCACGAATCGCCGGAACCATCACCGCGGCAGCGATGATCGATCGGCCGCTCCTCGGCGATGCGCGCCTCGCGATCCGTCCCGCGCTTCGGGATCTGACGCGCCGGCTACCCACGTTCGCCGCGCTCTACGCCGCAGCGATGGTCTACCTCAAGGTGGACATGGTGTTGCTCTCGGTGCTGCGCGATCAGGCCGAGGTCGGTGTCTACAGCGCCGCATACCGGCTACTGGAGGTCGCATCGCTCTTGCCCGCGACAGCGGCATCCATCGTCTACCCCGCGTTCGCGCGGCTCCGCGAGGAAGATCCAGCCAAGCTCGCCGACCTCGCGACGCGGGCGCTCACGCTGCTCTACGTGGCGACGCTGCCGATCCTGCTCTCGCTCAGCTTCGGCGCGAAAGGCATCGTTGCCCTGCTTTTCCCGAACGCGGCCTTCCACGGGACCGTGTGGGTGCTGCGGATTCTCCCCTGGACACTCGTCCCCTACGCCGCCGACGTGGTGCTCGGTCACGTCATGCTCGCCGCCGAACGCCAACGGGACGATCTGCGCTTCGTGGCGCTGGGAATCGGCGCCAGTGTCGCGGCCAACGTGCTGCTGGTCCCGGCGCTCGGTGCCACCGGTGCGGCGCTCGCGAACGTGGTCGCGTCGCTGGTGATGGCGACGCTCCACGTGCGCTTCGTCCATCGCGAGATCTTCCGGGTTCGCGTGGATGTGACCCTGGCCCGCGCGCTACCGGCGGTGCTGGCGGCCGGCGCATTCCTGGCGCACTTCGGTGCGCGCAGCCCGCTCTGGGTGATTCCGGGCGGGCTCACGCTCTACACGGCCACCGCGGCGCTGACCGGTGCGATCCGAATGGACATGGTGCGCAGCGTGCTCGGCGAGCGCGGCTCGGCCAGGCGATTGCCCCGCGAGCCCGCGGTAGAGGTGCCCGGCGCCGAGGTCTGAGCGCCGCGGTTTGATAATAAGGTCTGCGCACGGCACGAGCGCACGGAGCGCCGTCCACGTCCGGGAGAGAGCGAATTGGTGACGAGGCTGAAGGCGATCATCGAGATCCTGCGGCGGCTTTCCACGCATCGCGCCACACCCTGGCTCATCTATGCGGCGGCGCTGGTCATGCGACTGGCGCTTGGGTTCGCGCTGCTCCAGCCGCGAGCACCCGTGACCGCGGACGCACTCGTCTACGACACTCTCGCGCGCGGCATCGTCGAGCGCGGCGCGTTCGAGGACCCACCCGGTCATCCCACCGCCCATCGCATGCCGGGCTACCCGCTCTTCCTGGCGGCGATCTACGCGCTGGGCGGCACCGCGCCGGTGGTGGCGCGGGTGGTGCAAGTGTTCCTGAGCGCCACCGGCCCGGTCGGCCTCTTCCTGCTGGCGCGGCACATCTTCGGGCCGCTGCCCGCGATCCTCGCGGCGTTGCTGGCGGTGATCGATCCGTTCCTGATCTTCTACGACTACCAGCTCTGGGCCGAGAGCCTCGGCATCGTGCTGGTGATCTGGGCGCTCTACCTCTTCATCGTGCACCTGGCGCCCAAGCCCACGCTC
>CAYUSL010000689.1:0-3098 GCA_964447125.1 uncultured bacterium | reverse complement strand
CCCTGCGAATGGCCCATGAACATCACGCGGCTCGCATCGAAATGCGTCGCGAAGCCTTCGGGATGGAGCGCAGCCGGCACCTCGAGCGCGCGTACGAAACGCATCTGCTGCACGTTGTCGGCGGCCGACTGGCGCAAGTTGTCCCGAGCCGCGACCGGGTTCAGGTAGTTGAAGAAGAAAAACGACCAATCGTCGCCGCCCGGCACGCGCTCGCCGTGGATCGGTTGATCGATTCCGATCGCGGCGAGCCCGTTGGCAGCGAAATCGATGGCCTCGCGGCGCACCAAGCTCTCGTAATCTCCGCCGGTGCCGTGGGCGTACACCACCACGGGCCAACCGCTCGCCGGCGGCGCGCCCTTCGGCACCGTCAGCGAGAAGCGTAGGCTCTCGCTGCGCTGGACGATCGGGTTGCCGTCTGCGTCGAAGAGGATCTCGCCGCCGCTGGTGAGATAGGGCGGCGTGCCGGTCTGGAAGTTGGGGCTCGCGTAGCGCCCCACGAATTCGTAGAAATCCGGCGTCTCCTTCTTGAAGGCGAGCTCCGTGGGCGGCTCGACCGCCACGTTGGCGTGGATCCAGTCGCGCATGCGGAACATCTCGCCTACCACGTCGCGGGTGGTGAAGACCGCGGCGGCAACCACGTCGCGCGGTGCGGGGCCGTCGCTCGACTCCAGCGTTTCCCAGAGCGGCCGATAACGCTCCACGAGCTGCTCCACGCGCGGATCGCCCCCAGCGCGACCGTCGCGCACCCGCGCTAGATCGGGCGCCACGACCAGCGAGTGGCCCGTAGTGTCCTTCACACCGCGAGTGACGACGAAGGCGTAGCGAACGCCAGGATGCAGCGGAAATCCGAGCAGCGGCGACACCGCGAGCAAGTTGGTGGGCTCGTAGATCGTGGCGTCGAACTGGTACGAGACCACCACGGGAACGCGTTCGCCGCGCGATGGCGAACGCGAATCGACGTCCATCAAGAACACGGACGCATCAGCCGCGAGCGAAGCCGCCGCGCCGAAGGGCAGCGTGGCGGGATCGAGCGCGCCGCTGGCACGGAAGAAGGCCCCGTGATTGGTGCCGAAGCCGAACGTGTGATCGGCGATCCGGCCGAGATAGCCGGCGATGAACTCACGCAAGCTCGGCGGCCCGGCAGGAAGCGGAAAGCCGGTGAGATCGATGCGACCGTCCGCGCGCAGGCGGAGGTCACTCGGCCACGGGAAATCGAAGAAGTCGGCGCTCCCGTCGAGCGCGTTCAGGTCGAAGAGAATCTCGGTGCCACCCGCGGACGCCGGCGAATCGCCGTCGGAACCGCAGCCGAACGTTCCAATCGAGACGCAGGCGAGCAGCACCGGCAGCGTGCGCAGTCCTCGTCGCATCCAACTCTCGATCGTTGCGTCGCTCATCGATCTCACGTCCACGCACCTCCGGCGCGCGACTTTGCCCCGGCCGAACCCGCCCGATCAACCGTCGAATCCAAAGCGGGGCTTCGATTCCCCCTCGGCGCGCCGTTATGCTGCGGGGTTCGACGGTCACCCGTTCGAGCATCGATGCGCATCCACGATCACTCACGCTGTCCACACGCCGCGCGCCGCGCGTCAGCGCATTCCATGCGCTGGGCGTGGCTCGCGTACCTGGCAGTTCCGCTCGTCCTCGCGACCCACACCGCGCGCGCAGCCGAGGTCGCGCCGCTCACCGTCGGCACGGGCGAGCGTCTGCTGGTGGTGGCGCCCCATCCCGACGACGAGACCATCGCCGCCGCGGGCTTGATCCAACAGGTGCTCGTCGCCGGCGGCAGCGTGCGCGTGGTGCTCGTCACCGCCGGCGACGGCTACCAGGATGCCGTGCGCAGCATCACGCCCGACATCCCACCGCAGCCACACGAGTACGTCGCCTACGGTGAGCGACGCATCAGCGAGACGGAGGCGAGCGCCGAAGCCTTGGGCAGCGGACGCATCGACGTCGAGCTGCTCGGGTTCCCGGACGGCGGCCTGCACGGGTTGCTGGACGATCACTGGTCGCGTACCAAGCCGGAGCGCTCCCAGACCACCGGCGCCGCCGATCCGCCTTACGACGAAGCTCGCGATCCGCGACTCCCCTACACGGGCGCCAACCTGCGCGCCGAGCTGACGCGCATCCTGCGCGAGGCTCGGCCCACGCTCCTGGCACTTCCCGACCCCGTCGACATTCACCCCGACCATTCGGCAGCAGGGATCTTCACGCTGCTGGCGCTCGAGGACTGGCAGCGCGGGGGCGGCCGCTCACAGCGCAACGCGCCCGTCGCGCCACGCTTGCTCGCGTACTTGGTGCATTGGCCGAATTGGCCGTCGGGTTGGACCGAGTGGAATCCGAATCCCGGCGAGCTCGCGACCACCGCGATCGAGCCGCCACCCAAGATTCCTGCGCGCGACGTCACGGTGCGTAGCTTCGTCCTCGACGAAGCCGAGCGCCGCACCAAACGCGCGGCGCTCGATCGTTACGCGAGCCAGCTCGCCATCTCGCCGGCGTTCCTGAACGCGTTCGTGCGCACGAACGAGCTCTTCTTCGAGCTCACGCCACCCGTCGTCGAAAGCGTGGTGGCGAAGTTCCCATGGGCGGTGCCCACGCGCGCCGCCGAACCGACACGCCACGCGCACGCGGCGGCATCCGCCAAGCGCGAGGACGTCCGTGGTCGATGACACGACCGCGACTTGCCCGTATTGCGGGGAAGTCGTGGAGCTCGTGATCGATCCCGCCACGGTGGGGACGTTCATCCAAGACTGCGACGTGTGCTGCAATCCGTGGGCGGTCACGGTCGAGCGTGACGCCGACGGCGATCCCTTCGTGACCGTCGAGCGTGCGCAGTAGTCCAGTACCGAGCGCAAAGCACTCGGTACTGGACTACTGCGGATGTTGTCTCGCTGCGCTCGTCGGCTCGCCTCTGGCTCGCGGAGAAGCGGCCGTGAGCGTGGAGACCGGGGCGCAGAGCGGTCATCACGGTGCAGTAGCGGGCTTTTCAAGCCCCCGCCCATCGCGGCAAAGCCGCGATACCCCCAAGTCACTCGCTGCGGGCATCGCGCGCTATTCTTCGCGCGCGGCGCGCGGACGTGCGTAGTCGCACCCACCGTGAC
>CAYUSL010000688.1:0-3104 GCA_964447125.1 uncultured bacterium | reverse complement strand
CCGTAGAGCTCGCGCTCGAAGCGTCGGTGGCCCCACGTCCACTGCTCCGGATGCTCTTTGATCCGCTCCGAGAGCCAATCGTTGATGAGCTGGACGTAGTGAGCGGTGGTGGCCACCTCCCCACCCTGATCCTCGATCTCCGTGGGGCCCTCGATGGTCCACACGAGGTTTCCGTCGGGCTCGTACACGCAATGGTGGAAGGTGAGTGGCACGCGGTTGGCGACTGCGTAACGGACCAGCCCGCCGGCGGTGGCCGTGTTCTCGATACCCAAGAAACGCGCACGCATGACGCGCTTGCGTGGACGTTGATCGCAGAGATACGCCACCGCGCGCCCGGAGCGCCAGATCGCCTCGATGTCGTTGCGCAGGCTGCGCTGGGTCGTGGCGGTGTTCACGCCATCCACCCGCTCACCGCGAACCTCGGGTGTTTCGAGCAGGCTCATTCCGTAGCGTAGACGCTTTCGTGCGATGAAATGGTCGGCCACGACCCCTTTCGGAGGCTTGAACACGCCCACGAAGTCGTAGCCGTGCGCGGCGGCGCTGGCGCACATGATCTCCCAGTTCCCCAGGTGCCCAGACACACAAAGAAGCCCGCGGCCCAACGCCAGCGCGGCCGGCAGCTTCTCGAGGCCGACGACTCGGACCCGCTCGGCCAGCTTCTCGGGCGGCCAGTAGACGGCATCGAATATGAAGTCGAGCCCGAGCGTCACGAAGTGCACGAACATCGCGCGTACGATGCGCTCTTTCTCGCGCGCGCTGATCGTGTCGCCGTAAACGAGATCCAGGTTGACGCGCGCGATCCTGCGCTTGTCGCGAAACGTGTGGTAGCCGATCCACCCGAAGCAGCGGCAGAGCGCGCGTCGCAGCGGAGCTCCGCCCAACCGCAGTAGCCAAGCAGCGGCGGCGAAGGCGGCCTCCGCAGCGAGGATGGCGCTGCGCTCGCGGAGCGACCGATGCTGCATGCGCGCTGCGCCGTCGGCGGCGGTCCGCCCGACGCCGTCGCTGCGCAGATAGCCGGAACTAGCCGGTTGGCGGGCGGGCGGATCGAGGTTGGTCACGGGGATCGGTCCAGACGGTCCGAATCGAGATCGTGAGCGAAGCACGCGTTCTGCCGCATGCACCGCGCGTTCGGAGGGAGTCTCGCATTTCGAGACGCATCGTGGCCGCTCCTCGCGTCCGACGGGTGCACGCTCGCGGTGCGCACCCCGCGCTCGTCCGCCGGCGAGCCGCGGAACGCGAGCGTAGGAGTGAGCGTAGGAGCGAGCGTGGGGCGCAGCGCAACGCGCTGTTCACGCGCCGAACGCGCGCGTCAGGTCGCAGGTGCGCGGTACGGACCGAATCCGCGCTCCGCACGCCACGTGCGCAGCAATCGGTACCGGATTTCCGCAAGCGACTTGTCGAGCCGCGAGGTCTGCTTCCCCGTCACCAAGGCGCGTACGATCAGTGCCACGCGCCAGGGGCGCAGCGCCCACGAGATCGCGAAGAAGACGATCAGCCCGAGGAATTGCGTCCACGCGAGCCCGCTCGCCGAGATGCTGGGCGAGTAGCTGCACGCCCGAGTCCTCGCCCACGGCGCCGTCTCGGCCGTGACGGCGAGGTCGCGGTAGTAGGCGTCGTCGAGCACGGCTGGGATCGTCCCCTTCGCCTGCAGCTCGCGGAAGATCTCGCTGCCCGGATACGGCCGGTAGGGAGCGAGCGAGATGTCGTGCACACCCACGACCGCGGCGCGGGCGAGGAAAGCAAACGACCGGAACAGCGAGCCGTAAGTATCCGTGGGGAAGCCGAACACGAAATTCGCTTTGACGTTGCACCCGGCGCGCACCGCTCGGCGCATCGAGACGAGCATGCGATCCGGGTCGAGCTTCTTGCGGATGACTCGCAAAGTCTCGACGTGACCGGATTCGGGGGCGTAGGTGACGTTCGTGCAGCCGGCTCGCACGAGCGCTGGAAGCACGTCGTCGTCGAGTACCTCGGAACGCGTGCCTCCGGGAAGCTGCCAGGAGATGGCGAGGCCTGCGCTTGCGATTCGCTCGCAGAGCTCCAGCACCCAGTCCTTGCGGATCGTCGCCGTCAGATCCTGAAAATCGAAGTTGCTCGCGTGGTACGTCCGGACGTAGTGCTGCATTTCGGCGACGACGTCCGCGGGGCGCCGAGTCACGTAGCGTGTGGTCCACATCGAGGGGCTCGAGCAAAACGTACAGCGATACGGACAGCCCCTGGTGGTGTTGATCGGCATGCCACGGCCACGGTTCACGCCGTTGCCGTGTCCACCCGCCAGATACGCCTCGATCGGCACGAGATCCCACGCTGGCCAGGGGAGATCGTCGATGTCGCGCAAGCGGATGGCGGGGCCGGTGGTGACGATCTCACCGGTGGGCTTGCGGTAGTAGAGACCGGGGACCTCGTCGACGTTGCGGCTTCCGTCGAGGTGCTCGATGAGATCCAGCAGCGAGCGATCGCCCTCGCCGAGCAGCACGTAATCGAGACCGGGCGCCGTGGTCAGGGCGCCGACTGGCTCGGCACTGAAGTGCTCGCCGCCAGCGACCAGCGGCACGCGTGGATGCGCCGCACGCACCCGTTCGATCAGCGCGCGGGCCACCAACCAATCCTGCGAGAACATCAAGCTGAATCCGATGAGGTCGGGATTGCCGATGCGCGCGAGAATCTCGTCGTCGGTGAGCCCACGGCGGATGAGCTCGCCGCCGAGCGGCGTGAAGCGATCGATGGCCTCGCCCGTGGGGTCGATGACCGTCACCGCGTGGCCGGCACGAACGAGCGCCGCGGCGACGTACGCGAGACCGAGGGGGGCCACCGCATTCGCAGCGGTGACGTGCCTGCTGAAAATCTGTGGGCAGCGGACGAGCGTGCACTTCACGGGATGAGCTCGAAACGGCGTCGCGAGAGCAGCTCATGGTGCCATGGCCGCTGCGTCCGGTCGAGCGCACGGACCATCGAATGGTGTCTGACTTTGGCCTCGCGCGCGAAGGATCGCACGCGCTCCAGCCTGTCGAAGCAATCGTGGAAATCGGGCTGTTCGCACATTCCCGACTGGAGGGCCGGGCCCCGAACGGGCCGTGGTCTCTCGGCGGCCCAGCGAACGAAAC
>CAYUSL010000687.1:0-3123 GCA_964447125.1 uncultured bacterium | reverse complement strand
GCGACACCCAGCTCGCGCTCCACGTGGGCGATGTGCTGCGCGATCGCCACCAGCTTCACCAGCGGCTGACCGATCTCGGGTGAGAGCTCGGGATCGCGCTTGAACTCGCGATCGCCTCCCGCGAGCGCCGCCGCCACGCCTACCAGGCTGCGATCCGCCGTCAGCGCGCCGTGGCGAATTCCTTCGGCGAGCAGTAGCGGATGATCGAGCCTGAGCAGCGCCGCCCAGGCTCCTTCCGGAGTGGGCCGACGATCCGCACCCAGGTAGCCGAAGCGCGCGAGCACGGCCACGTAGCGCTCGAACTCCTCCCACAGCCCTTCCTCGAGTTGCCCCGCTCGCACCCGAAGCTCCTCGGCGTTCTTGCGCCGCCGCCGCAGCACCGCGCGGGTTTCACCGCTGGTGGGCGTGCGCAGTTCCAGCGCATCGGCCTCTGCACGCAGCTCGCCGATGGTGATGGCGCGCTGGAACTGGGCGAAGCTCTTGTCGAGCAGCTCACGCACCTGCGCCGGCTCGAACGCGCCCAACAGGTTGAGCGCCATCGTGTAGCTGGCCTTGAACTGGCTCTCGATGGGCTCGGGCTGGCTGCGCAAGGCGTGGGCGATCTCGTCCACGTCCATCGCCGGCCCCGGCACCACGATCGCGAACCCCACGCGGTCCTTGCCGCGCCGGCCGGCACGCCCCGTCATCTGCTGGAGCTCGCGCGCCAGGAACGGCCGCTCGTCGCGTCCATCCCACGTCACCGAGCGGGTGATGCACGCCGAGCGCGTGGGGAAGTCCACGCCAGCCGCCATCGTGGTGGTGGAGAAGAGCGCATCGAGCAGGCCCTCGGCCATGAGCGTTTCGAGCGCGAGCTTCCACGCCGGGTGATGTCCCGCATGATGAGCGGCGACGCCAGCGCGGAGCACGCTTTCCAGATGGCGATGACCCGCGAGCGCCGGCACGTCGCCCACGATCTTGCCCAGGATCTCCTCGATCCGCTGGGCACGCTCGCCGTGCACGCTGCGCGCGTGACGCGCGCACCACTCGGCGGCGTCGTCGCAGGCCGCACGCGAGCCCATGAACACCAGCGCGGGAAGCAAGTCGTGGCGGCGCAGGAGCGCGATCAGGTCGCGGGGCCGCACGGCGTGGCGGAAGCGACGCGGCCCGCGTTTGCCCGTGCCGCTGCCGCGGCTCTCGCTCGCCACCCGCTGCACGTCGGGATGGATGCGCCGACCGTGACCCCAGAAGGGACCCAGCCGCCATCCGTCGGGGTAGGTGAACAACGTCTCCATCGGCACCGGGCGATGGCGCGTGGCGACGATCTGCACGCGCGTGCCGCGCACCTGGCTCATCCACGTAGCGAGCTGGTCCGCGTTGGCGATGGTCGCCGAGAGCAGCAAGCAGCGCACCGTGGGGGGCGAGAAGATCCACGCCTCTTCCCAGGTCACGCCCCGGTCGAGATCGGCGAGGTAATGCGCCTCGTCGAAGACCACCAAGCCGTGGTCGATGCCGCATTCGCCGCGCAAGAAATCGTAGAGACGGTTGCGGTAGATCTCGGCGGTAGCCACCAGCACCGGCGCCGCCAGGTTTTCCTGGCGATCGCCGGTGACGATGCCCACGCGATCCGCGCCGAAGGTACGGCTCAGCTCCACGTACTTGCTGTTCGAGAGCGCTTTCAGCGGCGACGTGTACCAGGCGCGCCCGCCGCGCTCGAGCTCGCGGCGGATCGCTTCCACGGCGATCCAGGTCTTCCCGGCGCCGGTGGGTGCGGTCACGATCACGTCGCGGTCGCGGATCGCTTCGAGTGCCTGTTCTTGGAACGGGTCGGCGGTGAAGGGTGCTGCGGCAGGCACACCGATGTTCGCGAGCAGCGCCGCCAGCTCGCGCTCGCGCGGCCCGTCCTCGCGCCGCGGCGGTCGCTCGGCCACACGCCCCTTGGGCTTGCGATGCACGTGCCGCGCGTCCGGCTGACTTCCGGGCTCCGGTCGGCGGCGCGTGCTCATGGTGACGACGCTCGTCCGCCCAGCGCGAAAGCGCGGCAAATCCCGACGAACGGTGTCGCTCCTCTACTACAAGCGAGGGGTTGGCGGCCATCGCGAACCGTTCGTCTCGAACGGGAGGGCCGTTTTTGCCGGCACCTGACCGCGTTCACTGCCCCGGCGCGCGGGCTTCGGATCAGCACCACATTCCCAACCACGCGACGCAAAAGAGATTCTTCGGTGCGCGGCGGCCCCGAGACGACTCGGCACGGAGTTGGCTTCCCGTGTCGCGCGTGCGTGTGGCCCGAGGTGCGCCACCGGCACCTCCAGCCTCGCCCGCGGGCGGCGCCGGCGGATCGCCGTGGATGCGCGAGCCGCGTCGCCGAGTGGGCTCGCGATCATGGCGCCGAACCATTTGCCCCGCGATTCATGGGGTTTTCAACGCAGCACGATCCCCGCTCGCGCTCGCGTGGAAGCTGCGCGAGCTGCTCGAGAGCCGACTCGGTCCGGTACTGCGCGGCTGCGACCCGCGTCTCCACCGCGCAACGGGATCGCCAGCGCCAACGTCACCACGGCCTCGATCGGCCGCGGCGGTGGCGGCATGCTTCCGCGCCCCCCCCAGGGATCGCGGCGGAGCGGCGCGCTGATTCTCGTCGGCGTCGTGACGGCGCTGGCGCTCGGGACGTCGCTGGTGCGTCATGCGCGCGGCGCGCCCGTTGGCTGGATGGACCTGGTGACGGCTGCGGTGCTGGGCGCAGCCCTCGCGAGCGCGACGCTCCGGTCCTTCTTCGCGCGGCGCACGGTCCGGCCGCTCAGCCGTCTCGCCGACTCGGTGCACGAGATCACCACCGGTAACTTCGACGTCGCCATCGAGCGTCCGCCGACTCCCGAGCTCGCGGAGCTCGCCGACGCGCTCACCCGGATGCTCGCGAGCCTGCGCGAGTGTCGGCTGGAGTCGGAGCAGACCCAGCGCGATCTCGAGGGGCGGGTGGCCGCGCGCACCTACGATCTGGAGCGCGCCAGCGCAGAAGCTCGCGAGCTGGCGCGCTTCGCCCAGGAGTCGAGCCGGATCAAGGCACAGTTCGTGGCCAACATGAGTCACGAGATCCGCACGCCCATGAACGGTGTGCTCGGGATGACGGATCTGCTGCTCGGCACCGAGCTC
>CAYUSL010000686.1:0-3146 GCA_964447125.1 uncultured bacterium | reverse complement strand
TCCATCGCCTCCATCATCGCCAGTCGCGGCGCCGCCATCTGCAGGCGATCGGCGAGCTCCATGACGATGCGCGCGCGCTCCTCGGGAGCGAGGCCGCTCCACGTGCCGCGTTCGAAGGCGCGGTGCGCGGCGTCGATGGCCGCCTCGGCGTCGGCGCGGCTGGCGCGGGCGACGTCACCGATCACGCGGCCCGTGCCGGGGTCGACGGTCTGGTAGGTCGCACCGTTGGCGGCGTCCGTGAGCTCGCCGTCGATGAAGAGCTTGCCGATGGTCATGAGTCTCCCTCTTCGGGCGCGCGATTCGCGCCCGAGCCTCGCGCATCAGCGCAGGATCACGCGCACGCCGTCGTCGATGCGATCGCCGGGATGCACGATCACGGTATCGCCTTCGGCGAGCCCGGTCACCAGCTCGGCCACGAGCCCGTTCTGTTTACCGATCGTGACCGCACGGCGTACCGCGCGATTTGCCTGAATTGCATAGGCCGCCCACGCGTCCCGATCGCGGAAGAGCGCGCTGGTGGGCACCTGTAGCGTCGCTTGGCTCTCCCACAGCACGATCCGCGCCTCGACCCGGAAGCCGTCGCCCAGGGTTGCCCAGTGCTCGGGTGGCTCAACGATGTCGAGGATGACGTTCACGCGCTGCTCCTCGACGCCGAGCGCCGAGATCTTGGTGAAGCCCGACGGCTCGACGCGCCGCACGCGAGCGGCGAGCGGCCGGTCGCCGCCCCACCCTTCGAGGGACGCGGCCATTCCTTCGCGCACACGCACCGCGTCGGTGGAAAGCAAGTCCACGACGACTTCCAACGAGCGCGGATCGGCGACCTCGACCAGCGGCGTACCGGCGGCGACGACCGTCTCGCTCTCTTGCAAGAGCGCCAGCACCCGGCCATCGACGGGCGAGCGCAGCTCGACGGCGCGGCTGCCGTCGGCGCCTTCGGCGCTCGCGCTGCCTGCGCGCAGCAGCGTGGCGCGGGCGGTTTCCAGGTCGAACTCGGCGACCTGCTCGGCGAACGTGGCGGCGCTGAGCGCCTGGGCTGCGCTGCGTTCGGCGAGCTCGGCTTGATCGAGCGCTTGGTGGGAGACGTCGCCGGTGGCGGCCAGCTTGCGCGCCCGGTCGAGCTCGACCCGCGCGTAGTCGACGGCGGTGCGGGCGCGCTTCACCTCCACCGCAGCGCGCTCGCGGGCGGCGCTGGCGGCCTTCTCGCGTGCTTCGGCTTCGGCGCGTGAACGCGGATCGAGCAACGCCGGATCAGTCGGCTCGAGGGTCGCGAGCACGGTCTCGTGGGCGAGCACCGGATCGCCAGCGCGAAGCTCGAGGCGCCGCAGCCGGCCGCTGATCGGCGCGTGCACGACGAAGCGATCGACCACGCGCGTCTTGCCCTCGTCGTCGACGGTGACGCGCATCGGTCCGCGCGTGATCGTCGCCGCATCCACGGGCACCGCCTGCGGCAGGAACGCGTAGACGACGACGGCCGCGATCGCAGCGAGCGCGATCCCCAGCAACGCGCGGCGTTTGCGGCTCGTCATGGCGGTGGATTCATTCGCGGGTCTTGAGCACGGCGACCAAATCGAGCTGATCGAGTCGCCGACGCACCACCAGGCTCGACGCCACCGCCGAGGCGATCACCACCAGCGCCGCGAGCCCGTACGTGGCACGGTCGATCACGAACGGGATCCGGTAGAGGTCGGTGTCGAGCATCCGCGCCAGGATCGCCGCGAGCCCCCAGCCGATCCCGCAGCCGAGCGGCAGCGCCAGCACGGTGATGAGGCCCAGCTCGCCGAGCAAAATGGTCGAGATCTCGGCGCGCGTGAAGCCCAGGACCCGCAGGCTGGCGAGGTCCCGCGAGCGCTCGGAGAGCGAGATCCGGGCACTGTTGTAGACCACCCCGAACACCATCACTGCTGCGAACATGACGTTCATCGAGATCATGACCGACATGCTTTCCTCGATGGTCTTGCGGAAGCTCGCGAGGGCGGCTTGCTTGAGCGTCACGCTCGCCACCGATGGCATGCCCTTGAGCTGCGTGAAGAGCCCTTGCGCCTCGCTCGCATCGACCTGGAGGAAAGCGCCGCTCAGGGACGCGCCCTCACGCAGCAGCCGGTGCAGCGCTTCGAGCGACATGTAAGCGCCGGTGCCGACGAATTGCTCGCTCACGTCGGCGACCACGGCGTCGCGCACCGGACGCGCGCCCTCGAGCACCTCGACCCGCACCGAGTCGCCACGCCGCACGCCCAGCAGGCTCGCGAGCTTGTCGCTCAGCACCAGGCCGTCGGGCGGTAGTTGCACCGGTCGCACGCGGTCGTCGAGGACGCGATGCAGGCTGGCGTCTCGCGTCAGCCCGGTGATGCTGGTGAGCCGCGCGCGGTTCGCGGCGCGTAGCCGCACCGCCACCGCGCGGTACGGCTCGCGGTGGATCACGCCCGGCAGCCGCTCGATCGCGTGCAACGCGCTCGCCGAGCGTGGATCGCGAAACGTGAGCGCCGCATCCTCGCGCTGCTCCAGTCGGAACTGGACGTCGGCCATGAAATCGAACGAGTCGAGAGAGAACTGCCCCGCGATCAGGAGCCCCATCGCGCCCGCGATGCCGAGGGCGGTGAGCCCGGCGCGCAGCGGCTCACGCTCCAGATGGCGCAGCACCATGCGCGCCGACTGGGCCAGCACGCGCTCCAATCCCAGCCGATCCACGAGCAGCGGCCGGAACACCGGCGGCGACTTGGGCCGCATCGCCTCGGCGGGACGCAGCTCCACCGCCCGCCGCACCGCCGTCAATGCGCCACCCAGGCAGGCGAGCGCCGCGAACCCGATCGAGACCACCAGCACCGGCGCCGGCACCACGAACTCGAGGCTGGGGAAGTGGAAGTACCGCACGTAGAGCCGCGTCATGCCGAGGCCGAGACGGATGCCGAGCGCGACACCGATCACCGCGCCCAGCGCCACGATGACGAGCACCAGCTTCACGTAATGCCAGCCGAGCGTCGGGTTCGCGTATCCGAGTGCCTTGAGCGTGGCGATCTCCTCGCGTTCGGTATCCACCAGCCGCGACATGACGATCGACACCAGGAATGCCGCCACCGCGAGGAAGATCGCCGGTACCACCGTGCCCATGGTGCGCAACTGTCGGAACTCGTTGGCCACGAAGAAGGCCG
>CAYUSL010000685.1:0-3146 GCA_964447125.1 uncultured bacterium | reverse complement strand
AGAGCCGGAAGCCGTTGGTCTTGCCGTCCTCGAAGTTGGGGACGGCACGCGCTTGCGTGAGCAGCTCGGAAAGATTGGTGAGCTGGTTCTCCACCATGCGCGAGTCCAGCGTGAAGCTGCCATCGGGATTGCGGCGAATGCCGTCCGCGACGTCGGTGGCGGGACCTGCAGGCGCCGCCGCAGCACCTGCGGCACGGAAAGGCGGCGTCAGGCCCGGCTGATCGCCTTCCAGCTCGATGGCGATCTGCTCGCGCTTGCCGCCCACGTCGAGCACGATGCGCTGCGGATCGACGGCCACGATGTCGGCCTCGTCGCCGAGCTTGTCGCCCACGGCGTAGACCTTCGCCTCTTGGGCGCCGGCGCGTTCCTGCACCACGGCCATGGATTCGGTGGCGACTGCGGAGACCACTGTGCCCACCAGCTCGAATCGTTGCGCTAGGGCACTGACCCCGAGCACCTCGTCGTCTTTGTCTTTCTTGGGCGGCGGCGGCGCGTCGGGCGACGTGATGTGGAAGAGATTGCGCTCGAGAACCGGTTCCACGTAGTAGCGGTCGTTCTGTCGTGGCCGTGCACGACTGGCCGGATTGACGGACGAGCTGCGTCCGGCGAGCGCCGGTCCGGAGGCGAAGCGATTCGCCACCACGTGGGCGACGAGGTCGGCCGCAGCGAGTGCGGTCACCACGAACGCCAGCCATCGCGCCAGTTGCGCTGCTCGTTTCATCGTCTGGTCCCAGACGCGCAAGAGTGGCAGTCCGCACCGCGAAATGAAACGGGGCCGGCGTGAAATCTGCTTGTGCTGGGCGAGCTTGCGGCCTGCGAGGGGTGAGAAGCGCGTCGCGCGGGGGCGCTACCAACGAGGGTCACGCCGCACTCGTGGCAGGATGGTCTCGCCAGTCCTGTGCCGATGCCGCGCCGGGTCACGAGCCGTGCACCCTGTACGCCAGCGTCTGGTGCCGGTCGTCGCGCAGCAACTGGACCTCGAAATCGCGGGAAGTGCGTAGCCGGTCGAGGCTGGTGAGCGCCGCCTGGATGCTGTTGAGCGGCACCGCGTCGATCCCTTCGACGACGTCGCCGTTGCGCAATCCGAGCTGCTCGAATGGCGACCCGCGGCGGATGCCGGCGACCCGCCAGCCGGCGAGCCGACCCTCGACGAGGGCCGGTGACCAGTGCGCTTCCGAGGCCAGCGGCGTCGGGTCGCGGGCCACGCGCTCGAACGTGGAGGCGTCGATGGAAATGACGTCGTCGGGCAGCTCGGACGCTGCGGTGGGAGAACCGTGCTCGACCTGCGGCGGGAGAGTCGTGCCAGCCTCTACCGGCGAATCGAGCTCGAACGGCAGGGACTCGACCACACCGTCCACGGCCACGATCAAGCGGCGCCGCTCGATTGCGAGGATCTCGACGCCGCCGTCGAGGATCTGGCGTGGGCGGACGAGGAATGCCTCGGCATCCGCGCGTTTGGCGCGCAGGATGGCTTGCGACTCCAGCGGATCGCTGCCCACCACCGTGCCGATCAGCTCGTAGCGTGCTGCTGCGTTGCCGGAATCGACCAGCACGGGCGGTGTCGTGCGCGTCGGGTTGCGCTCGACGCCGAACAAGTTGCGGCCGTAGATCGGCTCCCGCGCGGGATCGTTCGCGTAGGCGGGAATCGCGGTGTGACGGCCGTGCGTGCCGTCGTTGCCGCGAGCTGCGTGTCCGCGGGACGCGGGGGAAGGCGCGAGCGCCACCGCCAGCGCGTTGCCCACGAAAAACGCGGTCACGACGAATGCCGTGCGCCGGAGTCGAACGACGCCGAGTGACGGGCGTCGCGTGAGCGAGCGATGGGAGGGGTGACCGGGGCGAATCATCCGAAAGGGCGCTCATCGGGGTGCGGTAGGACAATAAAGCGAATTAGTTTATTGTGTCAAGCGGACGATTTAATTATCGTCGCGCGCGAGCGCTTCTCAGGTGCGGCAGCCGCGTCCTATGCTGAACGCGAGCACCGAGTGGCGGGGCGTGAGACGAGCGAGGCCTTCTCGAACAGCGGCGGTGCGGTGACGGGTGACGGTGTGACGGGTTTCGGCGAGTACCTGCGACGGAAGCGACGCGAGGCTGGTTTTTCGCAGGCGCGGCTCGCTCAAGAGATCGGCGTCACCAACACCTACATCCACTTGCTCGAGAAGGGACGTGTCGACGCACCCACCGAGCGCCGCTGCGAGCAGATCGCCGAGGTGCTGGGGCTCGACGTCGAAGAGACGCGGGAGATCGCGCGCCGCGACAGGCTCGCCCATTACGTCGAGCGCCAGGGCTGGTCGGGCACCGAGCGCTCCGTCGAGCCGGCCGCTGCCGAGGCCATCCAGCTCACGCCGCAGGAGCGAGCCCTGGTGCGGCTGGTGCGCAGCCTCGATCCCGACACGCGCCGCGATTTCGAGGGCATGGTCGTGATGCTGTTGCGCCATCGTCCCGAAGACGAGATCCAAGAGCACGTTCGCGCTTTCGCCTCGCAAGGACGGCGATCGGCGGGATGAGGCCGCGATGCTCGCCATGAGCCACCGCCGCAAGCTGGCCCTCGGCATCGTCGCCGGAGAGGCGATGGTGGTGCTGCTCTTGGTGTCGAACGCCTGGCTCGAGTTCGACCGCGCCGAGCAGCGGGTCGTGTTGCAGAGCCGAGTGGACGGCGAGCACGCGGTCAGCGCAGCGGAGAGCTTCTTCCGGTCGCAGCCGGCCATGAACGTGCGCGAGGCCGGGCAGGCCTTTTTCTCCGAGCTCAATCGCCGTCGCACGCCGACCGTGGTCGAGACCGGCGAGCAATGGCTGCCGGACTTTCAGGATGCGCCTCGCGCCGATGGAGTGGCGGCGAGCGGCGCCAAGGCGCGCGCCGCCGAGGTCGAGGTGATCCGCACGCTGCGCAAGGTCGCGATCTCGATTCCCATGGGCGCCCCGGGCGATCCGGTGTTCGGTACCCTGACCATCGAGCACGATCGCCGACGCATCGCCGAGCAGTCGGTGCTGGATCCTGCGTGGCTCTTCTTCCAACTGGTGTTGTTCGTGCTCTTGAGCTTCCAGGTCTGCTTGACCGTGGTCTCGCTCAATCGCCGCGATCGCGTGACCGTCTTCGAGAAGGGCTACCTCAAGGAGCACGCGATCGGTGCGCTCAAGATTCAGCACCG
>CAYUSL010000684.1:0-3160 GCA_964447125.1 uncultured bacterium | reverse complement strand
TGCTGTGGGGGCGTTGCTGGGAGGCGGGCGGCGCACCTGCGTTCTGGCCGTGGATTCAGGTGCTGCGTGCGATGCTCGCGGCGCTCGACGACGGCGAGCGCGGACGATTGTTGGATGCGCGCCGAGCGATCCTCGCCGAGCTTCTGCCCGAGGTCGGGACCGCGCTCGGTGGCGCCGCGAGCCCCGCTTCGCTGGCTGGGGAGCAGGCGCGCTTCCAGGTCCTCGACGCGGTGAGCGGGCTGCTCGCGGACGTCGCGCACCGTGCGCCGCCGCTGGTGTTGGCGTTCGACGATTTCCATGCGGCGGATCCCTCTTCGGTGCTGTTGCTCGATTTCCTCGGGCGTTCCGTGCGCGACGTGCCGCTCGTGCTGGTGGCCAGCGTGCGCGAGCCGGACGCCTCGCGCTCGTTGGTGGCGCCGCTCTTGGCGACGCTGGCACGAGTCGCACGCCACGTGCCGCTCGGCCCGCTCGCGAGTGACGACGTGAGCCGGCTGGTCGCGACCACCGCAGCCGCCCCCCTCGACGCCTCGCTCGGTGACGCCATCCGCAGCGCCACGGAGGGGAATCCGCTCTACGTGATCGAGATGACGCGGCTCTGCGAGTCGCGCGTTGCCCACGCGGACGGGCTCGTCACGGAGCTGGCCGGCGTGCGCGTGGCGATCCCGGCGAGCCTCGCGAGCACGTTGCGCGCACGCATCGATGCCACGCCCGCCGCAACGCGCGAGCTCCTCGAGGTGGGGGCGTGCTTGGGGCGCGAATTCGCGCTCGCCGAAGCTGCGAGCCTGCTTTGTGCCGAGGTCGGAGACCTCGTGGAGCGCATCGCGCCGGCAGTCGCGGATGCGCTGGTGCGGGAGGTGGCACCCGCGCGCTTTCGATTCACGCACATCTTGATCCGCGATGTCTGCTACGGAGCACTCGGCGGTCTGCGTCGTGCCGATCTCCATTCTCGCCGCGCGGAAGCCTTGGAGCGCGCGCTCGCTGCAGGCTCGCACCAGACGTCGTGGGCCGAGGCCGCCCACCATTGGCTTGCCGCCGGCCCCGCGCGCCGGGCCCGTGCGATCGCAGCGCTCGGACGTTCGGCAGCCGCCGCGGCGCAGGCCCATGCGTACGAGGACGCAGCGCAGGCTCTGGAGCGGGCCCTCGAGGCGTGGGATGCGGATTGCGTCGGATGCGATCCGCGGGAGCGCGCCGAGATCCTCCTCGAATTGGCGCGTGCTCGTAGCCTCGCCGGGGACGGCGTGGCGGCGGAGACGAGCTGCATCGCCGTCGCCGAGGTGGCGCGCTCCACATCCGATCCGGAGCTCTTGGCGCGCGCAGCGCTCGCCCAAGGCGCGGTGCTGATCTACGCCCGCGTCGACCCGCGTCTGATCGCGGTGCTCGAAGAAGCGCGCGCCACGCTCCCTGCGGGCGACTCTCCACTTCGAGCGCGGGTGATGGCGCGGCTCGCTGCTGCGGCGCAGCCGGCAGCCGATCCCGAGCAGCCCATGGCGTTGGCGCGCGAGGCGATCCTCATGGCACGGCGCGTGGGCGACGAGCAGGCCTTGCTCGACGTGTTGCGCAACGCGATCGCAGCGCTCATGGACTTCGCCGATCCCCGCGAGCGCATGATCCTCAATCGCGAGCACGTGGCGCTCGCCGAGCGGCTGAAAGAACCGGTCGACGCGTGGCGGGGGCGGATTCGACTGGTTTTCGACCACGTCGAGGCCGGCGACGCCACCGCGGCGCGTGCGGCCACCGAGATGGCAGCGGCACTCGCTGCGACCATCGCTCATCCCTACTACCAATGGCACGTCGAGGCATTGCGCGCGATGCACGCGATTCGCGCCGGTCAGCTCGCCGAGGGCGAGGTGCACGCTGCCACGGCGCGCGCGCTCGCAACGCGGGCACGCGATCCGAACGCCGCTCGCAGCTTGTCGCTGCAACACTGGTGGGCTGCGCGGCTCACCGGCGACGCGGAACGGGCGCGCGCGGCGATCGAAGCCGTGGAGCGCAGCGTCACCGCGCTACCTGTCGGGCGGGTGCTGGGCAAGCTCTGTCGAGGCGTGGCGGCGATCGAGATTCCGGGGATGGTCGCAGCCATCGGCGATGCGGAATCGGTGCGGCTCGGCGAGGCGGATCTGGACGAGCTGTTCGCCGTCGAAGACGTCTCCTGCGTCGCGACGTTGGCCGAGATCGCCGTCGGCACGCAGGATCGGCCGCTCGCGTCGCGCATTCGGGAACGTCTCGCCCGTCACGCGCATCGCTGCGTGAGCTGGGGGCTCTTCGGCATGATCGCGGAGGCTCCCGTGAACGCGGTGCTGGGGCGGCTGGCCATGGTGCTCGATCGACTCGACGAAGCCTGCGAGCGGCTCGAAGACGCGTTGGTGCGGGTGCGGGCCCAGGGGCTGCGACCGTACGTGGCCGCGATTGCGCTCGATCTCGCGGATGCTCTCGAACGGGCGGGTCGCGAATCCGGTCGCGCGCAGGCGCTTCGGGACGAGGGCTCACGACTCGCGAGCGAGCTCGGGCTGCGCGGGCTCGCGCGCCGCGCTGGGTGCGCGATCGGTCGCAGCGAGGGAGACGCGCCAACGGTGTCCGTCGTTGGAACGGCTGCGCCATCACCCGTGGCGGATGCTCCGCCGTCGACGCCGTTGCCGTTCGTGTTACGACGCGTCGGCGAGACCTGGGAGCTCGCCTGCGGAGGGCGCTCGACTCACTTACGCGACAGCAAGGGCCTGCGCATGCTCGGCGCTCTTCTCGACGAGCCGCGGCGCGAGCGACATGTCCTCGATCTCGTGGCGCTGGCAGACGGCGGCGTGGGCTCGCCGGATGCCGTGGTGGACCGCGGCGATGCGGGCGAGTGGTTGGATGCGCACGCTCGCGACGACTATCGCCGGCGTGCCATCGAGCTGCGCGCCGAGCTCGACGAGGCCGAGCGCTGGAACGACGGTGCGCGAGTGGCAAGAGCCCGCGCCGAGCTGGAAGCGTTGAGCGAGGAGCTGGCGCGGGGTGTTGGGTTGGGCGGCCGCGACAGGCGCGCGGCGGGCGCCACCGAGCGCGCTCGCGTCAATGTCCAGCGCCGGTTGCGCGACGCGATTCGTCGCATCGAGGAGCAGGACCGCGAGCTCGGGCGCTACCTGACGCGCGCCGTCCGGACCGGCACGTATTGTTCGTACGATCC
>CAYUSL010000683.1:0-3164 GCA_964447125.1 uncultured bacterium | reverse complement strand
GACCCGACCGACGGCGGCAAGACGCTGCGCGCGATCCTCGCGGTGAACGGCTGGCGCGGCGAGGAAGATCGCTCTCGCTTCACGGCGTACGTGAGCTACTACCGGCTCAACCTGTTCTCGAACTTCACGTACTTCCTCGACGATCCCGTGAACGGCGACCAATTCGAGCAGGCCGACCGCCGCATCATCGCCGGCGGCCAAGCGAGCCAGGACCTGAAGGTCGACCTCGGCGGCTTCGCCCTGAGCAACACCTTCGGAATCCAGCTCCGCAGCGACTTCATCCCCCAGGTCGGGCTCTACCACACGCAGGCGCACGAGCGCCTGGAGCGAATTCGCGACGACAACGTCAACGAAACCAGCCTCGGTCTCTACGCCAAGAGTGAGACACCCTGGACCGACTGGTTCCGCTCGATCGTCGGTCTGCGCGGCGACGTCTACTACTTCTCGGTGGCGAGCAGCATCCCGGAGAACTCCGGCAACGAATGGGACGGCCTCGCGAGCCCGAAGCTCGGGCTGGTTTTCGGCCCGTGGGCGGACACCGAGATCTACGCGAACGCCGGGCTCGGGTTCCACTCGAACGACGCACGGGGCACCACGATCGGAGTCGATCCGAAGACAGGCGAGCCGGCGGAGCCCGTGGACCCGCTGGTGCGCACCAAGGGCGCCGAGGTCGGTGCCCGCACCGCGTTCCTCCACGGGATGCAATCGACCGTGTCGTTGTGGTGGCTCGACGTGGACTCGGAGATTCTGTTCGTGGGCGACGCGGGCACCACCGAGCCGAGCCGCCCCAGCCGGCGCTACGGCCTCGAGCTCGCGAACTACTGGAAGCCGGTCGAGTGGCTGGCGCTCGATGCCGACGCCTCGCTCTCGCACGCCGCGTTTCGCGACTCCGACCCGGCCGGCGACCACATTCCTGGCGCGGTGGAGGTGGTGGTGAGCGCGGGCGCGGCGCTCGACTTACCCCATGGCCTCAGCGCCAGCTTGCGCACGCGTTATTTCGGGCCGCGCGCGCTGATCGAGGACGACTCGGTGCGGTCGGAATCGACGCTGCTCACCAACCTGCGCGCCGGGTGGACGTACGGAGATCTCGGCCTCCACCTCGACGTGCTCAACCTCTTCGACTCGACCAGCCACGACATCGATTACTACTTCCCGTCGCGCATCTCCCTCGACGAGCCCGAGGAAGGGGTGGACGATCTGCACTTTCATCCGGCCGAGCCTCGCGAGATTCGCGGCTACGTGACCTACCGGTTCTGAAGCCGGTCGTCACAGAAGCGATGCCGCTGCGCTTCCGCATCGACACGATTACCCGCTAATGTCGCACGGCTGTGTCCAGCTCAGCCGCGGGACCGTCATGAACCCACGCACGCTCTTCGACCATCTCGTCCGCAACTACGCGCTGAGCCGCCGCGAAGCGCTCCGCGAGGTGGTGAAGCTCGCGGGCCTCGCCGCGGCGGCGCCACTCCTCGAAGCGTGCGGCGACAGCTCACCGGTGCTCACCGCCGCCGACCTCACGCCGGAAGACGTTCCCATCGATCACGTGGTGTTCGTGATGATGGAGAACCGGACCTTCGATCATTACTTCGGCAGCTTGAGCCTCGCCGAAGGGCGCGGCGACGTGGATGGACTTCAGGGCGACGAATCGAATGCGCTTCCCGACGGCACACCCGTCGCGCCGTTTCGGCTCACCGACCTCTGTGTCGCCGACCCGCCCCACGGGTGGACCTCGAGCCGCAACCAATTTGCGGACGGCGCCAACTCGGGGTTCGTCACCGAGCACTTCGACGACGTCCAAGACCCGACGATCGCATCACAGGTCATGGGCTACCACGACCGCGGGCTGTTGCCGTTCTATTACGGCCTCGCCGACGAGTTCACCCTCTGCCAGCGCTGGTTCGCCTCGGTCATGGGTCCGACGTGGCCCAATCGCTACTACTTCCACGCCGCGCAATCCGCGGGACTTCGATCCAACGGTTTGCTACCGCACGCCGTCCCGACGATCTACGACCTGCTCGACGCAGCCGGCATCACGTGGCGCTACTACTTCACGGACCTCCCGTTCGTGGCGCTGCTCGCGCTCAACGACGGCGACGGCAGCGGGCTCCGCATCGATTTCAAGAAATTCCAGCAATACGGGCGGAACATCGCACCGGTCTCACGCTTCGCCGAGGACGCCGCCGCCGGCAACCTGCCGCAGGTCGCGATCGTCGACCCGTCGTTCGCGCTCGCCGACGACCACCCGCCGCATCACGTCCAGCTCGGCCAGGGCTTCGTGTCCAGCATCTTCCATTCGCTCGCGTCGAGCCCACAGTGGGAAAAGAGCCTCATGCTGCTCACGTACGACGAGCACGGTGGCTTCTTCGATCACGTCCCGCCGCCCAAGGCCGCGGACGAGCGCGCCGCCGATGGCTTCGATCAGCTCGGCTTCCGCGTGCCATCGATGGCGCTCGGCCCGTGGGTCAAGCGCGGCTACGCCTCGAACGAGGTCCTCGATCACACCAGCCCGCTCGCATTCCTCGAGTGGCGCTGGGGCCTGCCGGCGCTCACCCAGCGCGACGCCGCCGCCAATCGGCTCCTCGACGTCCTCGACGTGGCGCGCATCGCCACGCGCAAGCCGCGCTCCGCGCCCACCCTGCCGGAGGTGGGGGTGGACAAGAGCCAGTTCCGGGCCTACTGCGTGACCGGCAATCTCACCGATTTGGAGATCGCCGCGAACCGCGGCTGGATCCCGCCTCAGTGGGACCTGCGCTCCGGCGTCGAGCGCACGCTCGAGACGATGATTCGCGGCCTCGCCCGCCACGGCGCCGGCGGCATCCGCTGACGCGTCGCCATCGCCGTCCCCGACGGCGCGTGTGTATCGCGCGTCACCATCACGCGGCGTCCGAGGCGACGAGCACGCGCAGCCGTCGCGTCGCGGGACTCAAGAGTCCAGCCGGCCTGCCGAATGGAGAAGTAGGGCTCCTCGCGGGGGTGCGCCTTGAGATCGTCCACGTCATCCCGGATTCGTCGCGCCAGCGCAGCCATCGGCCCACCCGAGGACATGGTGCGGGCGCTCGCCGCCACCCTCGAGGACGAGGGGGCTGCCTGCACCATGGTCTTCGCCTCGCCCGATCTGGATCGCGATTCGCTCGCCGCAGCGCTGCGCACGCACCTCCACGCCGCAC
>CAYUSL010000682.1:0-3165 GCA_964447125.1 uncultured bacterium | reverse complement strand
GCGAGCGTGGGGCTCGTCTACAACCTGAGCCCGGTCTACCCGAAAGACGCGTCCAAGCAGGGGGATCGGCTCGCCGCTCGGAACGTGCAGTACCTCTACGACGAGGTGTTCCTGAACGCAGTCGCGCTCGGCGAGCTCGATTCCGATCTCGACGGAGACGTGGATGCGCGCCCGCCCGAGCTTGCCGGCCGCATGGACTGGCTCGGCGTCAATTACTACAACCGGATCTTCGTCGAGCAGTTCTTGTTGCCAGGACTTGCGATCCTGCCTGGGCTCTCGTCGCTCACCACCTTCAACCCGCTCACGCTCGCCTACGACCGCGACTACGCCCGCGGGATCTACGAGTCCGTCACCTTCGCGGCTCAGCGCTATCGGCTACCCATCTACATCACCGAGAACGGCGTTCCCGACGAAGAGAGTTATCCGCCGCAGGATCGATTCCTGGTCGAGAACCTCGGCTGGTTGTCCCGCGCTCTCGACGAGGGTGCCGACGTGCGCGGCTATTACTACTGGTCGATCGTCGACAACTACGAGTGGAACCAGGGGGTGGGGACGCCCTTCGGCCTCTACGCCGTGGACGCCACGGATCCCGAGAAGCAGCGCACGCCCCGCGCCGTAGCGCACGTCTAC
Organism: uncultured bacterium; assembly: GCA_964447125.1. Lineage (GTDB taxonomy): Bacteria > JADJOY01 > JADJOY01 > JADJOY01 > JADJOY01 > JADJOY01. The sequence goes on along the minus strand of CAYUSL010000682.1, from coordinate 2,535 downwards.
GCCGACGTGGCCAGGCGTGGGGGCGTCGCGGCGTCGCTTGCCGCGCGCTTTCCGCTCGCTGCCGACGATCCCGGGTGAATCCGGCTGCCCCGAGGCTCTGCAAGAAAGACTCGGCAAATTCGAGAGTTGGGGGCGTTGGTCGGCCTGCCGCCGGATCTTCTCTCGAACGTCTTTCGTTCTGTGATCTGCATCACAGACACGCCTCGGGCCATCGCCGAGCATGAAGTAGAACATGTTCTACTTCGGTGCCGCGCGCTCGGCGCCTCGACCAGGGAGGAGTGAATGACGTCTCGTTTTCCGATGCCTCAGAATCCCAACGGTTGGTTCCAGGTGGCGATGTCCCGCGACCTCGCGCCCGGTCAAGTGAAATCCGTTCACTACTTCGGCAAGGATCTGGTGCTGTTTCGCACGCACGAGGGCCAGCCTCGATTGTTCGACGCCTACTGCCCGCATCTGGGTGCCCACCTGGGTCTCGGCCAGGTCGTCGACGGCGAGCTCGAATGCCTGATGCACCGCTGGCGTTTCGCCGCCAGCGATGGCCACACCACCCACGTGCCGCACGCCAAGCACATTCCCGCGAAAGCGGCGGTGCCGTGCTGGCCGGTCGCGGAGCGAAACGGTCTCATCTTCGTGTGGCATCACGCCGAGGGGAAAGCGCCCGAATGGGAGATCCCCGAGATCGAAGGTGTGCTCACCGACGCGTGGACTCCGTGGCGCGTCAGCTACTACCCGATCAAGACCCACTGCCAGGAGATCGGCGAGAACGTGCTGGACGCCATGCACCTGCTCGGTGTCCACGGCATGGTTCCCCCCGAGAACAGCTCCAGCAACGTCGAGGTGCACGGCCACGAGCTGCACGTCTTCCAGCACATGCGGATGGGCGAAGGTGTGATGGCGGACATCGAGGTGCCGGTGAAGACCCGCACCGTGGGGCCCGGTGTGGCGATCCTGCGGGTGGAGGTCGGACCCGTGGAGACGGTCGCGTTCGTCAACCAGACGCCCGTGGATGAGGACCTGATCGACGCGTGGATCGTCTTCAGCCTCAAACGTCAGGGCGATCCCGAGACCGACGACACCATCGCCGAGATGTACCAGAGCTATCTGACCATGCAGTACGAGCAGGACATTCCGGTGTGGAACACCAAGCGCTTCATCCACCGGCCGCTGCTCTCGGATGCCGATGGCCCGATTCCGGTGTGGCGCAAGTGGTATCGGCAGTTCTACTCGAAGGATTGGTGGTCGGCGCTCGACGGCGAGCGCTCCCTGGCGCTGGCGAGCTGAGGCCCGTCGTAAGCGAATCCCGAGCACCGAATCGATCGCTCAACCATCGCTCCCACGCACGCGTGTCGAGAGCGCGAGAGGAACTCATGTCGGAGACCACTACGGCACGCCGTGCCAAGAGCCGCTTTCCCTTCACCCAGTATCCGGTCGGCTGGTTCCAGGTCGGCTATTCGTCCGAGCTCGGTCCGCTCGACGTGCAGCGGGTCCAGTACTTCGGAGAGGATCTGGTGCTCTTCCGCGGCGAGAGCGGCAAGCCTTACCTCCTCGATGGTTACTGCCCGCACCTCGGTGCGCACATGGGCTGCGGCGGCCACGTGGCCGGCGAGACCATCGAGTGCCCGTTCCACGCGTGGCGATTCGACGGCACCGGCGTCTGCACCGAGATTCCTTACGCCACCAAGATTCCCAAGAACGCCCGAGTCCATCCGTGGGTGTTGCGCGAAGTGAACGGGATCATCTTCGCGTATCACGGCGTGAACGGTGAGGAGCCGCCCTGGGAAGTGCCGGAGCTTCCCGAGCTCACTTCGGAGGAATGGACACCGGTGCGGACGGTGCGCTTCCGCATCAAGAGTCACAACCAGGAGATGGCCGAGAACTCGGTGGACGGTCCGCACTTCCTCTACGTCCACAAGGCGCTGCGCGCAAAGACCGCGGAAGCCGCAATCGACGGCCACATCTTCCGCACCTTCAACAAGATGGAGGTGGATCTCACCCGCTGGGGAATGCCGGAAGGCCACCTCGAGGGCTCGGCGCAGGTGACGACCCACGGCTTCGGCTTCTCGGTGGTTCGGCTCAGCTTGCTTTCCGAGATCATCACCATCGCCACCGTCACGCCGATCGACGAGGAGCACCTCGACGCGCGCTTCGCGTTCACGGTGAAGAAGCTCGACGATCCGTCGATGACCGATCTGGTGGTCCAGCAGGTCGTGGACGACATCGCCCAGCAGGTGCGCGAGGACGCCGTGATCTGGGAGAACAAGAAGTACCTGGAGCGGCCGGTGCTCTGCGATGGCGACGGTCCCATCACGCTCTATCGAAAATGGGCACGCCAGTTCCTGCCGAATTACAAGCCGGCTTCCGGGAAGCGCGCACGGCCGGGCTTGCGCGCGGTTGCGCACTGACCGCGCCTGGGGTTTGATGGGGCGTCGCACCCTCCCGTTCGACGACGGTTCGCGGGCGAGGCGACCGGGGCCGCAACGCCCCGGTCGCATTGCTGCATGGGGGCGAAACGGCGGATCGATTCTCGAGGGAGAA
>CAYUSL010000681.1:0-3166 GCA_964447125.1 uncultured bacterium | reverse complement strand
CGCGCCTGCGCGGGACACGTACGATCGCGCCGGGCTGTGGATGAACGCCACCGCTGATGGGACCTTCGAGGTGATCGAGGTCATCGCCGGCGCGCCAGCGGCGAAGGCGGGGTTACAGGTCGGCGACCGCGTGCTCGCCATCGACGGCAAGCCTACGCCCGAGCTTCGGCTCCCGGATGTACGGCTCCGCTTGCGCACTGACGCAGTGGGAATCGAGGTTCGCTTCCGGGTGCGCCGCGCGGACGGGGAACGCGACGTGACGATCATCCTCGCCGACCTGGTCTGACTCCGCCGCACGGTGCGGTCTGAACGAGCGCACCGCCACGCCGAGGTCAACGCCGCCGGCGCGAACGTCGGCGCGACCAGAACGCCGCGAGCATGCTCGCCGGCAAGACCGAGCCCGCCCACCCGCTCGCTCCAATACCGCCGCAGCCGGTGGTCGCTTCCGTCACGGTGAGCGTGAACGTGGTCGCGCGGCTCAGCGGCTCGGCAGTGACCGTGATCGGGTAGGTGCCCCCGGGGGTGTCCGACGAGGTCGTGATCGTCAGGTTGCTCACGCAATCGGGTGCGCAGCTCGCCACGTCGAAGGATGCGTCGGCGCCTGTCGGCAAGCCGGCGATGGCGAACGTCACGTCCTCGGTGATACCGCCGGTCAGCGAGGCGGTGATGGTCGTTCCTGCCGCAGCGCCGGCCACGACAGTGACTCCGCCTGCATTGGTCAGCGCGTAGTTGAACGGCTGGCACGACGGCGACGTGCACGTGAGGCCGAGCGTGAACTCGCCGACCCCGGTTCCGCTCTCGTCGCTCACCACGATGACTTGGCGTCCTGCTGCGTCGAGGGTGCAATCGACGCTCGCCGCGCCGGCACAAAGCTCGGTTCCATCCGGCCGAGACACGAGCTGGACGGGTTTCAGCGTGCCGCTGGTGGTAGCCGCGTCGAGCTGGATCTGGTCGCCGACGGAACCCCGCAGCGAAAAGCAGGCGCTCTCGCCCGGTGCGCCGATGGTGCCGGCTGCGCTGCCCGCGTAGGCGATCGGCGTGCAGCTCGTATCGAGCACCGCGCGATACTGGGACCCGCTCGCAAGGGTGGTGCTGAGTACGTCTGGGAAGTTTCCGGCGCCGTCGGTGGCGGTGAAGGTGGCAGCCGGATCGGCCGCCACGGGGCATGGGATCGACGGGTTTCCTTGCGACCAGTGATTGGTCGCAAGCCACGTCTTCGAGTCGATTGCGCCGGCGTCCGTGAAGGTCACGCCCCAGCACGCCAGGTAGTACTGATTCGGCGAGCCGCGACCGCTGCCGTGGCAGGTGGTCGCCACCTTCACCAGCGTCACCGGGTTCGCGCTCGCATCGAAGCCGGTGGCGATCTCGCTCACCGTCTGGCCGCCGCACCACACGCTCAGGTAGTCGGTACCCGGCCCGGGATCGAGCACCACGCTGGCTGCGCTCGCCGCTTTCGTCAGCGAGGCGAGGAGCAAAACGGTCGAGAATCCGAGTGCCGCGCGCCGACTTCTCATGTGCGGTCCGTCTCTCCTGGCACCATCATCTGCCAGGTGATCCCCTCGGACCGGCACACTATCCGGAAGCCGCCTCCGTCGCCATCGTGGCCATGCAGTGTGTCGATGCAACGCTCGCGACGGGGACGCGCGGGCGGTGCGCGCGTCCCGCGTCGCGGCGGGCTCACTTCGCTGGGGCGGGCGGGAGCAGCACCTTGTCGATCACGTGCACGATGCCGTTGCCGGCGCGCACCGAGCCCAGGATCGTCGCGTCGTTGATCAGTGTCTTGCCGTCCTTGACGTGGAACGTGACCTTGGCCCCGTTCGCCATGCCCATGGTCTGACCGTCTTTCAACCAGCCCTTCTCGTAGGTGGAGACGGTCACGTGGTACTTGAGGATGTTCTGGAGATCGCCCTTCTTCTCGGGCTTCAAGAGCTCGTCGAGCGTGCCGGCAGGCAACGCGGCGAAGGCGGCGTTGGTGGGCGCGAACACCGTGAAGGGGCCGGGGTTCTGAAGCGAGACCACGTAATCGGCGGCTTTGAGTGCCGCCACCAACGTCGAATGATCGGCTGAGCCGACGGCGACGTCGACCACGGTCTTCGGGGTTTCCTGAGCGCGGGCCGGCGCTCCCCCGAACAGCAAGCTGAGCCCCACGACCGCCGTCATCATGATTCGCTTCATGATCTCCCTCCCCGGTGCGAGGCTGGCGCCCGCCGGTGTCTGGTTGCTGGTGCGATGGCCGTCTACGGGCGCATGGATCACGCCGCACGCATTCCTTTGACCGCTCGCCGGCGCCCGTCCCACAGGTACCAGACGGTGAGCAGCGTGATGCCCGCCGCGTAGGCGAGGATCAGGTAGCCGCCCACGCCCGGGTAGCTGTGGGTGGTGAAGTTGGCGATCTGTTTGGTGCCGAAGATCGCCGGTGTGAACGGCTGCACCTTCACCGGTGCCGTGGGATCGAGCTCGTGACCGTAGATGTAGAGCTTGTAGACGAAACGCACGAACGCGAACGTGCAAACGTAGAGATTGAAGACCGTGAGATCGATGAGCGAGCGCACGGTGCCGATCGCGGCCACCCGCAGCGCCATCAGCGCCAGCACTCCGAAACCAAACGGCAGCCAGTCGAGATCGGAGAGCTGGGTCCGATCCAGGTGCTTCATCCCGATGTAGTGATTGAGGGTGTTGATCTCCTGGAGGTGCTGCCCCTCGTTCCCGGCGGCGAGCTTGTAGGAGAATATGTCGAGCACCAGACCCTTCGGGTACTGGGGCGCGAACATCGAGATCCGCCACATCGGCGTCACGTAGCTGAGCGCCAGCGGCACGATCAGGGCCGCGAGCACGAAGCGCACCGGGACGCGCAGCGGTTGGTCGAGGTACGCATAGAACTTGTCGAGCATCAGCGTGGCCATGAGGAAGGTCTCCTTCCGAGAGCGAGTTCGCGCGAGGCGCGTCAGACGACGTCGCCGCGGGTGAAGCGGACGTAAGCGAGTAGCCACGACGCGAAGCCGGTGAAGAGCGGCCACGCGATGCCGAGCGCGAGCAGCACGCCGGCGCCCACGCGGGTGGCCATGAAGAACCCCACGGGGCCGAGCACGGAGAGCTCGGGGTCCCCGGCCGAGAGCAGCGCCATGCGCGCCGCTTGCACCGGATTGAGCAACGCGAGCGCGAACAC
>CAYUSL010000680.1:0-3190 GCA_964447125.1 uncultured bacterium | reverse complement strand
CGAGGAGCTCGACGTTCTCGTCCAGCGACAGCGTGAGCGCGCTCGCCACCACGTGCGCGAGCGCCTCGGCATCCTCGATGGCGAGCGCCATGCCCGCGGCCTCGGGTGGCAGCAGACTGTTGTGCTCGGCGACGCGCTTGAAGATGTTCTTGAGCGCTTGCGCGCGTCCTTCGATCTCGACGGTGTTGGCGCCGGGCAGCGTGACGATGGTCTCGGTTTCGGCGCTCAGGAACGGCGTACGAGTCGGATAGCCGAGGACGCGCACGCGGCGCTCGCCTTGCACCAGCAGATTCATGCCACCGCTCGGCGGCTTCACCATCTTGATGATCTTGAGCACGGTGCCGACGACGTGCAGATCCTCGGGGCCGGGATCCTCCTTCTCGGCGTCCCGTTGCGGGATTCCCGCGACCAGCCGATCGCCGATCACGGCAGTGTCGATGGCCTGAATGGAAGACGCGCGGCCGATGGCGAGTGGCGCCATCATGTTCGGGAACACCACCAGGTTCCTGAGCGGCAGCACCGGCAGGACGCGTGTCACCGGTACGCTGTCTGCTGCGCTCGCCGAGGACGTCAATCGCTTTCGACCGAACACGTGAGAATCTCCTGAGCCGTCGACCGCTCGCGAGCCGTCACTCGTCGGAGCTGGTCACGGCCACGCGAACTCGCCCGGGACGCTCGAGCTTGGCGCAGCGGACCTCGAGCAAACCGTTTCGGTGGCGCGCCTCGATGCGACGGGCATCGATGGGCACGGGAATCGGGATGGTGCGCTCGAAGTGGCCGTAGCTCAGCTCCATCTGGTGCTGGCTGATCCGCTGCTCCGGCGCGGCAAACGGCTCCGGTCGATCGCCCCGGATCACCAGCTCGCGTCCTTCGAAATGGACCTCCAGGGACTGCTCGTTCACGCCCGCGAGCTCCGCGACCACGACGACCTCGCTGGCGGTCTCCCAGACGTCGACGGCGGGGCTCCACGTGGAGGTGCCGACGCGAACGCGCGCGATGGGGACGCCGTCGAGGAATGCTGTGATGAATCGAGAGCCTTCACGTGGCACGAGGAGCCCTCCCCGATGGCAGCCAGGCACGGCGTCGCACCCAGCCGCCGAGCCGCACACCTGCTGAACCTAAGGCGCGAAGGCGGCGTGTCAACGTGAGGTGCCCCGCCAGGCGCGAGGCCACCCACGCACGCCACGGCACGCTCAGCGGTCTGCGCTCCCCTCTCGGACTTCCATCTCTCCGCGGGCGGGGGGCTTGAAACGCCCCGACCGGGCACCGCGACGACTGATCCGCGCCGCGGTCTCCACGCTCGGGCTTCGCTCTCTCCGCGAGCCGGTAGGCGAGCCGCCGAGCGCAGCGAGTCGCCTCGGGGGTGGGCCCCGCTGCGGCTTTGCCACAGCGGGCGGGGGGCTTGAAAAGCCCCCCGAGAAACATCGACCGATTCGAAGAAACTCGCACCTCGAGTTTCTTCGAATCGGTTACGCCTCGACGCCGAGCCGATCCCGCTTCCGGTACAGGATGTTGCCGAAGAGGCCCATGACCACGAGGATCGCGTAGACCTCGACCCACGGCAGAGCGAGCGCCACCCCGGTCGGCAGCGCGAACGAGCTGGCGATCTGGAAGGCTCCGAGCGTCAGGCTACCGAGAAGCAGCACCAGGTAGTCGCTGCCGATTCGCCCCAGGAGCTGGATCGCGACCGCGGGGTTGAGGGCGGCGGCCACCGACTGGGTCATGGCCGTGGTGACGATGACGCCCGGTAAGTAGAAGAGTCCCGCGGCGAAGAGCAGCCAGAACGTCGGATCGCTGGCGCCACGTCCCGCGGAGTCGCCGAGCCCCAGCACCAGGTAGAGACCCGCAGGCAGCATGACGAGCCAGCAGCCGAGGAAAAACCGCAGCGCCGGGAAGACCAGATCGACGTACCAGTCGGTCACTTCGCCGCCCTCGGGGAAACCCTTGCTGCCGTTGGCTGCGTGCCGGACGATTCGCAAGAAGTACGCGGTGGGCAGGATCTTAAGCACGCCGCCGAGGGTCACGCCTTCGAAGAAGCGCCGACTCAGCTCCGGGACGGCGAAGAGCAGCCCGCAACCGAGCCAGACGAAGATGCCCCAGCCGCTCAGCGGGCGAGTCAGCGCGTCGGCGAGCGCCCAGCCGACCGAGAGTTGCGCCTGGGCCTGGCGCTTCTCGCGTTCCGTCTGGCGTTGGCGGCGTGCGCTGGGCGTGCACCGATCGCGACACGCCGGGCACTGCACCAGCTCGTTCTTGGTGTGCACGGCGCGCGTCACCAGTGCACATTCGCTGCACCAGGATTTCGCGCAGCGGCTACAGGCCCAGTCGGCGAATCGCTCGCGATGCTGCTCGCAGCGTGCCAGCGCGCCGGTTGCGGGCTGCGATGTTGCCGGGCGTGGCGAGGCCGATGCGGGTGCCGAGGATCGAGGCTCGTTCATGTCGAGGACCGTGTTCGCGTGGAGTGGGGACGAGCTCCGAATAGCACGGAGATCGTACCGAGCGCATCGAACCGGTCGACGCCGGAGCCGGCCGTCGCGGCGAAGCTGGGAATCAGCCGTCGTTGCGGCGCAGGAACTTGAACAGGCGTTCGGTGGTGGTGCGGCGCTGCGGCGCTGGGTTCTTGCCGGTCAGGTACGCCTCGATCGCTGCAATGGCGCCGGCGTGATTCGGCTCGACGTCGCGGACCCGCTTGAAGTAGGGCATCGCCCGCGAGGGCTGGCCGCGACCGTTCCACATCTCGCCCAGCGCCATGAGGACTTCGAGGTTCTCCGGCTCGAGCTTGAGCGCCTTGTCGAAGGCGCGCTCGATGCCCAGCCAGTCGGGCTGCTTGTTCGCGAAGGTCGCCTCGCGCAGCATCGATTGACCGAGCCTGAGCAAGAAGAACCCGCGCTCCGGCGCCAGCGTGATGCAACGCTGGTAGGCGTTCTTGGCGTCCTCGTAGCGTCCGTCGTCGAAGGCCGCATCCGCCTCGAGCTGCTCCTTGATGAGCTGCGCGCGAGGACCCGTCACGAGATCCGTCTTGACCTTGCGCTCGACCGCCGCGCTGCGCATCTGGTGCGAGCGACGTCGCCGTTCGGCATCGCCGAGCTCGTTGAACGCCTCGTCGATCCGCAGCATGAGCTGCCACATCCGTTGGGACTCGTCGTCGGTGAGATGTCCCGCCCAACGCGAGGCGCGATAGCGCTCGGTCATC
>CAYUSL010000679.1:0-3221 GCA_964447125.1 uncultured bacterium | reverse complement strand
CCGGCGGCGGTCAGGTTGTGCTCGGAGATCTCGCACAGGCACACCATCTCGTCACCTTGCTCGTGGCCGGCGTTGCGTTCCGTGAAAAAACGCACATGCGGATTGCGGGTGCGAGCGTCGGTGATCTCGCCGACGTCGGCGCGCAGCCGTTGGGCGCCGTCGGCGAACCGCACGATGCCCACCTTGCGGTCGTATTCGCCACCGAAACGCGCCGCCGCGAGCTCGTCCATGAGCTGGTGAACGGACGCCGGCGTGGTCCGATCGTGGCGGGGATAGAACTCGCGGAAGAACACCGGCAGCAAACGGTAAGTGCGGTAACCGGAAACGATCAGCAGCCACCACACGCGGCCCCGTCCTTCGCTTCGCGCCAGCCGATTCACGGCGTCGATCCAGCTACGGTGAAGAGTCGGCGTGTTCCAGGCGCTGCGGTCGACGATGGTGTCGCCCGAGAACACGACCGTGATCGGCTCACCCTCGAAGGTGTGACGGTGCACGTGGAGCGTGGTGAATCCGCGCAACGCCCCGCTCTCGTCCTCGAGAAGGATCACCCAGTTCTTGCCGGCGAGATCGCGCGCGAAGACTCGCTCGTCGACGCCGTCGAAATAGCTGGCGAGAAGGCGGTGCATCGCTGCGCGCTCGTCGTCCGAGAGTGCCGCGCGCGCGACCAGCCGCCCGCGAATCGCGCCCGAGCCGGGTGGGTCCGCGTCCATCGATTCGAGTTGCGACGACGAGCACATCAGTTCGCTTCCAGAAGCTCGCCGGCCCACGTGCGGTCGCCGAGGGGATAGTGGTTGCGCAAGCTCACCTCGGCGCGATGGATGCCGTTGATGAGGAAGAAATTCCGGAACATGAACCAGTTCTCGCGATTCACCGGATCGACGCTGCGCTTCACGATGCTCGGCCAGGTGTAGAAGCTGCGCCGCGCTTCCACGCAGCCGCGTTCCACTTCCTCGGGTGAGACCTTGCGGGGCCGGAACGGCACTTTGTTGTAGCCGTAACGCTCGTCCATCCACCACTTCTCGTAGAGGAGGCGGCCTTCCTTCTCCAGACGGTCGTAGAGCGGTGTGCCGGGAAACGGTGTCAGGTGGTTGAACGCGGTGATGTAGAACTGGTGGCGCTTGGCGAACTCGACGGTGTCCGCGAAGGTTTCAGGCGTGTCCTCGTCGTAGCCGAAGATGAAGGTGGGGTACAGCCGTACCTTCTTCTCGCGCAGCTTGGCGAGCGACTTCTCGTAGCCGCCGCCCATGGTGTTGAAGTCCTTGTCCATCTGCACGAGGTTGGCGCGATTCAGGCTCTCGAAGCCGATGAGAACGCCTTCGCAGCCGCTCGACTTGAGCAGATCGAGGAACTCGGGATCGTGGGCGCCGTTGATGCTGGTCTGGCTCACCCAGCGGATCTGAAGGGGTGCCAGCGCCCGCATGAACTCCTTGACCTCCTTGATGTTGGAGGTCTGGTTGTCGTCGACGAAGAAGAAGAACTTCCTCCCCTCGGCCTTGAGGTCGGCGATCTCGGAGATCACCTCGTCGATGGGGCGGCGCGTCTGGCGGCGCTGGAAGTAGGTGGTGACCGCGCAGAACTCGCACACGAAATGGCAGCCGCGGCCGGCCTCGACCAGGCTCACCGGCAGGTAGTCCTTGCCGCGGAAGATGCTGCGATCGGGGCGCGCTCCCTTGAGCGGTGGTCGATCGGGGAGCTGATAGAGCTTCTTGGCCGTGCCGTGGCGGTAGTCGTCGAGGACCTCCTGCCAGAGCCCCTCCGCCTCGCCGACCACCACGGATTCCGCGTAACGCAGGACCTCGTCGGTCTGGAGCCGCGCGTGGAAGCCTCCCATCACCACCGGCACGCCGCGGCGGCGGTACTCGCTGGCGATCTGGTAGGAACGCTTGGCGGTGTAGGTCTCGACGCTCATCGCCACCAGGTCGGTGGGCTCGTCGAACGGAATCGGCTCCATCCGGTCGTCGTAGAAGCGGATCTCCACGTCTTTCGGTGTGAGCCCGGCGATCAGCGCCGCGGGCAGCGGCTCCATCTGCCAGCCGCGAATGTAGCGCTGGCCCGGAACGCGGCCGATGCAGGGATGGATGAGCGTGAGTCGCATGCGCGTCTCGTGTGGGGGGAGCGCGTGGCGCGCTCGAACCGCACAAGGGTAGCGGTGGGCGCGAGCCCAGGCCAAGAGGTGGGTCACGATGTCGAACGTGATCGCCCCTCGGCGCGTGCCGCAGCTATCCTCGCGCCGCGATGAGCGTATCGCTCCAGATCGATCTGGCGAACGCGGGGGACGATGCCGAGCTCCGGCGACTCCTGCGCGACAATGCGATGCCCGGGGCGATCTCGGTGGCATTCCACCGCGAGCCGAGCTTTTTTCGTGCCGTTGGCATCGAGGGCGACTCGCAGCAAGTGATCGTCGGCCGTGACGGGACCGACACCACCCGAATCCGCGGCGTGGCGACCCGCTCGATCCGCACGATGTGGCTGAACGGCGAGCCGCAGCGGATCGGCTACTTGAGCGGCCTTCGTGTGGATCCCACGGTGCGCCAGTCGATCTGGCTGGCCCGCGGTTACCAGAAGCTGCGCGAGCTCCACGAAGCCGACCCGGTGCCGATCTACGTCTCCACGATCATCGAGGACAACGCGCTCGCCCGCGCGGTGCTCACCAGTGGCCGCGCAGGTCTACCGACGTATCGCGATCTCGGCAGGCTGCGCACGTTTTCGGTCCATCTCGCAGGTCGGCCCCGACGCGCGAGCGTGGCGGGGATCTCGGTCGAGCGGGCCCGGAACGAGCAGCTTCCCGCGATCGTGGCGTGTCTCGACCGCTACGGCGCCACGCGCCAATTCGCGCCGCGTTGGTCGCTCGCGGATTTTGCCGCCGATTCGCCGCGCGTGCCCGATCTTGCTCCCGGAGACTTCCGCGTCGCCCTGCGCGACGGGCGGGTGGTGGGGACTCTCGCGAGCTGGGACCAGTCGCGCTTCAAGCAGACGGTGGTGGTCGGTTACGGCGGCGCGATGCGGCTCTTGCGACCGCTTTCGGCGCTCGCAGGGCGCCTCCTGGGATTCGCGCCGCTTCCCGCCGCGGGGAAGCCATTTCACTACTTCTACGCGGCATTTCGCGCGGTGTGCCCGAGCGAGCCAGACCCGGCTCTGGTCTTTCGCTTGCTGCTCTCGACCCTCTTCGACGAATCACTCGGCCGCGGTTACGGGTTCTTCATGCTCGGGCTGCACGAGCG
>CAYUSL010000678.1:0-3223 GCA_964447125.1 uncultured bacterium | reverse complement strand
AGCTGCCCAACACCGTCGAGCTCGAGATCGTCGAGACGGCGCCGGTGGTGAAGGGGGCGAGCGCGCAAGCGCAGACCAAGCCCGCGAAGCTCTCGACCGGGATCGTGATCCAGGTGCCCGCCTATCTCGAGAGCGGCGAGATCGTGAAGGTGGATACGCGCGAAGCTCGCTACCTGTCGCGTGGGAAGCGCGAAGGATGAGGCCGCGCGGGTCGTGGCGTCGCGTCGTGCGCGTGTGGACGGCGCGCGTGCTCGTGCTGGTGCTGGGCGCGTGCGTCGCTGCAGGCCCAGCGCGCGCAGAGGCGGATGCCCCGGCGAAACCCGTGCGGGTGACGCTGGTCCATCTCAACGACATCTACGAGATTGGCGCCGTCGAGGGCGGCAAGTTCGGCGGGCTCGCGCGGGTGGCCACGGTCTTCGCCGAGCTGCGTCGATCGCAGCCACCGGTGCTCACGACGCTCGGTGGTGACTACCTCTCACCCTCGGCGCTCGGCACGGCGCGCATCGACGGCAAGCCGCTGGCGGGTCGCCAGATGGTCGAAGTTCTCAATGCGGCCGGCCTCGACTGGGCGACCTTCGGCAATCACGAGTTCGACGTCTCCGAAGCCGCGTTCCGGGCGCGGCTCGCCGAGTCCAAGTTCCATCTGGTGTCGAGCAACGTCACGGACGTGAAGGGCGAGCCGTTCGCGGGCGTGCCTACGTCGGCGATCGTGCCGGTCGAGGCCGAAGGCAGGACAGTCAGGCTCGGACTCGTTGGTGTGACGATTCCGGCGACCAAGAACGAGTGGGTGCGCTATCGCGATCCGATCGTCGCGGCGCGTGCAGAGGTCGACCGCCTGGCCGGCAAGGTCGACGCGATCATCGCGCTCACTCATCTCTCGCTCGCGGGCGACACGGACCTGGTGACGCAGGTCCCCGCGATCGACGTGGTGCTGGGCGGCCACGAGCACGAGAACTGGGAGCTGCGCCGCGGGCCACGACTGGTGCCGATCATCAAGGCCGACGCCAACGTGCGCACCCTTGCCGTGGTCACCCTCGACTTCGGGGCGCCCGGCACGCGGCCCGAGATCTCGTCCCGGCTGCGCGTGATCGACGACACCGTGGCCTCGGCGCCGGCGGTGGAAGAGGTCGTGAAGAAGTGGACGGCGATGGCGTTCGAGGCGTTCCGCAAGGACGGTTTTTCGCCGGAGGCCGTGGTGGCCACGACCACCGAGCCACTCGACGGCCGTGAGGCCATGGTTCGGAACTCTCCGGGCCGGCTCACGGAGATCTTGGTGGGCGGGATCGCGCGAGAAGCGAAGGATGCCGACGCGGCGCTCCTGAACGGCGGCTCGGTGCGCATCGACGACGTGGTCCCCGCGGGACCGATCACCGAGTACGACGTGATCCGCATCCTGCCCTTCGGCGGGCGGGTGGTGAAGGCTTCCTTCGAGGGCGAGCTGCTTGCTCGCGTCCTCGACGCCGGTGAGAACAACCGTGGGCTCGGCGGATTCCTGCACGCCTGGGGTGTCAGTCACGACGAGCGGGGCTGGCTCGTGGGCGGGAAGCCCATCGAAGCCCGGGCGCGCTACCGTGTGGCCTTGCCGGCATTCCTGCTCACCGGCGGTGAGATCAACCTGGGCTTCTTGAAGCGCGACAACCCGCAAGTCCACGACGTCGAAGAGCTTCGCGACGTGCGCCAGATCGCCATCGACGAGCTGCGCGCGACCTACCCCGCGAAGCCCTGACGCGGGCGGCGGCCGATGGGTTGCCTGGCCGGGGACGAGCCCCGACCCTACGAAAGGCGAAGTCAGTCGAGCCCGAGGGGGCCGGCTGGCGCGCAGCGTCGTCGAGCAGGGGCTCGTCCCACGCAGGGCTGGGCCACGTCGCCTGCCTCACACCGGCACGACGCCGTGTTTGCGGTAGGGGCGGTTCACGGTCTTGTTGCGCGTCAGCTCGAGCAGCGTCGCCAGGACCTTCCGGGTCTGGCGCGGGTCGATGATGTCGTCGATGTAGCCCCAGCCGGCGGCGATCACGGGGTCGATGGTCTCGCGGATCTTGTCGGCGAGGAACTTCGCCATGGGTGCCGGATCTTCCTGAACGGCGAGGAGCTTCCGCGCGAAGATCGACACCATGCCTTCGGGGCCCATGACGCTGATCTCGGCGGTGGGCCAGGCCACGATGTGATCCGGCTCGTAGCCCTTGCCGCACATGGCGTAGTAGCCGGCGCCATAGCCTTTGCGCATCACCACGGTGAGCTTGGGCACGGTCGCGCACGAGACGGCGTGCACCATCTTGGCGCCGTGACGGATGATGCCCTGCTCCTCGGCCTTGGTCCCGATCAGGAAACCGGGCGTGTCCATCAAGAACACCAGCGGGATGTTGAAGGCGTCGCAGAGGTTGATGAAGCGGGCACCCTTGTCGGAGGCGTCCACGTCCAGGACGCCGCCGTAGAACATCGGGTTGTTGGCCACCACTCCCGTGGCGCGGCCGCCGATCCGCACGAACGCGGTCACCAGGTTCCGGGCGAAGAGCGGCTTCATCTCGAAGAACTTGCCGTGATCGGCGATGCGCTTGATGACCTTCTTGACGTCGTAGACCTTGCGCGGCTCCACGGGGACGATGTCCAGCAGCTCTTCGTCGGCGCGCTCGACGGGATCGTCGCAAGGCACCACCGCCGGTTGCTCCTCGGCGTTCGCAGGGAAGTACGAGAGGTAGTCGCGGATGGCCGCGATGCACGCCGCGTCGTCCGCCACCTCGAGATCGGCCACACCGCTCTTGGTGTTGTGGAGCTTCGAGCCGAGGTCTTCCTCGGTGATGTCCTCGCCCACGGCGGCCTTCACGAGGTACGGCCCGCCCAGCCCCATGGAGCTGGTGCCCTTCACCATCGGCACGAAATCCGCGAGGCCCGGGATGTACGCCGTTCCCGCCGCACCCGGGCCCATCATCGCGCACACCTGCGGGATCACTCCCGACAAGATCGATTGCTCGCGGAAGAGCGCCCCCGAGTACGCGAAGATCGAGGCACCGATGCCGGTGCGCCGCGCTTCCTTGCGCAGGTCGCCCTCGCCGCGCGCCATCATGCCGCCGAAGCCACCCTCGGTGTGGATGCGTGCGCCCGCCGAGTCGATGAGCCACACGATGGGAATGCGCCACTTGCACACCATCTCGCGCAGCTCGGTGACCTTGCGCTCGCCGGTCTCGCCGATCGAGCCGCCCATCACCGTGAAGTCGTAGGCCGCGCA
>CAYUSL010000677.1:0-3236 GCA_964447125.1 uncultured bacterium | reverse complement strand
ATCGAGCAGCAAGACGTGAAGGATGCGCTCACCGCGAACACCAACGAAGCCGTCGAGCGCGGCTCGTTCGGCGCGCCTACCTTCTTCGTGAATGGCGCGGAGATGTTCTGGGGCAACGATCGTCTCGACTTCGTCGAGGAAGCGCTGCGCACGGCGCCCTGACGAGTGTCCGTGGGCGGCGGGACAGTCGCTCCTACGGATGGCAGCGATCGCGTTTGCCGAGTTGCGACTGCATCGCTCACCAGGCGCGGGCGCGGGCCTCAGCCCGCCCGTGACTCAGCTCGGCAACGAATCTAGAAACGCCTCGATCGCGTACGCCAGCGCCTCGGGGCGCTCGTGGTGGATCATGTGCCCCACGCCCTCGATCTCGACGACGCGCCCGTCGCGAAACGACGCCGCTCGCTCGCGCCAATCCGTCACCAGCTCGCGCACCCAGCTCAGCTCACCCATCACCACCAGCACCGGTGCCGTGATGCGATGCCAGAACGCGCGTGCCTGCTCCACGTAGAAGGGCTGCGGCACGCGGCTCTTGTGGAGCGGATCGAAGCGCCAGCGGAAGAGCCCATCCGCGCCGCGCTCGGTGCCGTGGGAGGCGAGCGCCAGCGCGCGCTCCTCGCGGAGCCGCGGGTTCGCGAGCTTGAGCTGCGCCGCCGCGTCCGCAATCGCTCGGTACGGTCGCGGCTGCTTCCCGAGCTGCTCGCGGTTGGTGCGCACCCATTCGACGAAGTGGTCCGGCGCCATCTCGGGGCGCATGTCCGCAGGACCGAGTCCCTCGACGCTCACGTACGCTCGTATCCGATCGGGAAAGGTGCCGGCGTAGAGGCCCGCCGCCATTCCGCCCATCGAGTGTCCGACGAGCACCACCGGCCCGCCCCCCGCGAGCTCGCGGACCACAGCGTCGATGTCGAGGACGTAATCGGCGAAGTGGTAGTAGCCACCTGCGCCCACCCAGCCCGATAGCCCGTGGCCGCGGAGATCGATCGCCAGCACGCGGTAGCGCGCCGCCAGATGCTCGGCCACCGGGTCCCACGATCGAGCGATGTCCATCCAGCCGTGGACCATCACCACCACTGGCGCGTCGGCCGCGCCCCATTCGGCAACGTGAATCCTGAGCCCCCGTTGATGCTCGACGAAACGATCGCGCGGTTCCATGTCCACCTCGTTCACACGTGACGGAGGGCGTCGACGATCTCGAGACGTGCTGCAGCGCGCGCCGGCAGGAGGCCGCCCAGGACACCGGAGGCGAGCGCCAACGCCGCACCGCCGATCACTGCGGTGCGGGTCACGTCCAGGCGGAAGGAGAGGTCGAAGATGTCCATCCCGTAGCCGTCGAACGCGAACGAGGCCGCGATCCCGAGAGCGCCGCCGAGGATTCCCACCAGCGTGCTCTCGATCAAGAGGCCGATGGCCACCGACCAGGCGCCGAAGCCGAGGGCGCGCAGCGTCCCCATCTCGCGCACCCGCTTGCTCATCGCCGCGTACATGGTGTTGGCGCCCGCGAACACCGCACCCAGGCCCATGATGGTGCCGATGAGGTTGCCGAGGAACCGGAAGCCCACGGCCGAGCGCGCCACGTCCTCGTAGTACTTGGGCTCGGCCTGCGCGTCGACGGAAACGGTCTTCGAGTCCTCCAGCGCCTTTTCCACGGACGCCAAGCGGCGCGGCTCGGCGAGGCGCACCACGAGCAGCGAGACCTCGCTGACCTTGTTCTCGCTCATGAGATCGTCCAGCTCGGCCCACACCTCTCCTTCGAAGATCTGACCTGCGGCGGCGAAGACTCCCACCACGCGGTGGAGCTGGCGGCCGAAGGCCAGCTCGTCGCCGATGCCCACGCCGGCGAGCTTGCTCGGCAAGAGCGCGCCGATCAGCACTTCGCCGGGATGCGCCGGGAAGCGGCCAGCCAGCAAGCGCACGCCGCTGTGGACCTCGAAGGCATCGGGGGTGACACCGCGGATGGGCACGTAGCGGGCGCCTTCCATCGAACCGAGTGGCTCGCCTTTGCGAGGGATCGGGCGTTGCAGCAAGAGCTCGGCGCTCGCCAGCGGTTCGCCGCGTCTGTCGCGGGCCACCTCCGGGTGGTAGCGCACGATGTTGGCCGACTCACGCGACAGCGAGGATGCCTCGGCCGAGGGTGCGCCCTTCGACATGACGAGGAGATTGCGTGCGTCACCGGTGGAGACCGCCACCCGCGCTATGCCGCTCGCGGTCGCCGCCATCACCACGAACACCAGCACGCTCGCCGCGACTCCGAGCACCACCACGCCCGTGGAGCGTTTCCGCGCCATCACGTTTCGCCACGAGTAGGTGAGGGGAAGTGGCATGGGGTTCGTCTCGACGTGAAGCTGGCGCCTCGGAATACGCGGCACTCGAGCTCGCAGAATGGCACGCGCCAGCGGCGCGCCGACGAGCGTAGCGAGTCGACTCGGGGTGGGGCCCCGCGAGAACCGCGCTTCTTGCGGGGCGGGGGGGTCTGGAACAGATCACAATCGAGCGCCCCGACGACCAATCCGCGCACCGGACTCCACGCGCGCCGTCCATCTCTCCCGGCGCCAGCGGCGCCGCGCGAGCGAAGCGAAGCGACTTGGGGGTGGGCCACATCGCGGCTTTGCCGCGATGGGCGGGGGTCTGGAACAGCCCCCCGAGGAAACATCCACTAGCCCTGAAGGAAGCGCCTCGCGCTTACTTCAGGGCTAGTCGGCGTGGCGAAGCGCCTCGGTGATCGCCATGCGACTCGCGTCCCACGCCGGCTTGAGGCCGGCCAAGGCACCGATCGGCAGCGCCAAGAGCGACGACTGAAGCACCACGCGCCACGAGGCCTGGATCTCGAGCCCGACCTCCTCGGGCAGCTTGATGAGCTGGTAGTGGAAGATGGTCCACGCCAAGAGGGCACCGCCCACACCACCGATCGACGACACCAGCGAAGCCTCGCCGACCACCATCGCCAGCACCCGCCGCGCGCTAAATCCGAGCGCCCGCATGGTGCCGATCTCGTTGGTGCGCTCGCGGACGCCCATCGCCACGGTGTTCGCCACCACCAGCATCGTGACGCCGAGGGTGAGGTAGCCGATCACGGTGAGCGCCTGAAGCGTGTCGGCGAGGCCGCCGATCACCGTCTCCGTGAACGCCTTCTCGGTGATGGTCTCCGTGGGCACGGTGAAGTTCCGGAAGCCCTCATCGATGGTGCGCGCCACGGGTGTGGCGAGATCGGCGCGCGCGACCTTCACGATCACGAACAC
>CAYUSL010000676.1:0-3239 GCA_964447125.1 uncultured bacterium | reverse complement strand
CGGCGCTCACTCGACCAGGTTCACCATGCCGTTGGCCCATTTGGCGCGCTCGACGCCTTCCGCGCTCACCGCCGTGGCCTCGGCGAAGCCCTTGTCCGCGAGCACCGAGACCAGCGCCTCGAACTCGCGCTGACGCACACCCTGCGGCTTTTTCTGCCATTCCGGTGCGACCGTGATCTTCACCGTGTTTCCGGAGACGCTCACCGCCTCCACCGGGATGCTCACACTACCCGGTGCCGCCGCGAGCGCTTCGCCGAGCGCCTCCACGGTGAGCGAGCTGGGCGGGACGATCTTGGCTGAGTCGAGAATGGTTCGCGACTTGAGCATGCTCCAGTACGCGGCACCGGACGCCATCGCGAGCAAGAGCACCGCGACGACGATCTGCCACACCGGCGTCGCCGCGCGCGCTTGCGCCTTGGCGGGGAGGGTCGTGGTTGCGGTCGCGTCGAAGAGCCGCTTCTTCGCGGGCTCCTTGGCGCGGGCCTCGGCGCGCGCTGCTTTCTCGACGTCGACGAACTCGTCGTAGGCCCGAAACGCCTCGTCGGAGGGCGTGAGCGCGCGGGCATTCCAGAGCACGCGGTCCAGAAACGCCTCGACCACCGCGAAGCCGCTACCGCCGTCTGCGGCGGACTGTGCCTGGGCGGCGGTGTCGGCGCCGGTCTCCGCCAAGCGTGCCGCGGTTTCGCCCAGCAACGCGCGCGCCTCCTCGATCGACTCGAGCTGCTCGGTCCACATGTGCTCGAGGCGCCACCCACCGCAGCCGAGGTCGTCGACGATACGCATCTGTGCAGCGAGCAGATCCAGAAGCGCTCGCCCGCGCTGCTCCTCGGCCGCCGCTCGCGTGAGCGGTTGCGTCGCCGCGGCGGGATTCGCGGGCGGCGCCTCGGTGACCGGCTGCGGCTCGGATGGCGGCGCGGCCGCGACGGCAGCCGCGGGAGCGATCTCCGTCGACTCGGGCATCGCGTCGAGATCCGTCAGGTCGAGCGTCCACTCCTCGTCACCGTCGCCCGTGGCGGTCGCCACGTTGATCGTGGGCAGCGGCGCTTCGCTCGCGGCAGGCGCCTCGACGCGGGCTTGCTCTTCCTCGCGATCGAGCGCCATCAGGCCTGCGACCAAGAGCGACTTGGGAATGCCGCCCTGTGGCCCGAGCCGGCGGCCTTGGTACGCGAACTCGATGGAGTCGGCGTCACACGAGAGGATCTGCGCGTTCAGCTCGCGGACCATCTCCAGAAAATCCTGGATCGGGCGGTTGAGCGCCGTGCCGACTGCCATCGCCGGCGCTTCGTTGCCGCGCTCACCACTCGCCCCCACCCAATCGCGCTGCGTCGCGATGCGCAGGCCATCTCCCTCGTGTCCCATGTCCGGGCGCTCGGGATCGGGGATGATCGGCCACACCAGGTTGCCGTGAGTATCGAGACGAACCGCGCCCGGGTAAGTCGGCTCGAGGTGATTCAGGGCGTCGTTGACGTCCTCGCGCGGCTCGTCGAACTCGACACCGAACCCGGTGACCACGTCGGTGCCGAAGCGGCGGTTGAGCGTGCCGACCTTGGCTCTCCCGCGAAGCGGCGGCAGCACGCCGCCGAGACCGAGGTCGAACCACACGCTCGCTCCCAACGTCGGGACGCGCTCGGTCTGGACGAACATCCCGATCGAGCTCAGCGACGTGACCACGCCCTCACCGAAGTTCTCGCCGTCCTCGGTGAAGCGAATCGGCAACGACACGTCGAAGCGCGCAGTCTTGCGCACCTCCGAGGAGAAGTCCTTGGTGGTCATGGTGATGAGTTGTGAACGACGGGTTCGAGTCGGCGCGCGCGGCCGGCCCGTCCAGCGCAGCGATAGTAGTCGAGCCGCGAGACCGCCCGCAAGAACGCGTGGATCTCGGTTCTCGGGAGTTGCCCGCGGTCGGCGCGGTTCTCACGCACCGAAGCGATCGGGCCGAAACGGGGTCGGATCGAGCGCGCTGACGCGACCCAGCACCGCGTCGGCGAGCAGGTCTGCGGTGACCGGCGCCAGCAGGATTCCGTTGCGGTGGTGCCCGCTGGCGACGAAGAGCCCATCGACGGGTGTCGCGCCGATGAGCGGCAAGCCGTCGCGCGGCGCGGGGCGGAAGCCGGCCCACGTCGACTCGAAGGTGGCGTGCGCCAGCCCCGGCATGATCGACAGCGCGTTTCCCAGGATGCTGGCGACACCGCCTGCGGTCACGCGCTTGTCGAAGCCCACCCGCTCCATGCTGGAGCCGAGCAGCACGCGGCCGTGGGCGCGCGGCACGGCGTACCCACCCGAGCCGAAGACCACCGTACGCGGAGCGACCACGTCGCCTTCGACCTTGAGCAACACCATCTGTCCACGCACTGGAGTCACGGCATCGGGCGGTAGCGCCGCGCCGACCACCTGCGCCGTCCAGGCGCCCGCGGCCACGACGACTGCCGAGGCTGGACGAACCCCGGCGTCGAGGTCGACGCCGGTCACCCGGTGACCCTCGAGCCGCAGGCGCAGCACCGTCGCGCGCTCGAAGCGCGCACCCGCACGGCGCGCTGCCTCGGGGAGTGCCAGCGCCAACGCCTGCGCGTCCACCTGCGCCTCGTCGGCAAGATGCACCGCCGCTGGCACCTGGCCGCCGAGGGCGGGCTCGACCTCCGCGATCTCGGCACCGCGCAACACGCGCACCGAGAATCCGGCCCCCGCCTGCCAGGCACGCTGGCCGAGCCAGCTTTCGAGCTCGGCTTCCGACGCCATGGCACGCACCACACCGACGCGGCGAAAGCCGAGGTCGTGCCCGGTGACCGCGTGAATCTCCTCACTGAATGCCGGATATCGCTCGCGCGAAGCGAGCCCCAAACGGAAGAGTGGCCCGTCCTCCTCGGCCTCGACTTGGGGACCGAGGATGCCGGCCGCGGCGCTGGACGCCTCGGCGCCGGGGACCGCTCGTTCGAGCACCAGCACCCGCTGGCCCGCCTGCGCGAGACGCAACGCGATCGCCGAGCCCATCACACCCGCACCGATGACGATGCTGTCGACCGAGGATTCGTGCGTCATGGCTCACGCTCCACGGGTTGCGCGCGCCTGCGCGCTCAACCTCGCGACCGGGTTGCCAACCTCTTAGCCCGGATCACTCACGAGCGGCCAGGCGGATCGGTAGTGGGTCAGTTTCGTGCCGAGCCCTTTCCAGGCGTGAGGGGCTGGGGGCACGTCGAAGGGTGCTCCGCGGCCACGCATCCCGAGTCGCGCTCGTGGGCAGT
>CAYUSL010000675.1:1612-3247 GCA_964447125.1 uncultured bacterium | reverse complement strand
CGTTCGCCGTGAGCGTGAACGCGTAAAAGCGCTCGTCGCCGAAGCTCGTGAGGTTGCCGTTCGAGATGCCGCTCCACGCGCCCTCACCCGAGGGCAGGATCGGTGTGGGTGCTGCGGCGAGTGCTGCCAGCTCGGGCCCCATGCGCACCGTGGCGGTGCTGCCCGAACCGCTCACCCGCGTGACGCGTGCAGTCACCAGGCCGTCGGTCGTGGTGAGATCGCAGTTCTCGATGAAGAAGTCGTTCGAGCCACTCGCTGCCGGGCAGAGCGCTTCGAGCGTTGCGGTGTTGCCGTCGCGATCGCCGAGCAACTGGAGCTGGAAGGTGCCGCTCGAGGTCTTGTCGAGCTCGAAGGTGGCCGCGGCGGCGAGCGGCAGCGGACCTTGCGTGACGAGGTTGTTGCGCACCAGCACGTCGACGGGGTTGGTGACGAAGCTCAGCGCCACGGCGCCGTCGGGAGCGAGCACGCAGCCGGCGCCCACGCACGGGCCAGCGAGGCCGATGGTGAGCGTGTAGTTGAAGGTCCCGTTGACGAGGTTGTTGACCACCACCTGGTAAGTGTCCGCCAGCCCGGTGTCCACGGAGAACGTGCCGTTGATGTCTCCGCTGCCCTTCTTGTTGGCGCTGAAGCCGGTGGCACTGCTGAGACGTACCTCGTTGTTGCTGGTGGAGCCGCTGGTCTGGTCCAGGCCAACGGTCACGTCGCTCACGCCGAACGGGATCGAGAACTGGAAGCAATCGCGATCACCGACTGGATTGAGCGTGCGGCCCGCCACCACTACCGGCGCGCCCAGGGTGGGTGGCGTGGGCAGTAGCTCGCATGGCCCGGCAGTGTCGTCCTGACCCGCATAGGGGCCGAGGATGAGAGAGAGCGTCCCCTGGCCCGTAGCATCGGTGTCGGTGACGATGACCGTGTAGTCGCCGATCGTTTGCAGGTCCATCTCGGCCACGTCGCTGGCGTCGAAGCTCAGATCGCTCGCGCCGCTGAGCGTGGTCACGGGCGTCACCTTGTCGGGGCCGAGGATCACGACGGTGCCGTTCCCCGGAGTGACGTTGACGTCGTCGTAGTAGAGGTCGCGCGGGCCGGTTTGGCCTGCGGCGACGGTGAATCGGGCGGTCTCGTACTCGCCCGGCGCCAGGCTCAGCCCCAGCGTGGAGGACGAGCTCAGGCTGCTCGCCGGCAGGGTGTATCGCGGGCTCATGGTGAGCTTGAACGTGCGGCCCGCGGTCCCGTCGACCTCGGTGACGCGCACCTCGTAGTTCGCCGCGGCGGTGAACGTGACGTCCTGAAGCAGCGTCGGCACGTTCACGGCGACCGGCCCGGCGCTGGCGATGGGCGTCGTGCCGCCGGCCGGGAAGACCTCGAGCTTGTAGGTACCATTTGCAGGCGCCGCATCTTCGAGCCGGAACGATCCGGCGATCGAGGCGTTGTTGCCCAGCGCCGGCGCCACGAACAGATAGCTCACCGCGGCGTTGTCCGCGATCGTGCTCGTGACCTGCTGGCTGAACGTGATCTGCGGCGGTGGTGTGCAGGTGTCGCCGCGCAGCGCGAATCCGATCAAGGCCACCGCGTACGCGGCAGCCCGAAAGCCACTCACTCCAAGCCGTTCCCTCATCTTGCCCCCCAATACGATTT
>CAYUSL010000675.1:0-1512 GCA_964447125.1 uncultured bacterium | reverse complement strand
ACCTGACCGCGCTTGTCGACCAGGTACTTGCAGAAGTTCCAGTCCGGCGCTTCGCGGCCAGAGGTCAGGAACTGATAGACGGGCGACTGTCCGGCGCCTGGCTGGGTCTCGAGCTTCTGAAAGAGGGGAAAGGTCACGCCGAACTTGGTCTCGCAGAACGTCTGGATCTGTTCCGCGCTGCCCGGCTCCTGGCCCCCGAATTCGTTCGACGGGAACCCCAGCACCGAGAAGCCGCGTGCTTCCAGGCTCTCGTGGAGGCGCTGCAGGCCTTTGTACTGCGGCGTGTAACCACACTCGCTGGCGACGTTCACGCACAGCGTGACGCGGCCGGCGAGCTCGCGGAGTGCCACCGGCTTTCCGGCGAGGGAGGGAACAGTCAGGTCGTAGAGCGAGCTCGCCGCCATGGGACCTCCGTCCGCTCGACCGTCAGGGGAGCGGGAAAGCCGCTTGCTCGGCGAAGCCCTGGACCAGCGTGGGCAGGATGCCGAGCACGAACACACCGACCAACGACGCCACCACCACCATCCGCACGCCGGTGGCGAGCGATTGGGTTCGGTACTCGCGGGCTGGCTCGGCCATGTACATCTTCACGATGACGATCAAGTAGTAACCGAGGCTCAAGGCGCTGGTGAGCGCGATGAGCACGGCGATGCCGATCATGTGGGCGCGAATCGCCGCATTGAAGACCAGGAACTTCCCGAAGAACCCTGCCGTGGGCGGGATGCCGGCGAGCGACAGCAGGCACGCGGACAGCGCGAACGCGAGCCCCGGTCGAGTGCGATAGAGCCCGGCCACGTCGTCGAGGGTGAGGTTGGCCTCGCCCTGCTCGCCGATCGCGACCAGCACCGCGAAGGCGCCGAGGTTCGCCACCAAGTAGGACGCCAAGTAGAAGAGCACCGCCGAAGTGCCGGCGGGATGCCCTGCTGCGACTCCTGCCAGCAAATAGCCGGCGTGAGCGATCGACGAGTATGCGAGCATCCGCTTGAGATCGCGCTGGATCAGCGCTGCCAGATTGCCCACGATCATGGTGGCGATGGCCAGCCACTCGACCGCACCGGTCCAGAGTGCCGGGTGCGCGCCGAATCCCACGCGCAGCACCCGCAGCGCCAGCGCGAACGCGGCCGCCTTCACCGCCGACGACATGAACGCCGTCACCGGCGTGGGCGCGCCCTGGTAAACGTCTGGTGTCCAGAGGTGGAACGGAACCGCGGCGATCTTGAAGCCGAGACCTGCGAGCAAGAGCGCCAGGCCGATCTGCGCGAGCCGAGCGGTGTACGGGTTCTCGTTGTTGAGCGCGGTCGCGACCACGTCGAGGCGAACCGAGCCCGCCGCGCCGTAAACGAAGGTGAGCCCGTAGAGGAAGATCGCCGATGCGAACGCGCCGAGCAGGAAGTACTTGAGCGCGGCTTCCACCGAGCGCGCAGCTCCGCGCTGGTAACCGGCGAGCACGTACACCGCGAGGCTCATGATCTCGAGGCCGAGGAAGAGCACCATCAGGTCGGTGCCCATCGC
>CAYUSL010000674.1:0-3250 GCA_964447125.1 uncultured bacterium | reverse complement strand
TTGCCCGCCACGGACGCGACATTCGCCGCGCTGACGCTGGCAGGTGCGAGCCGGCCGCGCTCCAAGGTCGAGATCACGTCGCTCGGCGACGTCGCCGGGCCGATCTTCGCGGCCACCGCCGTCGCCGCTGGCGAGGGTGCGATCGATCGGTTGGCGATCGTCGGTGAAGCGTCGACGCGGGTGCTCGACGTGGCCGGTGCCTCGGTCACCGAGCTGGCATCGCTGTCGCACCCACGGGGAGACCCGAGCGCCGCCCCGTCGCGCTCGCGCGATCCGCGAGCAGGCTTGGTCGCCCTCGCTCGCGTCGGTGAGCCTGCGACGCTGTGGGTGCAACCGCCGGCGAGCGCGCCCTACGCATGGCCCGTCGGAGGAGCGACGGCGGCGACCGTGCACCGCCGTGGCGAGCTGCCGTTCGCGCAGCGCAACGGCGGCGGCGCGTGGATCGCCGCGATCCGCGACGGCACCAATCTGCTCGCCAGCGTTGGCAGCGCGCGTGGGCCCCTCGACGGTGCGCGTGCGACGCCGCTTCTCGACGGGCCGTTTCTCGAGGTGGCTGCGAGCGGCGAGTGGCTGGCGCTCGAAGAGCCTAGCGGAGAGGTCGCGCTCGCACCCGCGTCGCGGCCGGCCGAGCGAACCCCGATCGGCCCGTTCGGCTCGGCCCTCGCGGTGCTCGCCCGTCCCGACGACGACGCCGTGTGGGTCCTCGGCGATCGCGACGACGGCGCGACGCTGGCGCTGGTGCGGGTGGCGAGCGGCGAGCCCAGCGAAGCCTGGAGCGCGCCGGCGCCGTTTCGCGTGTGCTTGCTGGCAACGGGGCGATTCGCCGCCAGCGAGGCGTTCACGGTCATGGCGATCGGCTGCGGCGAGCGCGCTGCGCTCGCGATCCTGCGCATCGAGGACGCACCGTGATTCGAACGATGCCGTGCGTCGGCTCGCGGGTGCGGCGGTTGGCGTTCGCTACGCTGGCGTTTCGGCTTGCGGCGGGGATGCCGGCGCACGCCGCCGAGCGTCCGCGATTCGGCGGCGCGCTGGTGATCGTCGGTCGCGACACACCTGCGCCGAGCCTGGACCCGCTCGAGCTCGACGGCGCCCTGGGTGGCACCCTGAGCCGCGCGCTCTACGACACGCTCTATCGCTTCGACGCCGATCACCGCCCGCGCCCGCACCTGGTGAGCGACGTGTCGGCGGATGCCGACTCACGGGTTTGGTCGCTCACGCTGACGCCCGGGCTCACGTTTCACGACGGACGCAGCCTGACCGCGACCGACGTCGTGTATTCGTTGCGCCGCTTCTTCGCAGCCCCCGCGGCTGAGGGTGGTTGCGCGCTCGCGGAGGCCGCCAAGACGTCGGCGATCAGTGAACGCGGCCGGCGTGAGATCCGGATCGAGCTCGGGAGCGGCTGTGCGACGCTGCCAGACGTGCTCGCGGATCCGCGGGCCGCGATCGTGCCCGCTCCGCCCGTAACGCCCGGCGCGCCCAGCGCTGCTGCGCCTCAGGGTGGCCTCGGCTGCGGAGCCTTTCGGCTCGCGTCTGCGAGCGCCAACGAGTGGGTGCTGGAAGCCAGCGAGACTGCGCTAGCGGGGCGGCCGTTCCTCGACCGCGTCACGCTCAAACGCATGCCTGCGGCGAGCGACGTGGCGAGCGGGCTCGAGATCGGCACCCTCGACGCCGTGGTCGGCGCCACGCGCATGCCGGAATCGAGTGGGCGGTTCCGCGGTGGCGGCTTCGATACGGTGTTCCTGGTGCTGGCGCGAAACGTCGTGCCCTTCGATTCTCCGGAGACGCGCCGCGCCATCGCTCGCGCGATCGACCGCACGTCCATCGCCGACGTGATGTTGCGCGGCAGGGCGCAGGTGGCGCGCTCGATTCTGCCCGAGGCCCGCGCTGCGTATCGCGGATTGCTTGCAGAGCCGCGACCGGCTCAGTCGTCACGTCTCGGTGTTCGCGATGGACGAGCACCGCTGGCGCTGGGTGTCGCGCGAGAGGATGCGGATCTGGTCGCCGTGGCCGAGCGTGTCCAAGCGGATCTTCAGGAGGCGGGGCTGGTGACGCGGGTGGTGGCGTCCGATCCGAGCGACGCGGGGCTGCATCTGGCCGACGGTACGCTCGCGGGCTGGATCACCTCGCGCACCTTCGGCGACGGCGCGATCGCGGACGTGCTGCCGCGCTGGCTCGCCAGCGCCATTCCCGTGGTGCCGAGCGAGGCACTCGCTGCCGCCGCCGACGCGAGCCGTGCCCGCTCGATCGAGAGCGCGCTGCGCGGCTTGCTCGGCGCCGAGCGCGCGGTGGCCGCCGACGCCGCGTGGATCCCGTTGGTGCATCGTGAGATCGGCGTGGTGAGCGGCGAGCGCGTGGGATCGCGCGGCGAAGGCACGGTCACGAGCGACGGGGGCGTCTGGCTCGAAGACCTGTGGCAGCTCCCCGGGCGGCGCGCAGCGCGCGGCGGCGCAGACGGCGAGGCGCGCTGAGATGCGCTTTCGGCTGCGCCTCACCCTCGGTTTCCTGTTGGTGGTGCTGCCCAACGGTGTGGCCGCTTGGTTCACCCACCACGTGGTGGTCGATCGCATCGAGTCGGAGTACCAGGCCCGCTTGGTGGCCATCGGCGATGCGCTCGCCGCGGAGATCGACGAGCTCGCCCGCGACGTCCGGGTGCGGGTGGAACAAGCCTCGCAGGACGCATCGGTGCGCGAGCTGCTCGTGGAGATGAACCGTGGCCAGGTGGACGAGCGTGCGGCGATCGAGCGGGCGCGACCAATCGCCGGGCGCACCGGCTTGGCGGCGCTCAAGATTCTCGATGCCGGCGGACGAATCCTGTCGAGCGCGCATCGTCCCGCGAGCTTCGGCTACCGCGACGTCTCGGGGCTCGCTCTCGACGGGCTGAGCGGTGACGCGCGGGTGTTGCGGGAAGCCTTCCCCAACGAAGACCGCGTGGTGCTGGCGAGCGCACGGCGCGTGACGCTCGGTTCGGCGACCGTGGTGGTGGTCGGGGGCAAGGTGCTGGACGCGGCGCTCCTCGATTCGATCGCGCGCCGGATCGGTGCGACCCATCTCGAGATGAGCGAGGACGGGCAGCCGGTGGCGCGTCCCGGAACCGTGACCCGTGCCCTCGACGCGCTCGCCCCCGAGGTGCACGTGCGCCTCGAGGCCGAGCTGTCGCGGGCGCGCCTCGACGAGCTCGAGCGCGATCTCTTTCGCGTGTTCGCCGCGCTCGGCGTGGGTGCCTGGGGCTTGGCGGTGGTGCTGGGCGTGG
>CAYUSL010000673.1:1338-3270 GCA_964447125.1 uncultured bacterium | reverse complement strand
CGGGTCCCCATCGAAAGAACACGACCATGTCCTCGGGAGTCTGTGCTGCGATCTGATTGCCGAGCTCCTTCTGTTGAGCCCAGTTGGGATGCGCGGTGCCGATCATTGTGTTGAGGAGGGTGCTGTTCAACTCCTCCCAGTCTCCGGATGATTGACCCGGATCGAAGAGAAGGCGGATGCCCGAGGCCTGATAGATCCGATTTGCTTCCGCAACCCAGAGCCCCACCTGCGCGGGGGTAGCCTGCACCCGGCGTGTACCGTCATCGTCGGCAAGAAGAATCGCCCGAACGCGCTGGGAAATAAGCGGAAGATCCCATGGCGAGTAGGGCCAGTCGGCTTGGTCCATCGCGGCTTGGTTCACGTCTGACCCGCTCTGAGGCCACACGTAGGAGAGGGTCATCGTGGGAGCAGTGCAAATGTCGGTTCCATTGGTTGCGCTCGGAGCGGAAGTCGATGGCGTGTTCCGAGTCGTCGGCCTGCCAGCCGCAGCTTCCTGCGCGCCGAGGAAAATCCACACGGTCAGCATCAACCGGAAAAGCGTTGCGGAGCGCAATTCGATCATCCAGTAGACCTCATCAACCTGTATCTCTCTTGCTCTGGTTGCTCGTGCGTGGAATGGAAAGAGTGTTTACGAGAAGCTTGGTGACACCCCAGCCGGGGCGCTGCGCCCGGGGACTCGGGCTAGATCGCGACCTCTTTGACTCGCGGATCTCCATTTTCCATCATCACGAGCACGCCGATGGTGCGCTGGGTGCGGCCACCGATTCGGACGTAGATCCAGGTGAGATCCGGGCTCGGCTTGCCGGGCCAATCAGAGAACCCGGCCTGGACTGATACTGGGTCGAACGAGCCGTCAGCTCGAGGAAAGGCAAGTTCGAATTCCGCACGAAGATCATCCATCGAGTAGCGCTGCCGGTAGACCGTGGAAGTCAAGGCATACGCACTGGAATAGTCGCGGATCACGAGGAAGGTAACGAAGTTGATGGCACTCCTCCCGTAATCGGCGGTGACGACGCATCCGTGACAAGGTAAAAGGAATAGAAGGATTGCGAGCGGCAACTTCGTCATCGTTGCATCCACAGTTGCCTGCGCCGCAGTGTGGTGCAGTAGCGTCGTTCATCGGTTGGTGTCGAGGGTTTCGTCGTGCTTCTCGGTGCGGTTGCTGTTGGCGTCGTATTCGTCGCGCTCGACGTCGTGGATGCCGTCGGTATTCGCGGGGCAGATTTTCCTGGCTAAGCGCCCGAGTCGATCGTACTCGAAGTAGGTCGTCCGCGTGGCGTCGTTCCCGTTCGTCGCCTTGGCATCCACCTGGCGGGTCCGGATGCCGAGCTCGTCGTAACCAAACCAGGTGATCAGGTCCTTCACGAAGGTGCTGCCGAGATCGTTGGCGTGATCGATACGCGCTGATGAGCGCGTTGCGCTTCGTGCGCCCAGGGGCTGGAACGGATGCGACATGCGATTCGACGGGCAGGCGGAGCTCGCCCCAGCGCGCTCTTCAGCAGCCGTCGAGCGGCCTGATAGACTCGGGCGGTTTCGCAGCACGAGGAGGGTCACGCCATGGCTGAATCGGAGCCCAAACCGCCCGCCAAGAAAGAAAAGGGCGCTGCCTACGATTCGTGGAAGTCCACCAGCCCGGCACCGACGGCCGGTGCGCAAGCGCCGGCGAAGGGCACGCTCAAGGGTCGATTCACGGCGATGGTCGACCGCTTCATCCGCAAGTTCAACACCGACAAGGGTTGGTACGACGAGTGACGCGATCATGAGCTTCGGTATCGTCGATCACGTGGTGGCGCGTCTCGCGTTCGCGGGCGCGATCGGTTTCGCGTCGTGGCGCCTCGCCGAGGAGCGTCATCGCTCCGCGTTCGGGTGGGCGTTGCTCGGGGGTGCGCTGGGATATGCGATCGAGTTCTGGGCGATCGCCGAGCTCGTCGC
>CAYUSL010000673.1:0-1238 GCA_964447125.1 uncultured bacterium | reverse complement strand
GCAGCCGGGAGTGACGCAGGTGATCGTGGTCGACGATGGCTCGACCGACACCACCGGCGAGATCGCGCGCGGCGCCGGCGCCGAGGTCGTCACCCATCCCTATTGCATGGGTAACGGTGCCTCTGTGAAGTCGGGCGCGCGCGCCGCGACCGGCGAGATCGTGGTTTTTCTCGATGGCGACGGGCAACATCCGCCCGAGGACGTGCCGCGCCTCGTGGAGAAGCTGGAGCGATACCACCTGGTGGTGGGTGCTCGCGAACCCAGCACCCACGCGAACCTGAAGCGGCGCTTCGGCAACAACGTCTACAACCTGTTCGCGAGTTACGTGACCCAGTTCCCCATCCAAGATCTCACCAGCGGCTTCCGGGCCATTCGCCGCGATCTGCTCCTCCACTACCTGTATCTGCTGCCGAACGGGTTCTCGTCTCCTTCCACGCTGACGCTGGCGATCCTGCGCACCGGCCGTTCGCTCGCCTACGTGCCGATTCGCGCCCGCGAACGCAAGGGGACGAGCAAGATCCACCTCCTGAAGGACGGCACGCGCTTCTTCCTCATCATCATCAAGATCGCGACGCTCTTCTCGCCGCTGCGGGTCTTCATCCCGGTGAGCCTGCTCGCGTTCATTCTCGGCACCGCGAACTACACCTGGAGCTCGGTGCTCGAGAAGCACTTCGTGTTCACCAACATGTCGGCGTTGCTGTATGTGGCCGCGGTGCTGGTGTTCATGCTGGGGCTGGTGGCGGAGCAGATCGCGCAGCTTCGCCTCGACCGCACCGAAGGTTACGAGCCGAACGGCCGAGCGCCGGTCTGACGGGTGCCACGCGGCTAGCCCTGGAACGAGCGCATGGAGAGGCGAACACCCTTTGCGAAGGTCATGAGCGGCACGCGTCAGCGGCGCGCCGCGAGCGTAGCGAGGCCACTCAGGGGTGGGGCCCCCAAAAAGTCACGTCTTTTTTGGGGCGGGGGACTTGAAAAGCCCCCCGAGGAAACGTCCGCTAACAGGCTGCTGAAGAAGGCACGCGCCGACGGCGCGCCGACGAGCGTAGCGAGTCGCCTTGGGGGTGGGGCCCCGCAAAAACCGCGCTTTTTGCGGGGCGGGGGGCTGGAACAGACCCCCGAGGAGGCATCGGCAGGCTCGAAAAACTCGCCCCAGCGAGTTTTTCCGCAGCCTGCTAACCCTGAAGTGAGCGCGTCGCGCTTGCTTCAGGGCTAGCCGATGCGCGTCGTCGTGCTCACCA
>CAYUSL010000672.1:0-3278 GCA_964447125.1 uncultured bacterium | reverse complement strand
CAGCGATTCGCGAGCGAATCCAGGGGTGACGTCAATCGTGAAGGGATCGGAGATCCAGCGCTGGCGACGCTCGAAACCACGGCAGCATCGCGCCCCGGGCCGTTCGCCGGCTCGACGATGAACTGCCGCAACTGCCACCTGGTCGACGACTCGCCCGAGCCGGACGGTCGCGGGACTCGTGCCTACGCCGATTTCGCGCGCCAGAGCCCGATTCCTGCGCGCGACGATGGGCGGACCCACACGCCCCGAAACGCACCCTCGTTGGTCGACGCCACCGCCGAGCGGGAGGTGCCGTTCTTGCTCCACTTCGACGGGGAATTCGCGACTACCGAGGACCTGATCGAGGGCACGTGGACGGGGCGGAACCTGGGCTGGCTCGCGGACGAGCAAGCAACTGCGCGCCGCCAGATCGCCGCAGTGCTGCGTGAAGACGACGGCAGCGGAAAGCTCGCCGCCGCATTCGGAGGCTTCTCGTACGCGACGATCTTCGCGGGAACGGATCCGGCGATCGCGCCTGAGCTGCGCCTCGGCAGCGAGCGCCGCCTGGACGTGGCCACGGCCACGGAGGGTGAGCTGGTGAGCGCCGCCGTGGGGTTCGTGACGGACTACCTGGATGGCTTACGTTTCTCCCGCGACTTACGCACGGGAGATTTCGACGGCTCGGCGTTCGATCGTTTCCTGGCGCTCAATCGCCTGCCCGCGCAGCCCGCTGCAGGCGAGTCGGCACTCGACTACGCGCGGCGGCTGCGCGCGGCGCTCGCGGGCTTGCGCAATCCGAGCTGGGTGCGCGATGGGAGCGATGGCGAGCTCGAGCTCCACGAGCACGCATTCGTGTTCGGTCCCTCCGAGCTCGACGGGCTGTTGGTCTTCTTGTCGGAGGCCGATGCGCCCGCGACGAATCCTTCGTCGCGCCTGGTGGAGCGTGCGCGCGGCACGGGCAACTGTGTCAGTTGCCATGCGCCGCCCCAGTTCTCCGATCTCGCTCTGCACAACGTGGGCGTTTCGCAGGAGGGCTACGACGCGATACACGGCGAGGCCGCGTTCGCGCGGCTTCCGATCCCATCGCTCGCCGCACGCAACGCCGACCCCGAGCGCTGGTTACCGCCGTCGGCAGCTCATCCGCGTGCAGTTGGGCCGTTCGCGGCGATCCCGATCGCCGCGGATCCCGAACGAGCGGATCTCGGCGCCTGGAACGTGCTCGCCAACCCGAGCGCACCACGACCACAGGAAGCGTTGGCGGTTCTGGTGCGCCGCGCCGCCCACCGCGAGGCGACCGAGGACATCGACGCCGAAGAGCTGCTGGCGCTTTCGGTCGGTCTCTTCAAGACTCCCGTGCTGCGTGACCTCGGCCAGTCGGGGCCTTACTTTCACGACGGCTCGAAGGACACCCGTGCCCAGGTGATCGAGCACTACCGCCGGTTCGCCGAGCTGGCGCGCGCCGAATCGGTCCGCAGCGGCGCACCGGAGCTCGCGGACATCGTGCTCACCTCAGCAGACGTCGCTCCGCTGGTCGCATTCCTGGAAGCCCTCGACGAAGACTACGATTGAGGGCATTTCCCGGAGGGCAGCCGTGGTTCATCGTCTGTCTCGCGATCCCGCGGTCCGCTTGCGTGTGTTTCTCGACGCCGGTTTGATCCGGCGCGTGCCGACGACGTGGCAGCTCGTGCAGGGGCAGCTCGAGATGTTGCTCTACGTCGTGTTGCCCGATGCCAACGACGGCGCGCGCTATCGAGGCGCGCCGCTCGGCAACCCGTTGCTTCGCCAGCCGTTCCTGCTGGCCGAGATCGGGGTCGATCATTTGCGCGCGGGACACGGCCTGGACGCGAGCCTCGAAGGGATCGTGAAGCACCTCAACTTCGTGCTTCACGTCGACTACCCGGTCTACGACCTTCAGCTCGTCCAGACGGTGCCCGGCGGGCTCGAGGAGCTGCGCCGGTACACCCGAGCGATCGACGAGGGCCGATCGCTCGGTCGCCGTCGGCAGCGCCTGCTCGCCAGTGCGATCGTGCCCGAGGCGACCGCCTATCGGCGCCGATTGATCGAGCCCGGCGGCTGGATCGACCGCGCGGCGCGATTCGACTATCCGCCGGACGAGGACCAGCCGGCCTATCTGCGGCCGGAATTCTCGAGCTTGGTCGGCTTCATGAACTACTGCGCGGAGCGGCTGCCCGCTTCGCCACGCGAGACGCCACCCACCCAGATGCCGCGCCATCTGGCCTCGCTCTTTCTGAGGCGCTTGAGCCGCGATCCCGCGGCTCCCCCTGGTGCGTGACGGCCCCCGTCGCGCGCCGCGCCCGGCATCAGCCGATGCGCGCGGGGATGATCACCATCGTGTGACCGTCCCATTGCAGGCGCTTCTGCAGCGCGAGCGCGGTCTCGTTGTGCAGGATGCGCTGGTACCAGCGCTCGCGGCGGAAGATCACCTTGCCGGCGAAGAACACAGTCTTGGGAAACTCGTCGAGCACTTTGAGGCAGAGCTTCTCGGCCTCCTCCACGGGATCGATGCCGACGGCGAACCGGTAGGTCGCCGGCATGCCGATGCGTTCGGCGAAGTCGACGTATTGCTGGAGATTGCCGCGGGTGCGCTCCTCGAGCGCGTTCACCGTGTCCTCGCCCTTGAAGGCACCCGAATCGACGACCCCCACGGAGATGAACACCAGGTTCTCGAAGTGCCCCGGGAACGCGCGAAACAGATTCAGCACGGTGTGCAGGCCCAGACCACCGAAGC
Source organism: uncultured bacterium (assembly GCA_964447125.1). Classification (GTDB taxonomy): domain Bacteria; phylum JADJOY01; class JADJOY01; order JADJOY01; family JADJOY01; genus JADJOY01. The sequence goes on along the minus strand of CAYUSL010000672.1, from coordinate 550 downwards.
TCGCCACCAGCACGGCGGCCGTGGGTCGGTTGGTATCGGGCGCCGCGGGCTTGCCGCGACCGGAGGGGGGCAGGTCGCGGAGCGAGGCGAAGAGGTCTTCGACGACCTTCCACAGATCCCGGTAGTGGCTGCGAATCCAGTAGCAGAGCAGCACCAGCAGGGTCGTCACGAAGAGCGTGATCCAGCCGCCCTCGCGGAACTTCTCCATCACGGTGATGACGAGAATCGTCGCGCACAGGAGAAAGCTCGAGCCGAAGAGCATCAGGCTGCGCTTGCGCCCGACCTTTTGGGGCGGATGCTGCCACCACAGCTTCAGCATCCCGAACATCGACAACGAGAACGTCAGGAACACGTTGATGGAGTACATGACCACCAGCCGGCTCACGCTGCCGTGGGTGTAGAGCAGCGCGGCGAGCGCCGCGGTGCCCATCAGCACGATGCCGTCCTGGGTGGTGAGCCGCTCGGATACCGCGGCGAAGCGCCGCGGCACCCACGAGTCGACGGCCATGTTCGCGAGCACCCGCGGCCCGTCGAGGAAGCCCGCCTGCGC
>CAYUSL010000671.1:0-3281 GCA_964447125.1 uncultured bacterium | reverse complement strand
AGCCCCCCGCCCCGTCCGAAGTGAATTCGGCGGGGGCCCCAACCCCAGGTCGTCTCGCTGCGCTCGTGGCTCCGGGCGCGGGTCGCTTGGGAATGCGGACCCGGGACTTTCGTGCGCTGGGATTTCCGTGCGCGTCATCGGGTAACACGCCGCCGATTCGAGCATTACTCGGGCGTAGCATTACAGCGCCGCACGCACGCGTTCACCGATGCGTGGCGACGGCCGCTGGTTTGCACCTCGTTCGTGCATCGACTCCCGGGCCCGCCATCGGATCCGGTTGAAGGTCATGGCCGCGTGGCGGCATCCCCGACCTACGCCGCCGACGCTGTGTTGCCGTCGCCGAGGCCGCTCGCGCGCCCCTCGCGTCGGGAGGCGCGCTCGACTCCGCCCGGGAGACCGCAGTGGAGGAGGGCACCATGGATCGGCCCCGTGCGGCGTCCGCCTTCGTTCTCTCGCTCTTCCTCGTTCTCAACCTGAAGATCGGTGCCAGCGCGACGGATCTGAGCAGCGGCGCGCAGCTCGCCGTCTGGCCCAGCGAATGGTGCGCTGTTGCGCATCCCCGGACGCCTGGTGAGCATCTCGCTCGCCGGGATCGGACCCAGGGCACGCCCGCGCACGCCGACCACCCACAGTCCGATTCGCCTGCCGCGTCCGACGGTGGCAAAGCGAGCACCTGCGAGCCCGGATGGGCGCTCGAATGCGGCGGCACCGACGCCTGGTCGAACGACGGCGCCGGGAGCACCGATTCGGTGCCGGACTACTCGTGCGTGCCCTGGCCCGAATCCGGGCCCGAGTTCACGTATTCCTTCGTTTCCCCCGCAACCACCCAGGTGACCGTCGAGCTGACGAATCTCTCTGCGGATCTCGATCTCTTCGTCCTGACGGCCCCCGGCGGGGTGTGCTCGGGATCGAACTGCGACGCGTTCTCCACGAGCTCGGGGCTGGCGCCGGAAACGGTCTCGTTCACAGCTAGTGGTGGCGACGAATACTTCTTCGTCGTCGATGGCTACGCCGACTCCGTCGGCTCGTACCAGGTCGCCGTGACCTGTACGCCCGCGTGTGCTCCCGCTTGGGAGATCCGCTGCGGGGCGTCCGATTCTTGGGCGAACGACCAAGCAGGCAGCACCAACACGATGACGGACTACGCGTGCGTCCCCTGGGCGGAGTCGGGGCCGGAGTACGCCTACCGATTCTCCCCGACGGAGAACGTCCGCGTCACGATCGATCTGACGGGACTTTCTGCCGATCTCGACTTGATGGTGCTCTCCTCGCCCGGCGGAACGTGCCTGGGCTCGAACTGCGTCGCGGCCTCGTCGATCTCGGGGACGTCGCCCGAGTCCGTCACCTTCACCGCGACCACCGGCACGGCGTACGCGGTCGTCGTGGACGGGTACAACGGAGCGACCAGCTCCTACCAGGTCTCCGTCGCCTGTCGGGCGGTGATCTTCGAGGACGACTTCGAATCGGGCTCGGTGGGCGCCTGGACCGCGCACGTGCCATGAGCGCCGCGGCGTTGCTCGCGCTTTGCGCCGCGCTCGACCCAGTGCCGTGATGCCGCTACCGCCGTCCCAGCGCGCGCAGGAGATCGGCGCGCGCGGACGCGAGCCGGTAACGGGCCTGGACCTGCTGGGCGCGAGACGAAGCGAGCGCCACCTCCGCATCGCCCAGCTCGATCACGTTGCCGACTCCCGTCTCGTAGCGTCCCTCGGCGAGTCTGACCTGTTCGCGGGCATTCACCACCACCTCGTCGGCGGCGGCGATCGAGCTCTTCGCAGCGCGTACCGCGAGCCGTGCTTGCTCCACCTCCAGGCGGAGCTGCTGCTCGAGCACCGCCACCTGCCCCTTCGCGGCGGCGAGATTGGCGATCGCTTCGCGCTCCGCGGCGCGGGTGGCTCCGCCTTCGAAGAGCGGCCACGTGAGCGCCAGTCCCGCGTCCCAGTTCCAGGTCGTGTCGTCGATTCGCGTTCCCGCATCGGAGAGGGTGGAGGTTGCCTGCAGCGTCGGCGCGTAGCCGCCGCGCACCGAGCCGAGGGTCAGCTCTTGGCCACGCGCTCGCGCGACGAGCGCCTCCAGATCGGGACGTGCGGCCGTGGCGACGGAGACCAGCTCGTCCACACCCGACTCCTCGCCCTCGACCGGCGGCATGTCGTCGTCGCCAACCTCGAACGTCGTCGCGCCCTCGAGCCCGATCGCGCGCCGCAACTCCGCTTTCGCGGTGTCGCGACCGTTTTCGGCCTCGATCAGCGACACCCGCGCATTCGCGTGATCGGTGCGCGCCTGTGCCAGATCGATCTCGGGACGCGTCCCCACCTCGACGAAGGCCGAGATCTGCTCCAGGTGTCGCTCTTGATTCGCGAGGGTGTCGCGAGCCACCGTCACCAGATCCTGCGCTGCACGCGCGTTGAAGTAGGCGTTGCGCACGTCACGCGCCACGTCGAGCTCGGTGGCACGCTCCGTCGAGCGCTCGGCCTCGAGGCTCGCCTCGGCCGCGTCGCGCCTGCCGGTGGTCTGACCGAAGTCGTAGAGGAGCTGGCTCACACGCACGTCGAACGACCAGTAATCGAAGGTGTCGAAGGTGGGCGTGGTCGAGCGCCCCGAGCTGGTGGAGCGCGGCAACGAGCCCGGCCGCGAGGTGAAGTTCGCGGTGGTGCGCTCGTAGCCCGCTTGCCCGGTGAGCTGGGGGAGCAGCGGTGCGCGCGCCTGGTCCACGCGCGCCTCGGCGGCAGCACCGTTGGCGCGCGCGACCACCAGGCTCGGCTGCGCGCGCGCCGCCAGCGCGAGCGCTTCGGCGAGCGTGAGCTTGGGCGAGCCGTCCACGCTCGGCGCCGCGGCGGCGTGCGACGCAGCGACACCCTCCTCGGCGGCCTGCGCCCATCCGCCGATCGCGAGAGCGACCAGCAGGGCGAGCTCCAGCGCTGCCGCGCGACGACTGAAACCGCTGCGCGCGCTCATTCGTACCTCAGCGCTTCGATGGGATCGAGCCGCGACGCCTGGCGCGCCGGATAGAGCCCGAAGACCACGCCCACGGCCGCGCTGAAGATCACCGCCACCGCCACCACGTCGGCGCGGATCAGGAACGGCCAGCCGAAGCGCGTCGCGAGAAGGTCGGCGCTTTCGATTCCCGCCGCCACTCCCACGAGCCCGCCCGCCACCGCCAGCGCCAAGGCCTCCACCAGGAACTGGGTGAGGATGTCGCGCGGGCGCGCGCCCACCGCCATGCGCAACCCGATCTCGCGGGTGCGCTCGGTGACGCTCACCAGCATGATGTTCATGATGCCGAT
>CAYUSL010000670.1:0-3288 GCA_964447125.1 uncultured bacterium | reverse complement strand
CGCGGGTTCCGCGAGCCGATGGCGATGAGCGTCTTGTTCATCGCGTCGCGCGTGAAATTCGGCGCCGGATGGATGGTGGACTCGATGCGCTCGATCTCGCGCGTGAGCTGCGCATCCGAGAGCACCTGATCGCGCGCCGCGAGCTCGCCGAGGATCATCCACCCCGCACGGCCCAGCCACTCGTCCTTGGAACGCGTCCACGCGGCGACGCGATCACGGGCGTGGCGGCTGCGCGCCGCGAGCTTGGTCGCGAAAATGTCGGCCAGCGGGTAGTAGCGAATTGCCGACGCCCAGCGATCGAGATCCGCGGGGCTGATCCGCTGGGGATCGGCGACTTGCGCCGCCAGCATGCGCGCATCGAGATTGCCGGTGCGCCAGAGCTCCAGCGCGAGCTCGTGATTCACCCCAATCTGCTTTCGGAACTTCTCGAGATCGGCCGGGCTCACGCCGAAGATGGGATCGGTGGCGCCGCGTTTGCGGAAAAGTACGCGATTTTGCTCCGTACCCATCGACCCAAGGGTCTTGAGGATCTGGGCCACGTTCGGCTTCGGCATCCGCATCTCTCCCGTGTGAGCGCGTCGTCACGGACCCTCGCCGCACTGCTCGGACGAAGCCCGCGCGCACGCGGGACCGCGTGCGGCGGAGGAGGGTTCGGGCCCGGAGGGCAGAATTGTAGCGCGAAATCGTGTTTTTGCCCCAACTCCGCCGCCCCGGGGGTCGGAAGCGGCGGTCCAAGTCGATTCACGCCGGAGCACGAGCTGGGCATCGGACCACGGCGATTCGACACGCACGGCGTAGCCACGCCGCTCGAGCGCAGCGACGAAATCGCCGGAAAAAGCGCCGGATTCGAGGGTGAGACGATCGGGAACCGCCTGGTGGTGCAGACGCGGGACGGCGACGGCTTCGGCGGCGCTCGCCTCGTGATCGATCAGCGCCAGCAACGTCTGCAACACCGTGGAGATGATCCGCGGCCCCCCCGGCGAGCCCAGCACCGCGAGCGGCGCGCCGGCGGGATCGAAGACCAGCGTCGGCGCCATGCTGGAAAGCGGTCGTTTCCCGGGCTCGATCCCATTCGGTGCCGAGCCCACCAAGCCGTACGCGTTGGGTGCCGCCTTTCCGAGGCTGAAGTCGTCCATCTCGTCGTTGAGGACGATTCCGAAGCCCGGCACCGTGATCCCGGAACCGAAGCTGGTGTTGATGGTGAGCGTCACGCTGGCGAGGTTGCCGTAGCCATCGGCGATGCTGATGTGCGTGGTGTGAGTGCCGGACGGCAGCGCGCCCTGTGGGGCCGGCAACGCCGACGGCGCGCCGTTGGCGAGCGTGCGGCGAATCGCATCGGCGAGGGCGTCGGCGTGCGACGCGCTCGTGAGCGCGGCGATCGGCACCGACACGAAATCGGGATCGCCGAAGAGCTCGATGCGGTCCGCGAAGGCGTAGCGCATGCTTTCGGCGAGGAGCACCGCCCGCTCGATCGACCCTTGCGGCATCTCGGAGATCCGCAAGCGCTCGAGCACCGCGAGCATCTCGAGCAGAAGCACGCCGCCCGAGCTGGGCGGCCCCATGCTCACGACGCGATGGCCGCGGTAACGACCTTCGACCGGCTCCCGATCCACGACCCGATAGCGCCGCAGGTCGTCGCGGCTCAGGACGCCGCCCTGACGATCCACCTCGCGCACCATCGCTTCCGCGATCGGGCCATCGTAGAAAGCCGCGGATCCTCGCTCCGCGAGCAGTGCCAGCGTCTTCGCCAGCTCCGTCTGGACCAGGCGCGTGCCACGCCGACGCGGCTCGCCGCTCTCGAGGAAGATCGCCGCCGACGCAGGAAACTGCGCCAGGAGCGAACGATTGCTCGCGAGCCGCTCGGCGAGCTTGGCGTCGATGTCGAAGCCCTGCTCCGCAACGCGGTGCGCGGGTGCGAGAAGCGCCGCGAACGGCCGCGTCCCGTAGCGCTTCGCGAGCGCGGCCAGGCCGGCCACCTCGCCGGGTACCGCGACTGCGAGCCCGCCAACTTGCAGGCGCTGCACGTCGCCTGCAGCGGCGATCGTGGCCACAGGAAAGGCCGCCGGTGCGGTCTCGCGAAAATCCAGCGTCTCGACCCGCTCCGACCCAGCTCGCCGATAGAGCGCGAAACCGCCGCCGCCCAAGCCCGATCCCGACGGCTGCACCACGCCGAGCATCGCCGCCGCCACCACCGCCGCGTCGGCGGCGGTGCCACCGGCTTCGAGCACGCCCACGGCTGCGGCCGTCGCGAGCGGATGCCCCGTGGCCACCGCACCGTCGAGCGGCGCATGCGGGTCCTGCGGTGCGGAAACCTCACGTGGCGCACAACCTGCGCCGAGCGCGAGGGCCAGCGACGCGGCCGCGACGAGCAGCACACCACCGAATCGCGGCGCAAACACGTGATGGCTCACGCGTCCAGCACCTGCCGGCTCTGGCCCTCGGTGGCCATCGGCTCCACGTCGCTCTCCGGAATCCAGCCTTCGTCGCCGTGCGCGTTTCGTACCCACACCCATCCCGCGAGCGCGTGGTCGACGATCACCTCGTCACCGATTTCCACGGCCAGCTCGCGCGCCGTGTAGTCGCGCAGCGCGCGGCCGTGCCCGGCGTCGTCGCTCGCGACCGCCTCCTCGGGAACCCAACCGGCTCTCCCGTCCGCGGCCGTGGCCCAGATCCAGCCCACGTACTCGTCGTCGCGATGGCCGAGACGAAGCGTGTCGCCCGCGCGAAACGAGATCGGGTCGGCGTAGATCACGGCGTGCGCGCGGATCACGCGGGCGCGCATCACAACGCTTCGCGGTAGAGATCGACGTCGGGGTCGAACGCGGACTGGATCTTCGCCACCTCGGTCGCCGCCGACGGCGAGCAGTGCAACGCCTCCTCCAGCACCGCCGTGGTGGCGAAGTTCATGATGTCGACGCCCCGGCTCCACGCCAGGAACGGGTCGTCGGAATCGCGGGGATCGTCGCAGCCGCGGAAGAGCGCACCAGCCGCCTGACCGAAGATCCCACCGATCCCGTTCTGCTTGATGATGTCGAGCAGATCGACGTTGGGATCGCTGGGAGCGCGCAGACCGCACAGGCTCGACCCCACGAGGTGATCGGAGCGGGCGATGAGCACGCTGCGCTTGCGCGCCTGGGCCGCGTTCCACTGCGCTTCCTCGCCGGGGCGCCCATCGCCGAAATCCTGCGTACCGCGGATGAAGAGCACCGAGGCCGGGGGCGTGGGCGGTGCGCCGGTGCCGCCGGCGATCGGGATCAGCACCTGGGCGACGTCGCCGAGCAGGCTCGC
>CAYUSL010000669.1:0-3294 GCA_964447125.1 uncultured bacterium | reverse complement strand
GCTTGGGCTTGCTGGTGATCACCGGGCTCGCGAGCAACGACTGCACCATCTTGGAAGCGATCATCTGCAGGTCGGTCGAACCGAACTCGGGAGTCAAGGTCTCCACCTGCTCCGGGTTCCCGTACGAAACCTGCTTGGTGCAGCCACTCAGCGCCACGCCGGCCATCGCGAACGTCGCCATTGCCAATCGGATCCGCATCCTTCTCGACCTCCTGGGCGTGATGGACACCACGCCGCTCACGAGTGTAACGAGCGCCTCTCCTGTGCGAACCACACGCCCGATCACGATCACGGCTCGATGGCGTTGGGCGCGCGCACGAAGAATTTGAACGACACCGCCTCGGTCCGCGGCGAGAGCTCGCGCAGCGTCTTGTTCATGTGCCCGTCGAGGGTCACGGGCTTCCACGAGGTGATCGGCGTCTCGATCTGCACCTGATCGGCGTCGAACCACTCGACGCGGTACTCGAACGGCACCGTCTCGTCGGTCTGGTTCTGCACGATCACGAAGCCTTCCAGCAGATCGCGCTCGCGCCGTACCCGCAGATCCAGGATCTTCACGCTCTTCGCGAAATGCGGATCGTGCACCACGATGTTCTTGGTGACCTGATCTCCGGCGGTCTCGGCGATGACCACGTTCGACGCGGTCTTCTTCTCGCAGCCCGCCGCCGCGAGCGCCGTCACGAACAGCAGCGTCAGACCCCACGGATGCGTGGTCGACTTCATGTGCGTCCCTCCGAATCGTTCGGATACACGTTGAGGTAGACGGCCGGACCGGTGGTCCGGACGTTCACGAAGCGCCGCTGGCCGCGGCCCAGCTTGATGGTCACCTGTCGCGTGGCGAGCTCGGCGCCGCCCGGGCCGTCGAGGGCGATGGTGAGCGGGTGCTCGCCCGGGGGCAGCGGAATCCTGACCCACTGCAGGCTCGCCGGCAACGTGGTCCAGCTCCGGAGGTCCGCCTGCTCGGTGAGCACGTTGTAGAGCGACATCAGCAAGATCGCGATGCCGCGCTCGGTGCTGCCGCGACGGCCGCTGGCGTCGGCGACCTGCTTGGTCACCACCGCCTTGCCCACGGCACGAATCGCCTGCTTGAGCGCCAACACCGCCATGCGATCGCGCAGGCTGCGCACCGCGATCCCCTCCACGTCCGTGTAGAGCTCGGTGGCGGCGAGCAGCTTACCGTTCGCGTCACGCACCGAAGCTCGCTGATAGGGATTCGGGCGCAGCTCGTACTTGGGCAACGCGATCGACGTGAAGCCGGTGCCGGTGGGGATCGAGAGCGAGATCTCGCGCTTGAGCGGCGCGTCGCCGCACTCGAAGAGCACCACCAGCTCGGCCTGCTCTTTCTGCGGCTCGGCCAAGCTCGGGTCGCTTTCCTTGAGCGCCTTGGCCTCGTCGCGAAGCCCGCTCAGCACCGCCGCCCGGTACGCATCCTGCCGCAGCCGCGGGCTCTCGGGGCGCAGCTCGCGGGCGCGCTTCAAGTCGATCCACGCGTCGTTGGGCTCGCCGTTGAGCTCGTAGACGAGCGCCGAGAGGGCGTACGTGAGCGCGTCGTCGTAGAGGTTCTGAACACGCGCCGCCACGGGGTCTTGATCGGCGTACGCCTGCCCCATGGCGCGCTCGACGGCGTACGCGGTACGCGCATGGCCCTCAGCGCTGCTCTTGGCGGCCTCGGCTTGCTCGCGGGCCTCGTCGCGAATCTCCTTCTGGATGCCCTGCAGCTTGCGAATCTCGACCCGTGCGCCCGTGAGGTCGTTCGCGAACAGGAAGTTCATCGCCAGGTACGCGTGCAGCAGCACGTGCTCGAACGGCTCCCCTTGGTACGGGATGGTCTTCTCGTTGAGCAGCAAGCTGCCGGCCTGTGCGGCCGTGTCCGAGGCGCTGATGACCGCCTTGTCCTCGAACGCCTTGATCTCGTCGACTGCGGCGAAGAGCTCACGATTGCTCTCCGCGAGCTTGCCTGCGGCGTGAAGGATCAAGCCACGCTCGAGCAGGTAGCAGAGCCGATCGAGCGTGCTCTCGGTGCCGCCCTCGAGCGATCGCACCGCACCTTCGGCGTCGAGCGACGCGAATTGGCGGCGTGCATCCTCGGTCGAGCCGACGTACGACGTGAAGACGCTACAGCCGCCGAGCGTGGTTGCGAGCGCCATCAGCGCCATCAGCGCCACGGCGCATCGACGCGTCCCCGTCGCGCGTTCCGTCGTGCCGATCACGGCGACCCACCCGGGGGAGACGCGGCGAGGCGCGCGCGCCTGAGCGCCGCCCCGCGCTCGACGGCGGCGATGACCTCGTCGAGGTGGAACGGCTTGGTGAGGACGAGGTCCGCGATGCTCGCATCGAGCCCGTCCCGCGATCGTTGATCGGGCCAGCCCGACGTCAAGATGCAGACCGCACGCGAGTCACGGCGCCGGATTTCGCGGGCGACCTCGAGGCCAGTCACCTTGGGCATGGCGAGGTCGGTGATGACGAGATCGAACGAGCCGGCGTCGAATCGCTCGAGCCCCTCGCTGCCACTCGCTGCCAGGGTGACGGAGTAGCCCTCTTCGGTCAGCAGCTCGCCCAAGATCTCGCGTACACCCACTTCGTCGTCGATCACCAGGATCTCGAGCCGCGGGCTCGAATCGGGCGCACCATCGTGGCGGGGATCGAAGGGCATCGGGTGCGCGCTCGACGCTTTGGCAGCGAGGGCGACCCGAGTATAAACGCGCATCGCTTCGCCCACAGCCCGCCCACCTTCGGCCACTCGCGGCGATCTCGCTGCGACCCTCTCGGAGCCACTCGTGATCCGAACCGGCATCCACCGCGTGGTCGAGGACGGCTTCGGCCTCGCCGCCGGAGATCGCATCGCGATCGTCGCCAACCAGGCCTCGGTGCTCCCCGACCTGTCGCACTCCGTGCTTCGGCTGCAAGCGCGAAGCGACGTCACGTTGGTGCGCATCCTCGCTCCCGAGCACGGCCTGTGGGGCGATGCCCAGGACATGATCGCGGTGGGCGACGAGCGCGATCCCGTCACCGGGCTCGAGATCGTGAGCCTCTACGGCACCAGCGAGGCGAGCCTGCGTCCACCGCCGCACGCCTTCGACGGCGTGGACGTGCTGATCTTCGATCTCCAGGACGTCGGCGCGCGCTACTACACGTTCCTCGCGACGCTCGCGTACCTGATGGAAGAAGCTGGAAAGCGCGGTGTGCGGGTGCTGGTCGCGGACCGGCCCAACCCCATCGGCGGCGAGCACGTCGAAGGGCCGCTCGTCGCCCCCGGCTACGAGTCCTTCGTGGGTGCCTTCGCGGTGCCGGTCC
>CAYUSL010000668.1:0-3300 GCA_964447125.1 uncultured bacterium | reverse complement strand
GGGTGCAAGCCCACCGACGGCTCGTCGAGAACGAAGAGCGCGTTGGTGAGCGCCGATCCGACGGCGGTGGTGAGGTTCACCCGCTGCATCTCGCCGCCCGAAAGCGTGCGGCTCTGACGATCGAGGGTGAGATATTCGAGGCCCACGTCGCACAGGTAGCGCAGTCGCGCGCGCACCTCTTCGAGAAGCGGCTCGGTGCCCTCCGCCAGCGCGGCGGGCAGACGGAGCTCGTCGAAGAACGTGCGCAGCGCGCCCACCGACGATCCGTAGAGCTCGGAGATCGTCCGGCCAACGAGCCGGGTCTTGAGCGTCTCGGGCTTGAAGCGCGTGCCACCACACGCCGCGCACGTGACGTAGGCGCGGTAACGCGACAGCAGCACCCGCACGTGCATCTTGTAGACGCGCGTCTCGAGCCAGCCGAACCAGCCGCGGATTCCCCACCATTTCTTTTTGTGCCAGCCGCCTTCCTCGCCTTCCCAGAGCCAGGTGCGCTGCTCGTCGGTGAGACGGCGATACGGCACGTCCATCGGCACGCCGCGCAGCTTGCAGAACTTGGTCAGCTCCTCACGCTCCCACGAGGTCTTCTCCGTGCTCCACGGCTTCACGGCGCCGCCAGCAAGGGATTTCGAGGTGTCGGGGATGACGAGATCGGGAGCGATCTCGATGGTGCGGCCGAAGCCGCGACACGTCTCGCACGCGCCGATCGGGTTGTTGAACGTGAAGAGCGCGGGGCTCAGATCGGCGTAGGTGATCTTGCAATCCGGGCAACGCAGGCGCGTGTCGTGGCGGCGCGGCTTGGGCTCGGGCGCGCCGGAGGCATCGAGCGTGACGACCACCGCCGTGCCTGCGCCGTGGGCGAACGCCTGCTCCAACGCTTCGACGAGGCGACTGCGGCGCGCGGGCTCGACGGCAATTCGGTCGAGCACCACCAGGAACTCGCCTCGGGTGGGCGGTGCGGCGAGATCTTCGAGGCGCACGACCGCGCCGTTGGCGAGCAAGCGTACGAAACCTTGGCGACGGAGCTGCTCCACCACCACGGGAAAATCCTCGGGCGGCGCCGTGGGCGCATCGAAGCCCACCAGCACTCCGCGGCCGGCGCTCTGGGCGAGCAGCTCGTCGGCGACGGTCTCGGGTGTCGCGCGGGTCACCGGGCGATCGCAACGATCGCAATGGCGCACGCCCGCCCGCGCGAACAGCACCTTCACGTAGTCGTGGATCTCGGTGACCGTGCCCACCGTGGAACGGCTGGAGCGCACGGTGTTGCCCTGCTCGATCGCCACCGCGGGCGGGATGCCTTCCACGCCGTCGATCGCCGGCCGGTTCATGCGCTCCAGGAACTGGCGCGCGTAGGCGCTGAACGACTCGACGTAGCGCCGCTGGCCCTCGGCGAACAGCGTGTCGAATGCGAGCGAGCTCTTGCCTGAGCCCGACACGCCCGTCACCGCCACGTACCGGCCGCGCGGGATCTCGAGGTCGAAGCCCTTCAGGTTGTGCTGGCGACAGCCGGTGAGGCGGATGGGAGCGGACATGGAGCTCGAATGCCTCGGCCGCGTGCTCGCGAGCGCGAGCGCGGTGACGACGGAATGCGTGGGCGGGGAGTGGGAACGATCCACGCGACGACGTGGACGACGTCAGCGCGGGGCCAAGATAGCCATCGGCCCGAGCTCCGACGAGCCCGGGCCGATACGCAACGACGCTGCCAGACTCGCGCACGGAGTCTGGCGAGACTCCAGTGAAGACCGGGGCCTATTTCGCCGGGGCAGGAATGGCGTTTTGGACGCCCTTGGTCAGCTCCTGCGCGGCACCGACGGCGTTGGCGGCAGGTTGAGTCGCGGCGTTCACCTTCTCCGCTGCGCTGCCTGCGGCGCCGGCGGCAGCACCCGTGGCTTGCGCAGCAGCACCCGCAGCTTTCGCCTCCGCCTCGGCCTTGGCACCCTCGACGGCTTGCGTCGCCTGCGCCTTTGCACCCTCGACTGCGCTGGCAGCAGCGCCTTTGGCCGCATCGACGGCACCGGTCGCCGCAGCTTCCGCACCTGCGGCGGCACCCTGCGCCGTTGCTGCGGCGCCCGTCGCCGTAGCCGCTGCCTGATCGGCAGTCGCCTTGGCCTCAGCCGCCTTGTTGAGCGCCTTGGTCGCACCCGCGAGCGGGTCGCCGGCCTGCGCCATCGAGCCGCACGTCAATGCGGCGCCGACGGCCACCGCGGTCACGATCCACTTCGTCGTCTTCATGAGCACGTCCTCCCGTGAGTGGTTGGATCCTTCCGTGGTCTTGCCACAGAGGACACGAGACGGGCAACGCCGCGGGAGCCCGGCGATCCCTCGCCGCCGCGCATCCCAGGACGCCACGAAACGCAAACGGTGCGCCCCGTCGAGGGCGCCCCGTGCACAGCGGCGAGGAAGGATCGAATCAGGGCTGCGAGCAGCCGCCGGGCGTGGCCGAGTTGCAATCGTCGTCGATGCCGTTGCTCGGGATCTCGGTGGCACCCGGATTCACCGCGGCATTCGAGTCGTTGCAGTCGAGGGTGGCATGCGCGCACGCCGCGGACGCCGGGCTGCCGTAGCCGTCGCCGTCGAGATCCTTGCAGTCGCTGGTGGCGGCATTGCAGTCGTCGTCGATGCCGTTGCCTGGTACCTCGGTGGCACCCGGATTCACTGCGGCGCTCGCATCGTTGCAGTCGAGCTGCGGATGGGCACAGGTGGCCGAAGCGGGATTGCCGTAGCCATCGCCATCCAGGTCGGTGCACGACGAGTCTGGTGTGGCCGGGTTGCAATCGTCGTCGAGGCCGTTGCCAGGGATCTCGGTGGCGCCCGGGTTCACCGCAGCGTTCGAATCGTTGCAGTCGGCGGCCGATCCGTTGGGGCACACGGCACTGCCGGGATTGCCATAGCCGTCACCGTCGACGTCCGTGCACGTCGGCGCCGCGCCGCAGGTGTCGAACTTGAAGGCCGCCACCTGCGTCGCCCAGGTGTTCGAGTTGGCGCGCATGCCGGTGAACCAGAACGTGCAGTCGTCGGCAGGGTCGATCGACATGTGGTGGTAGTCGCCGTAGCGGTTGGAGCTGTCCTTACCGACTCCGGCCACGATCGAGGTCTCGGCCTCGGGCATGGTGCCGGCAGCCGCCGTAGCGGTGCGACCCGTGTACGAGAGCCCAGGGCTCACGGCGCTCGACGACATGCTGTAGCCCAGGGCGATGTCACCGCTCTTGTCCATGGCCACCGAGCTCATCCAGCGATTGGTCGAGTTGGGCGAGTACGTGCCCTGCTGGAAGAGCGACCACGATCCGGCGCCGTTGCGCCGCA
>CAYUSL010000667.1:0-3304 GCA_964447125.1 uncultured bacterium | reverse complement strand
CAATCGTGCGAAACAACGCGAGCTGACGTCAACCAGTCAGCGCACGCGTGAGCACTCGGTCCGGTCGCGTACAGGACCGCTCGCGACGACGTGCGGCATCTCGTGCTTGGCACGTCGGAAGACGCGAAGGCGCCGGCTGCAATCGACCGGAGCGAACCCGTAACGCCGCGACGCCCTTCGCGGACGGTTGGCGGAGCCTTTGCGAGATCTCGTCCCTCGATTGCGTGGGGGCGGGCGATCCAACTCAGGCCTTTCGGGTGGGCCGACTCGCTCGGTGACGGTGCGATCGTCCGTGCCGGTGGCGCTGGGTAGGCGGGCTTGGATCGAGAGGACCACGCAGAACTGCTGGGGACAGATTTGGCGCGGTGAGCCTGATTGCGTCCGTCGAGGCTCTCGGATCGGCGCGCGCTGCTCGGCTGCGGCGGCGATTCCAGCCGGCCACTGCTGCACGCACGCGGAATGCCTGCCGTCATCTTTCGGTTCGTGAACGTGACGCGCGCCCGAGGAACCATGGCTCGTTCGATTGCGGCTTTGCGCTCGATACCCCTGTTCTGCTTCTTCGTCGCGACGACCGCTTTCGCCGCACCCGTGAGGACGGAGTCCGGTCTCGTCGACGGCGTCACGGAGGGCGAGGTCACGGTGTGGAAGGGCATTCCGTTCGCGGCACCGCCCGTCGGTGACTTGCGCTGGCGCGCACCGCAGGCGGCTCATCCGTGGAGCGGCGTCAGGCTCGCCGACACCTTCTCCCCGGTCTGCATGCAGCGCGGCCGCTACCCCGAAGACGCGCCCGTGGAGCCGATGAGCGAGGATTGCCTCTACCTCAACGTCTGGGCGCCAGTGGCTGCGACCAGCGGCGCGAAGCTGCCGGTCATGTTCTGGATCTACGGTGGCGGACTCTCGAACGGCACCGCTTCGACGCCGCTCTACGCCGGCGACGTCCTCGCCCGACACGGCGTGATCGTGGTGACGGCCAACTATCGGATGGGCGCGCTAGGTTTCCTCGCGCATCCCGCGCTCACACGCGAATCCGAGCACCAATCCTCCGGCAACTACGGCCTGCTCGATCAAATCGCGGCGCTCGAGTGGGTGAAGCGCAACATCGCGGCCTTCGGCGGCGATCCGAGCAACGTGACGGTGTTCGGGCAGTCATCGGGATCGATCTCGATCAGCGTGCTCTGCGCATCGCCGCTCGCGCGCGGCCTGTTCCACCGCGCGATCGGACAGAGCGGCGGATTGTTCGAGCCACTCGAGCTCGCGCAGGAGTTCGCGTTGGCCGGAGCGGAGCAAGAAGGCGTGGCGTTCGCCGCGCGAGTCGGTGCGACGACGATCGAAGCGCTGCGTGCGCTGCCGGCCACGGACCTCGTGGCCGCGCGGTTCTCGCCGCACGTGGTGATCGACGGATACCTGCTCGAGGACGCGCCCTACGATGTGCTGGCTGCGGGACGCGGTGCCGACGTCGACCTGCTGGTGGGATCGAACGCCGAAGAAGGGCTCTCCTTCCAGGACCATCGCGCGGTGACGTCCGCCAACCTGAACGCGCTGCTCGGGGAGGACTTTCCGCCGTTCCTCGTGTCCCTGGCGGGACCGCGCGTCCCTGCCGACGACGCGTCTGCGATGGCGGCCTTCGTCGCTTTCGAAACCAACGTGCGTTTCGCATGGGACATGCGCGCGTGGGCTCGGCTTCATGCGGGCGCCGCGCGTGGACACACGTATCTCTATCGTTTCGGGCACGCGCCGCCGAATGCCGCCGGCGCGCATCACGGCGCCGAGATGGCCTACGTTTTCGGTCACGCGCTCGACTCGCGGTGGACGGACGATGACCGCCAGCTCGCGGAAAGGCTGGGAGCCTATTGGACGCGTTTCGCCGAGGCGGGGGATCCGAACGGCGTGGGCTTGCCCGAGTGGCCAGCGTTCACGCCGCCGAATGAGCAAGCGCTTCTGATCGACGGCGAGCTGCACGCGGGCGCAATGCCCAACGCCAGTGAGCTGGATGCCATCGGTCGCGTCTACGCGACTGCGCGATTCCTCTTCGCCCATCGCACTGCGCTCGGCGCCGCGGTGATCACTGCCGTGCTGTCGTTGCTCTACGCAGCGTGGCGCGCAGTGCGTTCGCGCTTCCGACGCCCTGCGACCCGAGTGATGCGGGGGCGCAGGATCGAGCCTTCGGAGAGAGACCTGAAGCGAGCTGAATCGCCCGGGGCCAGCTCTTGGGAGTCGCCTCCGCGCGGACGCTTGTAGGGATCGAGATCGTGGTCATCCGATCGCGCGATCTCGACGCCGAGTTCGTGGCGGCCGTGCACGGGGCCGACGTGAACGCCCGCGTCGATTGCGATTCGTGCGCGGAACGGGGACGCACGCCGCTTCATGACGCCCAGCATTTTCGCGACAAAGAGGCCAGCCTGCTTCTGCTCGATCGCGGCGCGACCGTCGATGTCGCGGATGCGCAGGGACGGACAGCGCTGCACGCATCGGCGGCGGAGGGCAGCCCCGTCGGTGCGATGGTGCTCTGCGCTCACGGAGCGGACCCGGCGCGGCGCGATGCCGCGGGGCAGACCCCGCACGAGCTGGCTCGGGACGTCGATGCCCGCGGACGCAGCACGACCCACACCGAGATCCTCGGGCACGGCGAGCTGGCGGATTGGCTCCGTCCCGGGGGTGGTTGTGCGCGACTCGCCGCGCTGGCTGCGGCGGGCACGGTCGTCGACGAAGCGACGGCCAACGCCGTGTTCCGCGAGTTCGCCTGCGCGCGCGGTCACACAAACTCGTGCGCGCCCGCTTCGTGAGTCGCGGGTCGAACCACGCGCAGCATCGCTGTGCGTCGAGCGACTGAGTCCACGCGTCCGACGGAGCGTGGGCGTGCGGTGGACTGCACACGTGCCGTCGGCCGTTTCGTCCACGACCTGCAGGCATCTGCGTCCCGTGGAACATTTGCGGCTCGATGTTGAGCTGGCGTACGATTTTCGAAAAAAGAGGCGCTCGATTCGTGCGTTTGATGCCGCCGATCCGCGAGTGCCGTCAGTGCGAACCTTCATCGCTGTGCTGGCTCGGGGCGCACGCGTGCTGGTGCACTCTGCGGACTGGGCGTCCTGGTGACGGTCGCCGCGCAGCCGCATCGTCGGAGGGGCGATGGTTGATGGGAATGGAGTGACCGCCGCCGATCTCGCGCGTCTTCCGCTCTTTGCGGACGTCGTCCGCTCGGATCTCGACGACCTCTGTCGCGCCGCGCCACCCGTGGTTCTTGCGGCTGGCGCGCCGGTATTCGTGCAGGGGGCGCGCGCCGACGTGGCGCTGCTCGTGGTCTCCG
>CAYUSL010000666.1:0-3316 GCA_964447125.1 uncultured bacterium | reverse complement strand
CGCCCGCTGCGCACGCCGTGGACGAGTCGGAACTCCGGCAGGTGGTGGGGATCCTCGACTACATCGCGTCCGATTATGCGGGTGCCGTCGGAGCGGACGGCACCATTACGGACGAAAGCGAGTACCACGAGCAAGCGTCTCTGGTTACGGACGCGGGCCAGCTCGCCGGAGAGGCTGGTCTCTCTGAGGAGGATCCGGTTCGCCGAGACCTGAGCCAGCTCGCGCGGTTGCTCGCGGAGCACGCCCGTCCTGACACGGTCCACGAGGCGTGCCGTTCGCTGCGGCGCCGGATTGTGGAAGAGCAAGGGCTCGTGCTCGAGCCTGCCGGGGTGCCGGATCTCGCAAGGGCGCGCCAGCTCTACCGCGAGCTCGGCTGCGTCGACTGCCACGGCGAGCGCGGGGACGCACAGACCACCAAGGCAGCCACACTCGATCCCCATCCCGCGAATTTCCTCGATCGTGAGCGGGTAGCAGAGGTGTCGCCCTTTCGCGCCTTTCATGCCCTCACGTTCGGCGTGAAGGGCACCGCCATGCCGTCGTTCGACACGGTGGCTGCGTCCGATCGCTGGGACCTCGCCTTCTACGTGCTCGCGCTACGGCACCAGGGCGGGAAGAGCGAAGTGGGACGCCGGATCGTGGCCGAGGCCGGAAACCCCGTCGCGGCCACGGCGAGCCGTTTGTCGCAGCTCACGGAGCGGGAGATCCTCGCGGCGTTTCCCAATCTTCCGCCGGATCAGGGCGAAGCGGTCCTCGCGTGGCTGCGGGGCCGGGCACCGTTCGAGCGAGACCAGGAGAGCCGCTTCGCCCTCGCGCGCCAGGATCTCCGGGACGGAGTGAGTGCCTACGCGCGTGGCGATGCGAGCGCCGCCCGCCGGATCTTGGTGCAGGCGTATCTGCGTGGGATCGAGCCTCACGAGGCGGGCATCCGGGCTCGCACACCCGCGCTCCTTACCTCGATCGAAGGTGCGATGGCGGATCTGCGACAGAGCGTCGCGGCCGGTGATCCGGTGGATCAGATCGAGCATCAAGCCACGCGCGTCGGCGCGCTCCTCGACCGAGCCGAAGAAGGAGCGACGTCCACGGGTGCCGCGTTCGCGGCGTCCGCCACCATCGCGCTGCGCGAGGGGCTCGAGATGGTGCTGCTCGTGACGGCACTCCTCGCCGTTGCGAGGGGCACTGGCGTTACGGGCCTCGCCCGTGCCGTGCACGGCGGATGGCTTTCGGCGATCCCAGCCGGAATCGCGACCTGGTTCGTGGCCGGTCACCTCCTGGAAGGCGTCGGCAACGAGCTGGCCGAAGGGATCGTCTCGCTTCTTGCGGCCCTGGTGCTGCTCGGCGTGACGCACTGGGTTCTCGGCCAGGTCTCGGGCCGCGGCTGGATGAAGTTCCTGTCGAAGCAGCTTCGGGGGGCCACGCAGCGGCGTGCGGCGATGCCACTCTTCGCGCTCTCGTTTTTCGCGGTCTACCGCGAGTTCGTGGAAGTCGTGCTTTTCTACCGCGCCTTGCTTCTCGACGCGGCCGGGTCCCAAGCCAGCGCGATCTGGATCGGGATCGCAGCGGGACTCGCGGCGCTCGGCGTGGTGGCACTCGTCCTGCGGTGGATGGGCACGCGGCTCAAGCCGGCGCCGCTGCTGCTCGCCTCCAGTGTGCTGCTGGCGCTCTTGGCGCTGGTCCTCGTTGGGAAGGGAGTCCACGCCTTCCAGGAGGCGGGCGTCTTGCCGCTTCACCGCGTCGCCGTCACCGAGTTTCCGTCACTCGGCTTCCACGCGAGCCGTGAAGTGCTGGCTGCGCAAGCAGCGCTCGCCATCGCGCTGATCGTGAGTGCGATCGGACCACTTCGGCGAGCTCGGCAGGAGGTCCCGGTGTCGCAGGCATGACGTAACGTGAGGGGAGGAGCCATGAACGTGAGCTTCGCGCGACTCGGTCATCAACGGACATCCCTTCGCACGGTGGCCGCCGCAGCCTCGATCGCCGGCTGTCTACTCGCCGCTGGCGCCACCCTCCTACCGGCCCAGACCCAGCAGCCAGGGGGCATGGGATCGTGCCCGGACTGCGGCATGTGGCGGATGGACCAGGGGATGTGTCCGATGGGCTGGGGCAAACCGGTCGTCACGGTGGTGCCGACCGAGCTTCCGGATGCGGATTCCGAAGGGGCGCGGACGTTCGCCCGTTACTGCGGGCAGTGTCACGGCCTGCCGTCGCCGCGATCGCACTCGGCCTCAGAGTGGGGCACGACGGTCACGAGCATGCTGGAGCGGATCCGTGCGAGATCCGCTCACGGCGGTGGGTCGTGGGATCAGTGGGAACCGAACGTGCTGGTTCCCTCCGAGGACGATGCGACGAAGATTCGCGGTTACCTCGAAGGACACGCCCTACGGTCAGCACCCGAGGAGTCCATAGACAAGAGCCGGCCGGGCGCCGACACGTTCGCTCGCGTGTGCGCGAAGTGCCACGCGCTTCCCGATCCGGCGCAGCACACCAGCAGCGAGTGGCGGGCCGTGGTCGAGCGGATGAAAGGAAACATGGTGCGGATGAACGTCGGAGTGCTCACGGACGAAGACCGGAACCAGATCGTCGCGTTCCTGGGAGCGAAGCCTTGAGCGCTTCGGCCGTGAGTGACGGCTGCACCGCGGGTGACCAGTGCGCCTCGCGTGACAAGCGCGCGGTTCACTTGCGGCGCGCGATGCGCCTCGAACTTCTGACCGTCGGGTGGAACGTCCTGGAGGGTTTGATCGCCGTAACCGCAGCGGCCCTGTCTGGAAGCATTGCCCTCATGGGGTTCGGGATCGACAGCTTCGTCGAGTGCGCCTCGGGCGGTGTGCTGATCTGGCGTCTCACGGCCGAACGCACGGCGCGTGACGAGGATGCAATCGAGCGGCTCGATCGCCTCGCTCACCGCCTCGTCGGCGTCTCGTTGGTGGCGTTGGCCGCGTACATCTGGGTGGACGCTGGCCTCGCGCTCTGGCACCACAACGTCGCCGAGGTGAGCCCCGTCGGGATCGCGCTGACGGTGGTGTCGATCGGCGTGATGTGGTGGCTGGCCGGTGCCAAGCGACGGACTGCGATCGCGCTCGGCAGTCGAGCGCTCGAAGCGGATTCGTTTCAGACCACGGCCTGCTGGTGGCTGTCGCTCATCACGCTAGGCGGCCTGGGGCTGAACGCCATCACCGGCTGGTGGTGGGCCGACCCCGCTGCCGCGATCGGGATGACCTACTTCTTGTTGGTCGAAGCTCGCGAGGCGTGGCGCGGTGAAGACTCCTGTCGCGGGGATTCCTGTCGAGCACACGACGCGGGTGGAAGCGCGTGACCCCCTAAT
>CAYUSL010000665.1:0-3317 GCA_964447125.1 uncultured bacterium | reverse complement strand
TGAGGTTGGCATCGGTGACCGTGGCACGGTGAATCTTGGACTTCATCATCGAGCGAATCATCCGGTTCTCCTTCGCAAGTATCCGCCTCGTCCACCGAGGTCGCATCCTGCATTGAGGAATCGATTTCATTGTAGCGCTACTGCGTCATTCGTGCCTGCCCCCCGCGGCGACAATCGCCACAGACCGTCGATCGACAGATGCTTTCGCTGAGATTCCGTACCGTTAGCCGCCCTCAGACGGCTCGAGCGGAACGTTGTCGATGAGTCGCGTGGCGCCCAAATGCAGGGCCACGGCGAGCCGTGCTGGGCGCTCGATGCGTGCGAGCGGTGAGAGCGTCTCTGCATCCACCACCTCGACGTATTCGACGCGGAAGCGCTCGTGGCGGGCGAACGCAGCCCGCACCTGCGACGCGATCAGCGCGGCGTTGCGCTCTCCCGAGCGCACGGCGTCGCGGGCAGCGAAGAGCGTGCGCGGGATCTCGCGTGCCAGCTCGCGCTCGTCCGGCGCGAGCCGCACGTTGCGACTGCTCATCGCGAGCCCGTCCGGCTCGCGGACCGTGGCGAGGCCGATCACCTCGATGCCCATGTCCAGGTCTCGGGCCATGGTGCGGATCGTCACGAGCTGCTGGTAGTCCTTCTCGCCGAAGATCGCCACGTGGGGCCGCGTGGCGTGAAAGAGCTTCGCGACCACGGTGGTCACACCGCGGAAATGGCCGGGGCGAAACGCCCCGCACAGCCCATCGGTGATGCCATCGACCTCGACGCGCGTGCAGAAGCCACCCGGGTACATTTCCTCGTGCTCGGGATGGAAGAGCACGTCGGTCCCCACGCCTTCGAGCATCCGCGCGTCGCGCTCCACGTCACGCGGATAGCTCGCGAAGTCCTTGGCGTCGTTGAACTGGATCTTGTTGACGAAGAGGCTCACCACCACCACGTCGGCGCGACGGCGCGCTTCGCGCACCAGGCTCAGGTGGCCCTCGTGCAGGAAGCCCATGGTGGGAACGAGGGCGACGCGGCGACCCGCGGCGCGCTCGGAGTCCGCACGCGCCTGCATCGCCGCGATCGAGGTGATGAGGTCCATCGCGGGCTCCGCTTCGTTCAGTGGAACGTGTGCTCTGGCCCGGGAAAGGCGCTGCTCTTCACTTCATCGATGTAGGCACCCACGGCCTTCACGATCACGTCGTTCAGGTTCGCGTACTTCTTGGCGAACTTGGGGTTCCAGTTGTTGTCCATGCCGAGCAGGTCGTAGATCACCAGCACCTGTCCATCGCATTTCGGTCCCGCACCGATACCGATCGTGGGAATGCGAATCGCGCCGCTCACGCGCTCGGCGAGGTCGCCGGGGATTCCTTCGAGCACCACGGCGAAGGCTCCCGCCTCTTCGAGCGCCTGTGCGTCCTCCTCGAGCGCTTGCGCCGCGTCCTTGGTGCGCCCTTGAATGCGAAACCCGCCGAGCTGATGGATCGACTGGGGCGTGAGCCCGAGATGGCCGACCACCGGCACACCCATGCGATGGATGGCGCGCACCACCGGCGCGATCTCTCGTCCGCCCTCGACCTTCACCGATTCGGCACCGCCCTCTTTCACCAGCCGCGCGGCGTTGCGCATCGCATCCTCGACCGAGACCTGATAGCTGCCGAACGGCATGTCCAGCACCAGGTGCGCGTGTGTGAGGCCGCGGGCCACGATGCGCCCGTGATAGATCATGTCCTCGAGGGTGACTTCGAGCGTGCTGGTGCGCCCCTGGATCACCATGCCCAGGCTGTCGCCCACCAGCACCATCTCGACTCCCGCCTGATCGAGGATGCGCATGAAGGTCGCGTCGTAGCACGTGACCATGGTGATCTTCTCACCGCGGCCCTTCATCGCGACCAGCTCGGGAACCGTGACCTTCTTGGAACGTGGCTTGGGGCTCATGAGTGCCTCGTGGCTGCCCGTCGTCGGTGACGCTCGGGCGCCGGATTGGGCGTGAGATTCGGGGCCTGAGGTCCGGGGGCGTCCATCGCTGCGCCCGAATCACAAGTCCCGAAGCTCGCGCCAATCCCTCAGCGGGACCCCATCGGCTGATAGTACTGCGTGCCTCCGCGCATGCGCCGGATCTCGCGCACCAAGTTGTCGAAATCCTCGCGGCGCTCGACGAAATCGATCTCCGAGGTATGCACCACTAGCAGCGGCGTCTCCGAGTACTGGAAGAAGAACTCGTTGTACGCGCGCGTCAGCTCTTCCAAGTAAGGCGCGGTGATGTTGCGCTCGAAATCCACGCCACGCTTACGGATGCGCTGCAGTAGCACCTCGGGGCGCGCCTGCAGGTAGACCACCAGATCGGGCTTCACGATGCGCGTATCGAGCAAACGATAGATCTGCTCGTAGAGCGCCAGCTCGTTCTCGTCGAGGTTCAGGTGCGCGAAGATCCGGTCCTTCGCGAACAAGTAGTCCGCGAGCGTCACACGCTGGAAGAGATCGCCTTGGCCGATGAGCTTCTGCTGCTGGAAACGGCTCAGCAGGAAGAAGATCTGCGTCTGGAACGCGTGCTTGGCGCGGTCCTGGTAGAACTTCCCGAGGAAGGGGTTCTCGTCGACCTTCTCGAAGATGCAGCGGGCGCGCAGCTCCTCGGCCAGGAGCTTGGCGAGGCTCGTCTTGCCGACCCCGATCGGCCCTTCGATGACGATGTACCGGGGGGCTTCCATGGAGGGAGGATGCGGAAGCTCGGCGTCCGGTCGGGGAACCCGCGGCAACTCGTGCGAAGGCGCTCTTATAGCACGCTATTTCGGTCGATCAGCCAGAGCAAGTGAAACGCGTTTCCGTTCCCGTCGCCGACGCGCTAAAGAGGAGCACCGAACGCTGACGGGCCCGTGGACCGAGCGGTCCGCGGGCGCCACCCACCCGGCGAAAGCCCACAGGAGCTCGAGTCATGTCGCGATCCACCGTTCGACTCGCCTGCGCGGCGACGGTTCTCTCCTCACTGCTCGGCGGCACCGCGCACGCGATCAGCGCCCACGACGTGATGCAGCAGTCGCAGTCGATCCAAGAGAAGCCACAGACCCGCCGCGGCAACATGACGATGACGCTGGTCGACAAGAACGGCGACAAGCGCGTCCGCAAGGTCACGACGTACAGCAAGAAGTTCGGTCCCGACACCAAGTCGGTGCTGTTCTTCCTCGAGCCCGCGGACGTCAAGGGCACCGGCTTCCTCCAGTTCGGCTACAAGGCGGCCGATCAGGACGACGACCAGTGGCTCTACCTTCCCGCGCTCAAGCGCATCCGCAAGATCACGTCGTCGAACAAGAACCAGAGCTTCATGGGCACCGATTTCTCGT
>CAYUSL010000664.1:0-3320 GCA_964447125.1 uncultured bacterium | reverse complement strand
ACTCGATCTCGTCGAGGCTGCCGCTGATCTGAAGCACCGGAACCGGTCGCGTCAGTGAGCACTCCAATTCGGGCGAGAGGTTGCCGACCACCGGTCCGATCGCCGCGACGAAGTCCGATGCCTCGCAGGCGAGACGGTGCGAGAGATACGCGCCGTTCGACATGCCCACCGAATAGATGCGCGAGCGATCCACGCAAACCTTGGCCGAGACCTCGTCGGCGACGGCACGGATGAAGCCGACGTCGTCGAGATCGTTGGCTGCCGGCTGGCCGCAGCATTCGTCGCCGCCGTTCCAAGCCGCCGGAAAGCCGGTGCCGTCAGGCTGCACCACCAGGAAGCCCGCGCTGTCTGCCTTCCGATCCATCTGCGATTCGTAGGTCCAGATGTCGGTGAAGAATCCGCCGCCCAGCACGAAGGGATGAAGGTTGAACACCAGCGGAGCCGCGTGAGTGCCGTCGTAGCCGGGCGGCACGTGCACGAAATAGCGGCGGGTGAGGCCGTCGCGTTCGAGGGTGAACGCGTGATCGCCCGCCGGGAGACTGGGGTTGGGGCAGCTCGGCTGAGCGTCGTTGCCGTCGTTGGCGCAGCCCGCGGCGAGCGCCAGCGCGAGCGTTGCGAGGGTGATGGCGTGGCGGGTGAGCATGGCGCCGCTACGGTACGGGCGGCTCGCGAGCCGGTCAACCGACTACACGCCGACTCCAATCCGATCGTGATCCGTGTCGAGCCCCGGGTGGTGTCTCACTTCGCCCTCGCGCGCGAAGGATCGCGCGCGCTCCAGCCTCTCGAGCGCATGCTGGGCAACAGCGTGGCCCAGCGAACGAAACGGAGATACCACCGAGCCCGAACCCCGTTGCGGCGTGGCCTCGAATGGCGGTATGTCGAGCGCGCAATGCACCTGCCCACCATTCGTTCCTCGCGCTCTGGTTTCGCGCTGCTCGCGATTTGCGTGGCGATCGGGCTCGCGGCGATGGCACGCGCAGCGGAAGGCGCCGCGCCAGACACCGCGCCGAACAGTGGCCTCCTCGCCGATCTGTCGCGGCATTTGCGTCTCTCGGGCAACGCCGACGTGGGCTTTCTCTACGGCGAGGAGAGCTCGCGCGCGCCCGACGGACGCTGGGTGATCGACAACGCGCGGCTCTTTCTGGATGCGGACCTGATGGTTGCCGACGATCTGCCGCTCGAGGGCTGGCTCGACGACGCAAGCCTCTACCTCGAGTGGGACCTCTATCGGCACACCGCCTTCCTCGATGACGTGGGCTCGCTCTACGTGCGCCTCGATCATCTCGGCGGATGGAATGCGCTGAGCGTGAAGCTCGGTCGCATGGCGTTGCCGTTCGGCTACGAGTACACGCGCTGGAGCGAGGATCGGCCGAAGAATCCGCTCCCCGGGTTCTCGGCGGCGCAGCCCTACGGTTGGGACGAGGGGCTCGAGCTCTTTGGGGCGTTTGGCGACGGTTGGGTGAGCTATCAGGCCGGCGTGTTCGATGGTGACGAAGGAGTCGGCGTGAATACGCAAGCGACACCCTCGTTCGCCGGCAAGCTCACCGTGTCGCCGCTCGCGTGGCTCTCCGTGAGCGGCAGCGGCTACACGTCGGGGAAGCTCGGGACGGTGGGTCATCCCGAGTGGTCGGCGTTGATCGTGGCATCCACCCCGTTCCCACCTCTCGGCCCCAATCCTTACGATCCCCACTACACCGACACGTCCGAGGATCCCAACGCCGAGCCCGTGCGCCTCGACGGCGTGCACGCGTGGGAGGTGGACGTCGTGCTCGACGACCACCGCTCGGGCCAAGCGTGGCTCGGCTACGGCGAAGTGCATGTCGATGGCCGGGGAGAGCCCATCACCGGTCGCCGACTGCGCTATGGCATCGCCGAAGGAATGCTGGGGCTCGACGTTCTCTCGGCGAGCCTGGAGCGGCTTTACGTGGCGGTGCGACTGAGCTTCATCGGCACCTTCGACGGCCGGCGCGGTTACCTCCTGAACGCCGACGACGATGGCTTCGAGCTCGGCTTCGACACCCGGCTCGTGCGCATCGCCGAGCTGGGTCTTGGCGTGAAACTCACGCGCCACCTCACGCTCAAAGCCGAGTATGCAGCCGTGGATTTCGACGTCGTGGACGCTGCGTCTGCGGAGACCCGCGCCCTCGCTCAGGCGCGCAGCTACGGCGCGCTCTCGCTCTCGGCTTGGTTCTGAGGTAGCGCGTCCGCCTCGGCGCGCGCCCGCTCGGCGTATGCGTCGAAGGCACGCTGGCCACTTGCGGGATCGAGCGCGGTGCTGCCGGCACGGGCGATCTGCTCGTGCGCCCACAGCATCGCTTGCAGCCCCTCGGCCTCGTCGGGATCGAGGAAGCGCATGTTGGCTGTGGCGTCCGCGCATTCGGTCCCCGGCACGCCGCGCTCCTCGGGGACCTGTCGCGGCAGCGCGGTGAACGGCGTGGTGTCCGGGTGATCGGTGAAGAGGTCCCACATGGGTTGGGCGCGCTCGTCGTAGGTCGTGAGCGGCGGTAGCCCGAGGAGGTACTCGATCGTCGCGTGCCAGTTGCCCTCGTGGTAGAGGACCGGCGAGACGTAGCCGCGTCGCACCCACGGTGACGCCGCCAGCAGAATCGAGCGGTGCGCATCGATGTGGTCGACGCCGTCCTGCGGATCGTCCTCGACCACCAGCACCAGCGAGGATTCCCAGTACTTGCTGTGGGAGAGCCAATCCACCAGGCGACCCGTCGCGAGGTCGTTGTCGGCGACCATCGAGCGCGGCGTGGGAAAGACCGGGCTGCAGCCGAGCGTGTGGTCGTCCGGGAAGAGCATGAACGCCACTCGCGGCAGCCCGTCGCGCTCCCATTCGGCGATGCGGCTGTCGAGCTTGTCCACGTCTTTCGACAAGGGATAGAAAAACGGCGGATCCACCGCGCTCCAGTTCATGAGCGAGGTGTCGAGGATCATCCCGCGCGGGAACATGCCCACCGCTTCGCCGTAGTTGCGGAAGCGGATGCCGTGGTCGATCAGGTTCTGGAAGAGGTATTGCTTCTTCGGATAGGTCGCGGGATTGGCGACCACCTCGATGAAGAAGGGGCCGGGCCGACCTTCGGCGAAGCGGTTCTTCTCCATGTAGGTGTTGGAGATGGCGCCCGTCAGGATCTGGTGCCCTTGATCCGAGATCTCGGCGTTCGAGTAATAGTTGTCGCCGCTCGCGAAGCGTTCGACGAGCGCGTGCAGGTTGGGCGTCACCTCGCCGCAGTAGAGGCAGTTCTCGGCGACGCCGTCGGCGTCGGGCCAATCGCCGAGGAGCGCGTCGTAGGTCTTGTTCTCGCGCACCACGATCA
>CAYUSL010000663.1:0-3327 GCA_964447125.1 uncultured bacterium | reverse complement strand
GCAGGAAGAGCGCGTTGTCGAGGGCGATGTGGATGCAGTTGAAGGGCACGATCGCCAGCGCCGCAGCGCCCCACCAACCGAGGCTCACCAACCGGGACGCCACGATCACCACTCCCAGCACCAACAGGTGTGCCGCGCTGAACAAGAGCACCGTGGGTACGAGCTGGCCGAGCGCGATCGCGCTGGGATGGAGCGGCAGCGTCTTGAGCAGCGGCATGCGATCGAGATCGCGCCGAAAATCGAACGGGAATTGCTGCGTCACGCTGAGCGTCGCGAACAGGATCAGCCCGAGCGTGACCTTCCCCGCAGCCGAGTCGGCGAGCGTGGCGTCGCTCTGCACCAAGAGCACCGGCAGGAGCGCGACCATCACCATCACGCCGATCGCCGTGGCCAGGCCGCGGGCGTTGCGCATCGCCTCGGTCGCCTGGCGCCACGCGATCGGCCCCACGCCGCCGAGCCGCGGAGGTGTGGGCAGCATGATCCGCGTGCCGATCGGGGCGGCGCTGGTGTAGACGCCCCCGCCGGAGCGCATCCGCGCCGCGCGGGTTTCCATCTCCTGCTGCACGCGGACGGCACCTTCCTCGAACGAGACGTCGAGAACGAGCATCGCCCCGAGCATCGAGCCGAGGATGACGAGCGCCGTCAGCAGCGAGTGGCCGAAGGTCGCGAGATCCCGCGCCAGAAAGATCTCGAGGAAGGGTCGGGTGGGCGCGGTGAGCATCCGCGCCAACGGCGTCTGCGACAGGGCTTCGACGGTGTCACGCACGCTCCGACCGCCCGCCACCCGACTGCCCGAAAACGCGTTGATCGCCAGCAACGAGACGAGGAGCAACATCGGCGCCAGGTACGGACTGCGGGTTCGAACCTGCACCGAGAGCGCGGAGAACGCGAGCACCGAGAGCTTCGCCACCCATTGCAGAAACACGATCGCCAGAAGGACGCCCACCGCGCCGGCCCACGGATTGGGCGCGTGGTGCGCCATGAAGAGCGTGAGCCAGAGCGCCGAGACCAATCCCACGCCCAGCCGCGCGACGATGTTGTAGAGCACGAGCTGGCGGCGCGGGATCGGTGCGGGGAACAGGAAGTCGATCTCCGACGGGCGGAAGTGCAAGCCGTAGCCCACGGCGATCCCGAGCAGCGCGAGCATCGACAGCACCAGCGGCCCCCACAGCCGATACCCGGGTTCGAGCGCGAGCGCCGCCTGCAGCCGCCACGGCGAGAAGAACTGGAGAAATTGCGGAGCGAGGATCGCCGCCAGCGCCAGGCCACTCAGCACCGACAGCACCCGCCGCCGTGGCCCACGGGTGCGTCGCGCCAGTTGCCGCAGCTTGCGCCGCGGCCCGCGTCGCAGCAGGTAGAGGAGCCC
The DNA here is from genome assembly GCA_964447125.1 of uncultured bacterium. Classification (GTDB taxonomy): domain Bacteria; phylum JADJOY01; class JADJOY01; order JADJOY01; family JADJOY01; genus JADJOY01. The sequence continues at coordinate 1,961 of CAYUSL010000663.1, read as the reverse complement.
GGGGTTCACGAGCCGCCGGGCGACGGCGGCGAGCCGGCCGCGGCGCGCTCGGTCGCGTGGAAGAAGATGTCTTCGAGCGTCGCATCACCGCGCAGCCCGTCGAGCTGGGCCAGGATCTCGTCGCGCGAGCCGAAGAAGAGCCGCTTACCCTCGGCGAGGATCAGATAGCGCGTGCACAGCGATTCGAGCTGCGCCAAGAGGTGCGAGCTCACGATGACCGCCGCCCCCGCGGCGGCGCGCTCGCGCAGCACGTCGTAGAGCGTGCGAATGCCGCGCGGATCCAGCCCCGTCATCGGCTCGTCGAGAAGCAACGCCCGCGGATCGTGGAGCAGCGCGCAGACCGTCGCGACCTTCTGACGCATGCCGCGCGACAGCTCGTCGGCGAGCGTTTCGGCGCGACTGCCGAGATCGAAGCGCTCGAGCAGCGTGCGACCCTGCGACTGCCACTCGCTCACCCCGTACACCTTCGCCGTGAATTCGAGGTGCTCCCAGATCGTCAAGCTGGGAAAGAGATGCGGATCGTCGGGAATCCACGCGAGCTTGGCCTTGGCGGCGATGGGCTCGGCGACGATGTCGTGGCCATCGATGGTGAGCTGACCCCGGGTGGGCGGCAGGATTCCCGCGATGGTGCGGAGCGTGGTGGTCTTGCCGGCGCCGTTCGGTCCGAGCAGACCCAGCACCTCACCCGGCGCGACCGTGAAGCTCAGCTCCGAGACCGCCACGCGGCGGTCGTAAGCCTTGGTGAGATTCTCGACGTGGATCATCGTGCGCCGCGAGCATAGCCGCTAGGGTTTCCGCGGGGGGCTGTTCCAGCCCCCCGCCCACCCGGGCCCAGCCCCCGAGGGGCCCACCCCCCCCGGGCGTCGCGTCGCGCGCGGCGCGCCGTAGGGGAGCGGGGGGCTGGCCAGCGAGCGTGGAGACCGGGACGCTGAGCGTGCGCTGTGGATGGCCGTTCGGCGGCGTTTGGTTTCCGCGGGGGGCTGTTCCAGCCCCCCGCCCTCCGTGGCAAAGCCACGGAGGGGCCCACCCCCAAGGCGCTTCGCTTCGCTCGCGGCGCGCCGCTGGCGCGTGCCGTGTGTGATCGCTGCAAAATGCCCTTGATTCTCGATATTCGACTCAGGAAGAGCGAGGTGCGCGTGGGTTGGCTGCCGCTTGCGTGGCCTCAGCCGTCCGGCAGTTGGGTCGCCGTCGCCACGGCATCGAGGATCATGATCTTCTGCCAGATCTTGCGCGCCAGCCCCGCGGTCAGGTTCTCGATCTCGTTGACCGCCGCCAGCAACCCCGCGTCGCCGAAGTCCTGCGCGTAGAGCGCCGCCACTTTGCTGGTCACCGCGAGCAGCTCGCTCGCGTAGTCGAGGTAGCGCGTGAGCTCGGCGCGGGTGAGCGAACGTTTCGGCGAGGACGGCGTGGCGACGCGATCGGGACGGAATTGATCCGGATCCTTGGTGAGCTGATGCATGTCGACGATGTGCGCCAGGCTGCGCAGCTCGTCGATCCAGTCGAGAGCGCGCTTGCGCTTGCGACGCGTTTCCAGGCTGGTCACGAAGAACACCGCGATCCCCACGAAGACCACGTCGTTGATCCCGGACTCGAGGACCTGCACCAGCTCTTGGAAAGTCTCGATGCGCCGCGGCAACCCGATCCGCACGAGTGTCGCAGCGACGACCATCAAGAGCAGCGTCACCAAGCTCGCCGCCGCTCCCCGCATCACCCAATTCGGTTTGCGCAGCCACGCCGCGCGGGACCTCGCCTCGACGGTGATCGCGCACAGCTCGCTCGCCACCCGCGACAGGCCGGAGTCGGGGAAGCGCTCGCGAATGCGTTGTGTCAGGCGCGCCGCGGTGGCGATCACCTCGTCCGCGTCGATGCGCCGGAAGGGGCGCTCGCTGGACGCGGCCGTCACGGAATCCCCAGGTACTTGTGGGTCTGGATGGACGGCTTCCAGCGCGGGTGGGTGCGGC
>CAYUSL010000662.1:0-3340 GCA_964447125.1 uncultured bacterium | reverse complement strand
GCCAGGTGGAGGTCGTGAGCTTCCACTACTCGGACCAGCTCTTCCTGGCGTTCCCCAGCGAAGAGTGGCGGCGCTCACAGGCGCTGACGCGCGCGATCTTCGAACGTACCGGCGTCCCCCTCGGCACCTCCGTGTTCTGTCAGGAGGGACAGGCGGGCGTGGGCATGGCGCGCGCCATGAGCGAGCGTGGCTACAGCACGATGATCTGGCCGACGAATCTCTGGAAGTACCAGCACGGTGATGGACCGGTGGCGCCCCATCATCGGTTCGGCGGTCGAGACGACGTGCGGCTCGTCGTCGGCGGTCGGGACCTGAGCTATCGCGGCGACGGCGGGCCGGTGGACGTGACGTGGACGTTCCTCGACGACGGCGAGCTCTTGGCGACCAACGGCATCGATCCCTACTTCCCGCCCATCTTCGTGCTGGATCCGGCCGCTGTCGCCGCCTACGAGCGCGAGCTCGCGGCGCTCGAGTCTCAGGGCTACGCGATCACCACCGTGGCGAGATACGCGTCGGCGCTCGACGAGCTCGGTGTGCCGATCGCCGAGCCGCCGCCGCTTCTCGACGGCACCTGGCAGCCGCAGAGCACCGATGGCATCAAGCGCTGGCTCGGTGGCGTGGGGCTGTGGGCCGGCAGCGAACGCGACAACGAGGTGCGCACCCTGCAAGCGATGGCGCACCGCGAGCTGGTGGCGGCGGAGACCGTCGCGAGCACCGCGGGACTGTCAGCGGAAGGCTCGGCTGCACGTGCGGCGCTCGACGGCGCGTGGCGGTTACTGGCGCTGGCTCAGGTGAGCGATTCGTCCGGCATCAATCCCTATCGCGGCGAGATCGAGTTCGGGATCGCGCACGCGACCGAAGCGCTGCGCGTCGCGCGCACCGTGATTCGCGACGCCGAGCGGCAGCTCGGGCGGAAGAGTGCGGCGATCGACGTCGCAGCGGGAACGGTGTCGGCCGCGCCTGTGGTTCCAACGCCCGTCACGATTCCCGCTGCGCTTGCCAGCGTGGTGAAGGCGCCCGGTCGATCGGTGAGCGAGACCTGGACGCGCGAGCCTTCGGGTGCGAGCCGCGTGACGTTCGAACTGGGGCCGGTCACCACCGGGGACGATCGCTCGGTCGCGATCCGCTTCCCCGGTGCGGCCGGGCCGCTCGTGTACTCGCCCGGCCTCGCCGAAGACAGCGTCGCGTCGCTCTCGCGCGAGGCCTTCGAGTTCGATCACTTTCAGCTCGCGCTGGCCAACGGGCTGGTCGGACTGGGTGCGGATCGGTTCTTGATCAAAGATCAGGCGTTCGTCCACGTGGCCGCGACGGTGCGCCGCGACTCGCCCGACGTGGTGCTCGGCGACGACACGGCACCCGCCGATCGCCCGGTGCGTTGGTCGTTCGTGCTGGTCGAGGGATCTGCGGAGGCCGCGCGCGCGGAAGCCGAGCGCCTCAACGTGAACCCGACGCTGGTGCGTTGACGCGAGCGTTGCGATGCGCGTCGTCACGACCACCTGCTCGAACACGGAGATCGTGTGTGCGCTGGGTTGCGCGGACATGCTCGTGGGAGTCGACGAGCACTCCGATTTTCCGCCCGAGGTCGTGGCCCGCCTGCCGCGCGTTGGGCCGGATCTGGGAGTGGACCCCGCTCGGGTAGCGGCCCTCGAGCCCGATCTGGTGATCGCGTCGTACACCGTCCCTGGCCACGAAAAGGTCGTCGCCGGACTGCGTGCAGCGGGGCTGCGGGTCGAGGCGCCCGAGCCGGTCTGCATCGACGACGTCTATGGCGACGTGCGGGCGATCGCTGGTTGGCTCGGCGTGTCCGCGCGCGGCGAGCGGCTGGTGGCGGAGATGAAGGCGGTGCTCGACGCACCTCGTCGCGCGTCTCGCGATCCTTCGGTGCGAAGGCCACGCATCCTGGTCGAGTGGTGGCCCAAGCCGGTGATCGTGCCCGGCCACGCGAGCTGGGTGACGGAGCTCATCGAGCGCGCCGGCGGCACCAACCCGTGGGGCCACGAGGACGTGAAGAGCCGGCCGGTGCGTGACGAGGAGGTCCGCGCCGTGAATCCAGACGCGGTGGTGATTGCTTGGTGCGGCGTGAGGCCGGAGCGATATCGCCCCTCCGTGGTCGCCCGTCGCACCGCGTGGGCCGGAGTCGAGGCGCTGCGCCGTGGGCGGATTTATTGCGTGAGCGAAGAATTCCTCGGCCGTCCCAGCCCGCGATTGGTCGACGGGTTTCGTGCGCTGGCGCACATCGTCGACGAGATCGTCAGCGCTCGGCGGGACTGAGAGCACCGTCCTCGGCCGGCGTCGTGCATCGTCGTCGACGACGAGCGGTCGCGCGCGATCAGGCGTCGAAACCGCAAGCGCCGCGTTCCGCAGCACCGCACGACCCGCACGGGCCACTCTCGCTCGCGGCCATGCGGGCGTTGCCCCCAGCGTCGGAGCCCACAGCGAAGGCCGAGAACAGCTTGGCGACTCGGGTCCCACCGCAGGATGGGCAAACGGCTTTGGGCGGCGTTGCGGAGAGCTCGATCTGCTCGAACCGGGTTTCACACGAGCTGCACTGGTATTCGCGAATCGGCATGTCGATGTCCTCGCACGTGATTCACCGCGCCGTCGTTCGCCTTCATGCTAAGAATCCCGTTCGAGACGGTCAAGGAGGCCTGGCACTTGGCGCGACGTCGTGAGGTGCGGATGCGGGGGGTGTTCCTCGTGGTGTTACTCGCGAGCGTCGCCGCGTGCACCGACCACGACCAGGCGCCGGCACGAGAGCGGCTGGTGTTCGATTTGAGCCTGGAACTGCGCTACCGGGCCACGGTCGACGTGGTGCGCGAGGGCGCCAATCTCGATGTGGCATTCGTGCCGCAGGCGAGCTTCGAGCTCCTCGAGGTGGGACGGCGCTACGACGGGATCGGGCGGATCGAGGAGTTCCCGGAGGCGCACGCGCGACTCTACACAGCGGGGTTCGATGCTCCGGCGATCGCGAGCGGGCCCTGCGGTGCACGGCCGATCTCGCTGGCCCTCAGCCTGTCGCGGCGCGGTGACGACCCGGCCCTCGCTGGCAGCCTTGCGGCCTATTGCGGCCAGGGGGTCTTCTCCGGGACGCCGGTGCGTATCTTCCGCCTCGCGGGCAAGGAGCGCGCCGGCTGATTCGGTGTAGCGCCTCGACCTGGGTGCGCGCCCCATCGCGGCTTCGCCGCGTAGGGCGGGGGGCTGGAACAGCCCCCCGGTCAAGAGAACAGCAGCATCGACAGCCGGCTGCGGTATCGCTCCGTGCGTGGCTCGTGCGGTCCCATGATCTCCAGAACGTCGAGAAAGGCGAGACGCGCCTCGCCGTTTCGGTACTCACGCTTGC
>CAYUSL010000661.1:0-3347 GCA_964447125.1 uncultured bacterium | reverse complement strand
ATCTACTGGCTCACGAACAAGAAGCAGAAGAAGGGCGGTAACCGCAAATGAGCACTCGAATCGCAACGGCGAAGAAGACCGCTGCCAAAGCTACCGCCAAGCGCGTCCCTGCCCCCAAGAAGGGCGCCGGCGCACGCGGCAAGGCCGTCGCCGCGAAGGGCAAGGCGGCGTCCGCGAAGAAGCCGGCCGCGCATCCGTCGCCGAAGGCCGCAGCGGCGCCACGCGCGACGTTGCGCGCCCAGCTCGTCGAGAACGAGCGGCTGCTCGCGAAGACCGGGCATCTCTTCGGCTTGAGGCGCATGCCGCGCAAGGAAGCCGATCCCGGCATTTACGAAGCCGTGTGGCAGATCCTCCAGAACCTGTGCGACGCCGCCTGGACCGTGGGCTGCAAGGTCTCGGCGTCGCCCATCGCGGCGGAAGGTGGCGACGCGCTCTGGGGTCTCCACCTGCCCACCGGCGAAGCCATCTGCACCTCGCGCGGCATCACCGCCCACCCCGGCTTGCTCTCGATCTTCATCCGCTCGCTCATCGAGAGCGGCTACGAGGAAAACCCCGGTTTCCGAGACGGGGACGTGTTCGAGAACAACGACCCGCATTACGGCGGCATCCACTCCGCCGACTTCGACATGGCGATGCCCATCTTCTACAAGGGCAAGCTCATCGCCTGGGCCACGGCCGTCACCCACGCGATGGACGCGGGCTTCGTGCTGCCGGGCTCGATCGGCTTCATCAACCCCGACTGCTACTCGGACGGCGTGCCGGTCACGATGGAGCGGATCGGCGAGAACAACGCGTTCTATCCCTGGTACGAGATGCGGATGCGCTCGCGCACCCGCGTCCCCGACTGGGTCATGGGCGACGCCCGCGGCCGCCTCGCCGGCTGCATCACCGTCAAGGAGCGGCTGGTCGCGGTCATCGAGAAATACGGCCTCGATTTCTTCGAGGACGCCGCCCGCGAATACATCGAGGACAGCCGCCGCTACGCCACCGGCCGAGTCCGCGGCCAGGCCGTGCCCGGTCTGATCCGCAAGTCGAACTTCAAGGACCTGGCGATGGCCGGCAAGCGGGTGCTCACCCCGCAGCAGAACGTGGACTGCTTGTTCCACCTGCCCATGCGCATCGAGATCGACAAGAACGCGCGGGTGCGCTTCTCGCTCGATGGTGCGTCCGGCTGGGTGCCGTTCGGCCAGAACATCACGCCCACCGCCATCCTCTCGGGCGTGCTGATGGCGTACTCGCACATCGTCGGCTTCGACATGTTCAACTGGGGCTCGGTGGCCTCGTGGACCATCGACACCCCGCCCGGCGGATCGTGGGCAAACCCCTACCCCACCAACTGGGCCGCGGCCTCCGGTGTGGCGTGGGCGCCGGCGGTGATGTGGCTGAGCTCGCTCTACGAAGTGTTCGGTCGCCTCTACTACTCGCGCGGTTTCGTCGAGGAGGTCGCCTCCGGCGCGGCCACGACACTCACGGCGGAGTTCGCCGGCACCAATCAGTACGGGCTCTACGGTGCGGGTCTGACGCTCGAGCAGGCCTCGAACGGCGCGCCGGCGCGCGCCATCGGTGACGGCGAGAACAGCGCCTGGTGCATCTACACCGCCAACGCCGACTTCGGGAACGCGGAGATCACCGAGCTCTACTACCCCATCGTTTACCTGGGCCGGAACCTGCGTCCCGACTCGGGCGGCTACGGCAAATACCGCGGCGGCCTCGGCCACACCGTGGTGTGGATGATCAAGAACTCGCCGAGCGTCGAGTATCAATGCGGTTGCGCCGGGATGCGCTCCAAGGTGCTCCCCAACCACGGCATGTTCGGCGCCTACCCCACCTGGCCGGACCGCGCGGATTACGCGGCGGGCACCAACGTCAAGCAGCTCATCGACGAGCAAAAGCCGCTGGTCCACGAGCGCGGCGACTCGGAGGTCACCGACCTCGAGAAGAACATCGAGGCCAAGCTCGTCGCCACCAACCAAGTGGCACCCTTCGTGGTGCGCGAGCCGCTCCACGAGTACGACCTCGTCATCCATCCGATCTCGGGTGCCCAGGCGTTCGGCGATCCGATCGAGCGTGATCCCGAGATGGTGCGCGTCGACCTCGACAAGGGCTGGACGCGCCAGCGAATCGCCGAGGACGTGAACGGCGTGATCGCGAGCTACGACGCGACCACCAAGACCTGGACCGTCGATGCCGCCGCCACCGAACGCCGCCGCGCCGAGATGCGCGCGGCACGGAAGAAGCGCGGCGTGCCCTTCAAGAAGTGGTGGGCCGAGGAGCGCAAGCGCGTCGAGGCCAAGGAAAACATGTCGTCGGCGGTGACCGACATGTGGCGGACCTCGATGCAGCTCTCGCCGAGCTTCGGCGCCGAGCTCAAGGCCTTCTGGAAGCTGGCGGACGACTTCACCTTCTGACGCCGAGCCGGCGCGCCGGCGGCGGGAGAGCACCATGCCTCAGTACGACATCACCGAGATCGAGAAGCTGGTCGACGGACGGCTGCCGTGGACGCGCGTCCAGGAGATCATGAAGGACTCCAAGGACGCCGACCGCTTCCAGAAGTGGGTCGAGATCCTTCAGAGCCGGGTGTCGTGGAGCGAGCGGATCCTGCTCCCCATCGGCCCCAACCTCTTCATCGTGCAGAAGGGCCGCGAGCGGATCGTGAAGTGCCGCTGCGGCCACGAGCTCGGCGACTACCGCGTGAACTGGAAGCTCTCGGCGCTGATCCACGTGCGCGACACGCCCGAGGAGCTCGCCGCCGTTTATCGTGGCTCGGAGCAGCCGGACACCGCGTGGACCCAGCTCCGCGAGTACTACTGCCCGGGCTGCGGGAGCCAGCTCGAGGTCGAGGCGGTGCCGCGCGGTTGTCCACCGGACTTCGAGTTCCTCCCCGACCTCGACACGTTCTATCGCGACTGGCTCGGCAAGCCGCTTCCCAACGAGCTCGAGTTCGCCGACAAGACGCTCGACGCCGTCAAGACCTGGTCCACCTGACGCCGGCCCGGTGCCACCGGGCTCGAGAGGGAACCGCATGAGCGCCGCGCTCTCGGACGTGGTGGTCGTGGAGCTCGCCAGCGAGCCTTGGACGGCGCTCGCCGGCGCCTTCCTCGCGGACTTCGGCGCGCGGGTGCTGCGCATCGACGACCGCGCGGGAACCGTCACCCGCCACGCCGACGAACCGCCGCCCAGCGAGCGACCGGGCTGGGACCCGGAGGCGGAGCTCGTGCACCGCAACAAGCGCGCGGTGTCGCTCGATCTCTCGAACCCGGAGGGACGAAGCCTCCTCCACGAGCTGGCGCGCGGCGCCGACGTGTTCCTCACCGACTGGCCGGCTCGCGCGCTGGCCGCCTTGGCCC
>CAYUSL010000660.1:1972-3348 GCA_964447125.1 uncultured bacterium | reverse complement strand
GCCTCGCCGAGGATCAGGTGGATCGACGCCCGCTTGCGGTTGCTCGCTTCCGTGAGGAGCAGCGTGCCGCTCGGGAAGTCGAATGCCGCCAGCCCGAGCTTGCCGGGGATGGCCGCGCCGCGCTCGCGCCACCGGAAGCGCCCCGCGATCATCAGGTGGATCACCAGAAAGAGATCGCCTTCGAGGGCGAGCACGATGCGCTTGCCGAGACGCCGCAATCCCACCACGCGCTTGCCCTCGGCCGCGCGAATCGGCGGATCGGCCGTGCGCACCAGGAACGGGCTCTTGATGCGCACGCGCTCGAGCGGCTGGCCGAGGACCCGCGGCGCCAGGCACTCGAGGTAGACTGTGATGTCGGGCAGCTCGGGCATTCAATCGAGGGAGGCGATGAGCTCGCGAGGATCGAGCAACCGCCCGTTCTTCACGACGCGCCACGCGTGGCTCAGGTTCGCGAGGTCGGCGAGTGGATCGTCATCGAGGATCACCAGGTTTGCGAGCATCCCGGGCTCGATCGCGCCGACGTTGCCCGCCATCCGCAGCGCCTCGGCGCCATGGGTGGTGGCCGACCGCAGCACCTCGATGCGACTCAGACCGGCGCGCTCCATGAGCGTCATCTCGCGAAAGACCGAGGGACCGTGGAGCGTGCCGATGTTGCCGGCGTCGGTGCCCATCACGATGGGGATGCCGGCGTCGTGAACCGCCCGCAGGTTGTCGAGGAGCACCTGCGGCACGTCGACGGGCTCGGTGCGTGCCATCCACTTCTTCACGCGCTCGGGGAGCTTCGCGGGTGGGATGCGGTCGAGATCGCTCATGGAGGCGAGGATCCGTGGATCGGCGAGGCGCGACTCGGCGTCGGTGGCGCGCCAGCGATTCGAAAGTGCCAGCTCGTAGCCCGCGCCGACGAAGAGCGTCGGGCAGTAGAGAACGTGGCGTTCCTTCGCGAGCGCCAGGAACTCCGCATCTACGGGCGCGTCCTCGACCGAGTGGACCAGGTAGTCGGCACCGCAACGCAGCGCCGCCTTCGCGGTGACCAGCTCGGTGGCGTGGACGGCGAGCGGGACGCCGGCGGCGTGTGCGGCGTCAGCGGCTGCCTTCACGATCACCGATTGCGCCGCCAGGTCGTCGCCGTCGTCGTGGATGAACCAGACCTTCACGTAGTCGGGCTTGCGTGCGAGCTCGCGAGCGACGAGCGCGCGCGCTTCGTCCACGGTGGCGGCCTTGATGATGGGTGGATCGCCGAGGTCGAGCTGGGGGCGATCGATCATCGACACCAGCGGCCCGGCCACCTTCACGATGGGCGCGAGCGGATTCGCGCGGGCGGCGTCGCGCACCTCGAAGTTCCACATCGGCCCGCCCACGTCCACCACACCCGTCAC
>CAYUSL010000660.1:0-1872 GCA_964447125.1 uncultured bacterium | reverse complement strand
GAGAGCGAGAAGCCAAAGGAGACGGCGGGCACGTCGCCCCGTTCTGGATGGGAGTGCATCCGCAGCCGATCCGAGTGACTTCATGCCTCATTTCGCTCCGGGCTTCGAAGGCGTGTCAGGCTTTTTCTCCGCTGGTGTCGGGTCCGTGGGCTTCGATGCCACGACGGGCGGCGCCTTGGGAATCGGGGGCGAGATCCAGACCGCACCGGGAACCTGTGCAGCGCCATTCGAGGTCACGATCTCCAGGTCCGCTTTCACCAGGTCGCTGCCTGGGATCACCACTGCGTGTTGCACCTCCTTGGTGCGAACGTCTTCGCTTGCGCCGCCCTTACGTGTGCGTTCGATCTCGATGTCCTTCGTGGCCGCCGCGTAGGCGGCGCCAGCGCCGGGCGGCATGCGCAGCTCGTCGAAGCGCGCCCAGAGCCCTTTCATGTCCGGCAGCACCTCGACTCGGTCTGCGCGCTGTCCGCCCACGAAGACCTGCGGATTCTTCCAGAGCCTGAGACCGCGGATGACGAGCTCTTGTGGCTCGCCGGCGCGTAGCTCGTAGTGGGTGGTCTCGACGAGCGGGGCTGCTGCCGACGAGCTCCACGTGGTGCCCGGACCACTGGTCTTCGGACGATCCCGCTGATCGTTCGCCGTATTGCCGTAGCGGGCTGACAGGATCGTCGTCGTCATCGCAGACGGATCGTAGGGAAGGTTCACGGCCAGCAAGTTGTCGGACTGCTCGGGCCAGAAGTCGACGGATCGCGGTGATCCGACGAGCCAGTACCGGCGATGCGCTGGCGTGCCGTCGGGGTGGTACCAACGATAGCGGCCGTAGAGTTTCACGTGCGTCGCGAGCGCGGGTATCGCCACCGAAACCTGCATCGAGAGCTGCTCGGAAGTGTGCTCGAACGAGACCTTGCCCGAGTCGTCGATGGCGAAGCGGGGGCCGATCACCCAGCCGAATTGCTGGCGCCCGCGGATGTAGCCCACGACGCGTGGATGGCGCTCGATGGTCTGAAGCAACTGCTGTGTCTGATTGATGGTCTGGTTGTAGTCCTTGGCGGCGATCCGATCCTTCTTCCCGGATGCAGCCAGCGAGGCGATGAGCACGCGCATGCTCTCTCGTCCCGCGACGTCCGAGACGTTCTGTGCATAGCTCTTCGGTTCGATCGAATAGACGAAGCCCGTGCCGCGTGCGAGCGGCTGGACGTCGTGATCGTAGCGGCCGACGAGGGCTTCAAACACTCGCTTCTCGGCTGCCGCGGTCGTCTCGGTCTTCCACTGGGCAACGGCCACGCCGACGACGTGGGTAGGAATCCCGTCGTTGGGGAGCTGTTGCGGCTCGCGGATGAAGAGCAGGTGCTCGACTGCAAAGCGGTAGCGGTCGGCGACGAGATTGGCCAGGTCTCTTCCCACCGCCCGCCGACGCGTGGGATCGGGCTCGGGGGAGGTCGATCGACGTGCCGAGAGCGTGCGATCTCCTTCTTGCAGCATCGCTTGCAGCGCAGGTGCACCTCGCTCGCCGTAGAGCGACTGAGCCTCGGCGACGAGCCGCTCTCGCTCCTCCTCGCCCAGGGACCGCTCGAAGATCCGGCGTTCGTAGGATGCGATCGTCGTGTTGATCTCGTTCTGGACGCTCTCCGCCCAACGGTGGACGAACGTGCGCGCACGTACGTCGTCGGGATCGTCGAAGGCCGCCTTCTCCGCGGAAGACACGGGTTGCGCATTCACGGATGCGGCTTCTGCTGCCGCGCCCGACTCGTCGCGGTCGTCCCGCTCCGCGAGCGTCGCTGGCTTGCACGGAGGTTCCGGCTGATCGTCCTGGTACGCGACGTTGCACAGCCAGAAGTCGAGGACGGCGTAGTCGGCATCGCTCTCGCCCGG
>CAYUSL010000659.1:0-3355 GCA_964447125.1 uncultured bacterium | reverse complement strand
CGGGGCAACGAGAAACCTCAATCGACTTGACAACCCGTCTTCATGGGCGGGTTAGAGGGGTGCACCGATGCGCCAGATTGTCCCGCACTCGCGATTGATAGCTCTACTGTTCATTGTGTTGGCGCCGGCCCGCGCTCAAGCACAGTCCAGCCTTTTGAGTTCGATCAAGGGTCAATCGTTTAAGGGAACCCACAATTCTTATGCGGCTGACATCTCGCTGAATGAACAGCTGGATGGGTACAATGTGTGGCAGGTTGAGCTTGACCTGTGTGGTGTCGATGAGACCTCCGATCACTACGTGCATGTAAGCCACGGCGGCGCGATTTTGTTCTGCGATGACGATCGCGGTCGGCTAATTGACTTTCTGGCTCAAATCCGCGAGTCCAATGCGGGCCAGAATCGAGTTACCTTTGTCTGGTTGGACATCAAGAATGATTTGTGCTGCGACTGGCGCGGATTCTCTGATAGCCTTCAGCTGAGTAAGGTGCGAAGCGATGTAGTCGCAGGGCTTGGTGGATCATCAGTTGCCCTTTATCGCAAAGCGGATTGGGACCAGGATCAAAAGCAGTGGCCTTCCGTTAGTGAGCTCTTATCACGTGGCAAGCGGTTTATTGTCATCTGGGGCAATGATCCCGCAACAGGCGGGTTCCCAGACGACTATATCGAGGACGACTCAGTGCTTTTCATGTCTAGGTCGCACACGCCGAACCTGAGTGAGGCTTCCTATGTTGCGTTTATGAATGCGGCCGACGGTGAGCTGGGGGACCAGTTCTCTGGTATGACGCCTCGGGATCCTGCAAATCGTTACCTCTGGCGAGCATATGGCCTGAATGATTCTAATTTATGGAGTTCCGCGTTGCATCAAGGATTTCAAATTCTGAGCACGGACAATTATGATGCTAGCGAGACGTATCTGCCCGATGTCATGCCTCCTCACCCATTTTATGTCGGACCGGTACACTCAGGCGGACGCGGTACATTCAGATTCCCTTTAGGTCGGTCCAGTCTTGCGCAAGCCAATTCCACCCTAGCGAATGGCGGGATATTGATGCTGTCGGGCGGGTCGTTTCCGGGTGCAATTTCCTTCAGTCGAAGGATGACAGTCATGCGCAACCCGGCTGCCTCTGGTACTGCCGTGATCGGTGGCAATTAGAACTTGGCGAGGTGCTGCACGGCAGCGTGATCACCAGACGACCGTTGGCGTCGTGGACCGATTCGGAGACGCTACCGAGGCCTGATCGCGGCTCGTGAAGCGCTGCGCCTCAACGTTTGCTCCCGGTGCGCCCGTTTAGACGCGGCGATCGCCTTCGACGAGGACGTGACTGGCCCGCGCCTTAAAGGGGCCTCGGGATGAGTCGAAACCGGCGCCGCCCACGGCCATCATGGTGGGCGCTGCAACAGCTCCGAAGAAACTCACGTATAGCGCGCGCCCTGGTGCTCGGGCAGGTAGAAGGCGCGCAGCATCGCGTCGACCTGTAGCAAGGCGTCGCGGTCGAGGGTGAGGGTGTCGTCGTCGATGGCGAGGAAGTGCGCATCGCGGAAGGCCCGGAAGGGTTCGGCGAAGCGGGCGAAGATGTCGACGTCGAATTTGCGCCGGAAATAGGCAGCGTCGAGGTGGCCGAGCTTCATCTGCAGGATCATCTCGCGCACCAACGATTCCTCGTGGGAGATCGCGAGCGCGCGCGCCAGCGGCAGCCGGCCGGATTCCACGGTGGCGGCGTAGCCTTCCAAGTCCTTCACGTTCTGGTAATGGGCGTGGCCGACGTGGCCGAAGCTCGCCACGCCGAGCCCGATCATGTCGGCGCCGTGCCAGAGCGCGTCGCGATACACGAACCGCGTGATGCGCGGATCCTTCACGGCGGTGTAGGCGCTGGTGAGCGTGTAACCCGCCGCTTCGAGCCGCGCGAACGCATCCTTCACCCAGCGCCGCTTGGTGTCCCAATCGGCCATGCGCGCCAGCAGGTTCTCGTCGGCGCTCGAGTCGCGGTAGAGGATCGTGTTGAGCGGCACTTCCATCTGGTAGATGGTGACGCTGTCGGGCGCGAGCTCGAGGGTGCGATCGACGCTCACGTTCCACTCGCGCTCGGTCTCGTCGAGCAGTCCGGCGATGAGGTCGATGTTGACCTGCGGCAAGCCGGCGGCGCGCGCCCAGCCGAAAGCGGCGAAGGCCTGCTTCGAGAGGTGCGCGCGCCCGTTCACCTCGAGGACGTGATCGTCGAAGCTCTCCACACCGAGGCAGAGCCGCGTCACCCCGAGATCGCGGATCGCCTGCACCTTGCGTTCGGTGAGCGTTCCCGGCTCGCACTCGAACGAGACTTCCTTGGCACCGTCCCAAGGCAACGCCGCTTTCAGGCCGTTCACCAGCCGCGTGAGCTGCTGGCTCGACAGATACGACGGCGTGCCGCCGCCGAAGTAGACGTATTCGAGCGGCCGCCCGCGCGCGAATGGCTGCGCGGCTACGAGCGCGGCTTCGCTCACCAGCGCCTCGACGTAGCGCTCCACCGCGGCCGCGTTCTGGTCGGTCGAAACTTTGAAGTAACAGAAACGGCAGCGCTTCCGGCAAAACGGCACGTGCACGTAGAGCCCGAGCGGTGTGCCGGGTGAAGCGGGCTGGGCGAACGCCGTCAGCGCCGCGTCGATGCGATCGGCCGTCCAGCAAGAATAAGGCGGGTAGTTCGAAACGAAGCAGTTCCCCGCGTCGTGGCCGATTGGCGCGCCGGGGACTCGCCGCACCTCCGCTGCCGTCATGATCCCTCTCCGAACGCGTACACGTCGTTCGACTCGGTGCCCACCACCACCAGCCCCGCTCCCACGGCAGGAGTCGCGCTCACGCGTCCACTCGTCTCGAACGCATCCACCAGCTTTCCCGTCGCGAGCTCCACCAGATAGACGCGCCCGTCGTGGGAGCCCACCACCACGCGCTCGCCGCTCACCACGGGCGAGCTGTCCACCCGGGCCTTGGTCTTGAGCTCCCACAGCGCCTTGCCAGTCTTGCGGTCGACCGCGTGCAGACGCTGATCTTGCCCACCGAACACCACTGCGGTCTCGGTGAGCGCCGGCGACGAGTAGTACTGGAAATCCTGATCGTGGAAGCGCCAGCCCACTTCACCGCTCGCGACGTCGACGCGCAGGAACTCGTTGTGGAACGTGCCGAAGTAAGCGCTGTTGTCGTCGAGGGCCACGCTCGACGCGATGACTCCCCCGGCGTCGATGGCGCGAATCGGCTTGCCGTCGCTCGCCGTCAGCACGTGCAGGATCCCGTCGCAGCCACCGAAGATCACGCGATTGCCGCTCGCGCCGAGGCCGCCGTTGATGGGGTCCGAGATCGAGAACTTCCACACCGGCTTGCCCTTGG
>CAYUSL010000658.1:0-3357 GCA_964447125.1 uncultured bacterium | reverse complement strand
GCGGAGCGCGCGCTGCCGAAGCTGATCGAGGTGGTCGAGTCCGGGGGTGATCTGAGCCAGGTTCCCGGGCTGGTACGCAGAACGGCCGACGGAGTCGTGGTGGGCCATCAGGACTTTCCACCCGACCTCGACGCGCTCGGTCTTCCGGCGTGGGATCTGCTCGATCCACGGGGGCACATCGAGCACTACAAGTCGGAGCCTTGGCTCGATCGCCCCATTCCGTACGTTCCCATCGTAACGACCCGCGGTTGTCCGTTCCCGTGCACTTTTTGCGCCGCACCCGTCACCACCGGCAAGAAACTCCGCCACCACAGCGTGAAGTTCGTCGTCGACGAGATCGAGCTGTTGCGTGACCAATACGGCGTCCACTTCTTCTCGATCGCCGACGATGCGTTCACCAACGAGCCAGAGCACGTCGAGGAGTTCTGCGAGACACTGATTCGGCGCAAGGTGAGGTCACGCTGGGACGCGGTGTCGAACGGCATCCGCTGCGACACCGTGACACCCAAGCTCGCGCGCCTGCTGGACGAAGCGGGGTGCGAGAAAGTCGGCTTCGGAATCGAGACGGGTTCGCCGCGCATCGTGCAGGCGATGCGCAAGAACTTCACCCACGAGCAAGTACTGCACGCAATCCAGACCTTTCGCGAGCACAGCAAGGTCAAGCTCGAGGGCTACTTCATCATCGGCTATCCGGAGGAGCGCTACTCCGACGCGTTCCAGACCCTGCGATTCTTGCGCGGCGTCGATCTGGACACGGCCTGGATGTTCGGGTTCAGCCCCCACGTCGGCACGCACGTCGCCGGCATGCTGCGTGACGAGAGCAGCGACGAGATCCGGTGGGGCGAGTTTGCCAACGACCGCATCATGTACGGCACCAAGTTCATGCCGCGCGTTGCCGTGAAGATCTACTACGTGCTGGCGTGGCTGACGTTCTACTTACGCCCCACGCGCTTTCTGCGGCTGTTCCGCGAGCTCGGCGTCCCCGCCGCGCTCCGTGGGATCAGCCGCTTCTGGCTCGTGCTCTTTCCGGCAGCGCGTCCGCCGGCACCGGGCGCGGAAGCGTCGCAACCGGCACTCGCAGGCGTCTGATCCTCGGGCGCGCACACCGTTCGCGCCGCGTGGCCCGCGCTCGCGGACCCTGCACGCTTCGCCGCGAGCCGATCCTCGCTCTCCCCGCGACCGAGCAGGAATCCCGAAAGCAGGCGGCTCGCTACTCGGCCGAGCCGGCGTACATCGCGTCGAGCTCAGCCTGATACTTCGCGGTCACGACCTTGCGCTTCACCTTGAGCGTGGGCGTCAAGTCACCGCCTTCGACCGAGAAGTCTTGCGGCACGATGCGGACGTACTTCACCTGCTCGAAGCTCGCGAGCTTCTTGTTCACGTCGTCCACCACCGACTGGATCTTCGCCACCATCTTGGGGTCGGTGGCGAGCGCGGCGGGTGAGGTGTCGGCGATGCCGTTGGCCTTCGCCCACGCAGGCGCTTGCTCGGGATCGAGCGTCACCAGCGCAACGATGTACTTCCGCTTGTCGCCGTACGCCATCGCCTGCGACACGAGCGGGTCGTTCTTGAGCAGGTTTTCGATGTTCTGTGGCGCGATGTTCTTTCCGGCCGAGGTGACGATCAGGTCCTTCTTGCGATCGGTGATCTTGAGGAAGCCGTCCCCGTCGATCTCGCCGATGTCGCCGGTGGCGAACCAACCGTCGGCGAGGAACGCGTCCTTGGTGTCCTGGTCGCGCTTGTAATACCCCAGCGCCACGTTCGGGCCGCGGCCGAGGATCTCACCGTCGTTCGCGATCTTGAGCTCGACTCCCGGCAACGCCGGTCCCACCGTGCCGAACTTGTAGTGGTCGGGCCGGTTCACGGTCAGCACCGGACACGTCTCCGTGAGCCCGTAACCCTCGAGAATCAACAGCCCTGCGGCGTGGAAGAACTCGGCGATCTCGCGCGCCAACGGAGCCCCGCCCGAGATGAAGTACTTGAGCCGGCCGCCCAGCTTCTCGTGGAGCTTCGAGAACACCAGCTTGGTGGCGATCCTGTACTGGAGCGCGAGCAACGGCGGGACCGGCTGCCGAGCGAGCTTGAGCTTGCTCACCTGTCGGCCGACGTCGAGTGACCAGGCGAAGATCTTCTGCTTGAGAGGCGGACCCTGCTGTGCCCCCGCGAGGACCTTGGCGTAGATCTTCTCGTAGATCCGCGGCACCGAGAACACGATCGTAGGCCGCACCTCGGCCAGATTCTCGACCACGGTATCGATGCGCTCGGCGAACGCGGTGGTGGTGCCAACGCGTAGCTGCGTGTATTCCTCGAGGCGCGCGAACGAGTGGGCGAGCGGCAAGAAGAGCAGATCGACGTCATCCTCGCTTCCCAGCCCGACCGAAGCCGCGGCTTCGGTCGCCGCGAGGTGGTTGCGATGGGTCTGCACCACGCCCTTCGGATCTCCCGTGGTGCCCGAGGTGTAAACGATCGTCGCGACCTGATCCGGCTGGATCGCGTCCATCCGCGCGCGCATCTCCGCTTCGCTGCGCTTCTTCCCGCGCATGATGAGCTGCTCGAAGCTCACGATCGAATCCGAGAGCTTGCAGCCGGACGGATCGATGACCAAGAACGCCTTCACCTGCGGCATCTCGGTCTTGATCTTGAGCGCCTTCTGGAGCTGGGCCTTGTCCTCGACGATCAGAAACTTGGACTCCGAATCGTTGACCACGTACTGGGTCTGTTCGGGAAGCAGCGACGGGTAGACGGGGATGGTCACACCGCCGGCGCTCAGAATGCCGAGATCGCCGCGCACCCACTCGGGACGGCTCTGGGAGAGGAGCGCGACCGCGTCGCCCGGTTGATGGCCGAGGTCGATCAAGCCGAGCGCGATCCCCTTCACGTCCTCGCTCACCTGGCGCCACGATGCTTCCATCCACTGGCCGTAACGCTTGCTGCGCTGCATGGGCCGGTCGGGGTGCTTGGCGACGCGATTCCAGAACAGCTCGGGGATGCTGCGCTCGGTCATGGATGTCCTTTCCGTCACGAAAAATCGTGGGCGATCGCGGCAGTGTGCGGACTCATCGAAACGGGTGTCAACCGCATGGCGCGCTTTGCCCAGCGCGAAAACGCTCTGGTACGCTCGCGCGCCGAGACGCCCCGATGAACGGTGCTGCCCGCCTTCCGATGCCTCTGCGGTGCGCCGTCGGCGGCGCGCTCGCATGGGTCCTGTGCTTCGTCGCGTCGCCGTCACGCGCCGCCGCGCCGCCTGCGCCCACCCCCCCCAAGCCCACGAGCTATCGCGGCGTGGTGCGGCCCTACTGGAGCCCCAGCCCCGGCGATCTCCCCAGAACTTCGGGCCAGCAAGCCCAACCCCAAAAC
>CAYUSL010000657.1:0-3357 GCA_964447125.1 uncultured bacterium | reverse complement strand
TCGCTCGCCGAGGCCGCCAATCTCCTCGCCGCCAACGACGGCGAGGCCAAGATCCTGGCAGGCGGCCAGAGCTTGATGCCGCTCTTGAACATGCGCCTCGCGCGACCACGGCTGCTGGTGGACATCGCACGCATCGAGGGTCTCGACTACGTGCGTGAAGAAAGCGGGGTGATCGCGATCGGTGCGATGGCCCGCCAGCGCGCGCTGGAACGATTCGCGCTCGCGGCCACGCGCACCCCGTTGCTGGCAGCCGCACTTCTGCACGTCGCGCATCCGCAGAATCGCAACCAAGGCACCGTGTGCGGCTCGCTCGCTCACGCCGATCCCGCCGGCGAGCTACCGGCCGTGGCGCTCACCCTCGACGCCACGTTTCGGGTCGTCGGTCCGAACGGGAGCCGCGAGATCGCTGCGCGCGATTTCTTCGTGACCTACCTGACGACCTCGATGGAGGCCACCGAGGTGCTCGCGGAGGTGCGCTTTCCCGTGCAGGCGGCGCGAACCGGCTGGGCCTTCGACGAGGTCGCGCGGCGACACGGCGACTTCGCGATGTGCGGCGTCGCGACAACGGTGACCCTCGATGCCGGCGGCACCTGCAGCGCGGCGCGCATCGTGCTCTTCGGCGTGGGCGCTACACCGCTGCGCGCCCTCGCCGCCGAAGCGGCGCTGGTCGGCAACAAGGCGAGCGACAAGCTCTTCGCCGAAGCCGCGAGCCGCGTGAACGACGCCATCGACGAGCCGCTCTCGGACGTCCACGCAACGGCGGAGTACCGCCGTCACGTGGCCCGAGCGCTCACGGCGCGCGCCCTTCCCCAGGCGTTCGCACGAGCGGCGGGATGACGCGCGGAACGCCCAGCCGACGGGTGCCAGGCGCGGCGAGCGACCACGGCGCCGAAGGCGCCTGCGCCTCCACTCGCAAGATGACGTGCTCGTGGAGTGCCACCGGTCCCTCGGTGGCGGCTGCTCAGCACGGGAGAAACGCATGATTCCGAAACGCTCGATCCAACTCACGGTGAACGGGGTGAAATACCAAGCCACCGTGGAGCCGCGGCTGACCCTCGTCGATCTGCTCCGGAACGAGCTCGGGCTCACGGGCACCCACGTGGGCTGCGAGCACGGTGTCTGCGGCGCCTGCACCGTGCTGATCGGCGGCAAGGCGGTGCGTTCGTGCATCCTGCTCGCGGTGCAGGCCGACGGTGCCGACATCACCACCGTCGAAGGGTTGAGCCCCGCCGGAGAGCTTCATCCCATCCAGCAGGCGTTTCAGGAGCAGCACGGATTGCAGTGCGGCTTCTGCACGCCGGGATTTCTGTTGTCGGTGAAGGAGCTGCTCACCGACCATCCCGATCCCACCGACGAACAGATCAAAGAGACCCTCGGCGGCAACATCTGTCGCTGCACCGGGTATCAGTCGATCTTCGCAGCGGTGAGAGCCGCGGCACTCAAGATGCGGTCACCGGCGGCGGGCGCCGTTGCGACCGGTGTCGCACAGGTCGGGTGAGGGAGGAACGCGTCCATGACCGTCGAGATCCCCAAGACCATCGCCGACCTGCCGACGAGCGGTGCCAAATTCATCGGCACCTCGGTGCCGCGCGTCGAAGACCCACTCTTGCTCACGGGCAAGGCCGAGTTCATCGACAATCTGGTGCTGCCGGGGATGCTCCATTGCGCGATCCTGCGCAGCCCGCACGCGCACGCGAAGATCAAGCTCCTCGACACCTCGAAGGCGCTCGAGTTGCCTGGCGTGCTCGCCGTCGTGACCGGCGAGGATGCGCTCAAGTGGGCACAGCCGGGCTACACGCTTCCGGTCGGCTGGGGCTGCCATTGCCTCGCCACCGAGAAAGTGCGTTTCGTCGGCGAGCCGGTGGCCGCCGTCGCAGCCATCAATCGCTACGTCGCCGAGGACGCGCTGGAGCTGATCGAGGTCGACTACGACACGCTGCCGGTGGTCTCCGATCCGTTCGCCGCGACTCAGCCCGGCTCCACGCTCTTGTTCGAGGACAAGGGCACCAACGTGATGCTGCAGCGGAAGTTCACGTGGGGCGAGATCGACGCCGCGTTCGCAGCAGCGAGCAACGTCGTGACCGAGAAATTCCGCTGGCACCGCCTGGGCGCGAATCCCCTCGAAACCTTTGGTGTCGTTGCGCAGTGGGACCCCATCGAAGGCACCCTCACCTGCCACGGTGCCTTCCAGTCGCAGTCGCACATGGCGCTCGGTCGCGCGATGACGTTCCTGCTGCCGGCCAACAAGGTGCGCTTCATCAGTCATCCCCACGGCGGCAGCTTCGGCGGCAAGGGTGGATTCCGCGGTACCGAGATCGCCGCGATGCTGTCGCGCAAGGCCGGCGGACGGCCCGTGAAGTGGATCGAGGACCGGATGGAGTACCTCTCCGCCGGCGCCGGCCAGGCGTGGGACCGGCACTACGAAGCCTCGATCGCGCTCGATGCCAACGGGCTGGTCACGGGCTTCGCGGTGAAGCTCGTCGACGATCTCGGCGCCACCGGTGAGAGCTACGGCGCCGTGTCGTGCGCCAAGCCGCTGGCGTCCTTCACGGGCCCGTACAAGATCCCCACGGCGTCGTACGACCTCACCATCGTCGCCACCAACAAGCTGCCCACCGGTGCGTATCGCGGCATGGGACCGCCGCCGCACAATTGGGTGCTCGAATCGCTCCTCGACGAGGCCGCTCGCGAGCTGGCACTCGATCCCGCCGAGATCCGCCGCCGGAACTACATCCCCAAGGACGCGTTCCCTTACACGATCCCGAGTGGCAACGAGTACGACAGCGGCGACTACGAAGCTGCGCTCGATACCGTGCTGGCGATGTCCAAGTACCCCGAGCTTCGCGCCGCCCAGCAAAAGGCCCGTGCCGCCGGCAAGCTCTTCGGGATTTCGGTGGTGAGCACCATCGAGCCCGGTGTCTTCGACTGGAACGCGTACGCGATCGTGGGCGCGGAATCCACCGGTGTACCGGAGGCCCTCACCGTCAGCCTGGACATCCTCGGCAACGTCACCGCGCGGCTCGGCTTCTCCCTCGAAGGCCAGGGACAGTACACGGTGGTGGCGCAGGTGCTCGCCGACTACTTCGGGACCCAGCCCAACGCCATTCGCGTGGTGCCCCTCGACACGCTCTCCGCAGCGCCGCACTTCGGTCCCGGAGGTAGTCGTCTCGGGGTCGCGATCACCGGCGCCGCTCTCGGCGCCGCCGAGCGCTTGAAGCAGAAGCTGCTCAAAGTCGCCGCCGTGTTGCTGCGCTGCACGCCCGACCTGCTCGATCTTCGCGACGGCAAGATCATCATGAAGGGCGTGCCGGGAGTGGAGCTCACCCTCGCGCAGGTCGCCGGCGTGATGCTGGCGCG
>CAYUSL010000656.1:0-3366 GCA_964447125.1 uncultured bacterium | reverse complement strand
CCGTCTACGACAAGGGCTGGGACCACGTGAAGCTCTACTTCATGATCGGGCTGCCCACCGAGCGAGACGAGGACGTGGACGCCATCGCCGACCTCACCGTGCGCACGCTCAAGCGCGGCCGCTCGATCAACCGTAAGGCCAAGATCAACACCGGCGTCTCGACCTTCGTGCCCAAGCCGTTCACGCCCTTCCAGTGGGCGCGCCAGATCGGCATGGACGAATGCGAGCAGAAACAACGCCGCCTCTACGATCATTTCCGGCAGCACCCAGCGGTCAAGTTCGGGCGCCACAACCCCGAGGAGACGTTCCTCGAAGGGCTGGTATCGCGTGCCGACCGGCGCGTCGCCGACGTCATCGAAGCCGCGTTCCGGAAGGGTGCCCGCTTCGACGCCTGGGACGAGTTCCGGAACTTCGCACTGTGGCGCGAGGCGCTCGCCGATACCGGCTACGACCCCAACGAGTCCTTGCGCGAGCGAGCGCTCGACGAACGCTTGCCGTGGGATCACATCGACGTGCTGATCCCGAAGGAATGGTTCCAGGAAGACTGGAATCGCGCCCAAGAGCTCGAGTACGCCGGTGATTGCCGATCGGCCAAATGCCACCAATGCGGCGTCATCGATCGCGAGCGCGACCTCTGCCTCTACATGCTTCGCAACTCGCGCCAGGGCGCCAAGGAAGAGACGACCTTCACGCCCAAGCCGCGCCCCTCCGCGCGGCCCGCGGAGCCGGACCCGGTGCAGCGCATCTGGCTGCGGATCGGCCGCGAAGGCGAGGCACGCTTCCTCTCGCACCTCGAGACCATGAACGTGTGGATCCGAGCGCTCCGGCGTGCGCGCCTGCCGCTCGCCTATTCGCAGGGCTTTCACGCCCACGCGCGGGTGGCGTTCTCGACGGCGCCGCCGGTGGGCGAAGAGTCGCGTGGCGACTACCTCGACGTGCTGGTGGCAGCGCCCGTGGACGTCTCCACGCTGCCCGCAGTCATCGGCGAAGTGCTACCCGCGGGATTCCGCGTGTTCGAAGCCCGCGAGATACCGCGTCGCGTGCCTTCGCTGCAGGCGCAGGTCGACGGCTTCATCTACCGAATCGAGCTCGGTGCCTGCGATGCCACAGCGCTCGAAGCGCGCGTGGCGGAGTTACTCGCCGCGCAAAGCCTGGTGGTCGAACGCCTCGCCAAGTCGAACGGTCAAAAGGCGCGGGTGAAACTCTGCATCCGCGCCACCATCGAATCGCTCGCCGTCGGATACGACGAGAGCGGCGCCGCGTACCTCGACTTCACCACCCGCTGCGTCAACGGCCGCACCGCCAAGCCGCGCGAGATCCTCGAGCTGCTCGGGCTCGACGTCGCTGCCGCGCGAGTCATCAAGCTCGACACCATGCTGCGTCCGATCGAAGAGAACCTGCGCGCGCCGGAAAACGGCGCGAGTGAGCTCGATCCCGACGTGGACCTCGAAGCCGACGCCGCCTCCGCCTGAGCCGCCCCTGCGGTGGCTCCCCGGCGATGGATTCAGTCGCCGACGACGAGCGAGCGCATCGAGATCGAGCCGAGGGTCACGCCTTCGTTGAAGAACGTGACCCGCTCGTGGTCTCGCTGTAGCCCGAGCACGTAGAGCAACGGCAGGTAATGCTCGGCCGTGGGAATCGAGAGCGCGGCGTCGCGGCCCATCCGCTCGGGATGGGCGAGCGGCTCGTGATCGTGCGCCAGGATGCGGCGCGCCACCTCGGCGTCGAAGCGCTCGGCCCAGTCGTAGCCGCCCGCGCGCCCGAAGTCGACGAACGACAGGTTGTGCACGACGTTGCCGCTCCCCACGATCAAGACGTTCGAGTCGCGTAGCGACGCAAGATGCTGCGCGAGCTGGTAGTGCTGGGCCGGCGAGCGTTCGCGATCGAGACTGAGCTGGATCACCGGCACGTCGGCATTCGGAAACATCGCGATCAGCACGCTCCAGGCGCCGTGGTCGAGGCCGCGCGTGGCATCGACGTGGACGTCGACGCCACTCAGGACGTCCACGACCTCCGCCGCCAACTCGGGCGCACCCGGCGCCGGGTAGCGCACCTCGAAGAGCGCTCGCGGGAAGCCGTAGAAGTCGTGGATCGTCTCGGGGTGCTCGGCGCCGGTCACCGCAACCCCGTGCGTCTCCCAGTGCGCCGAGATGCAGAGCACCGCGCGCGGACGCGGCAAGCGCGCAGCCGTTTCGGCCCAGCCGCGCCGGAACGCGCTGTCCTCGATTGCGTTCATCGGCGACCCGTGCCCGACGAAGAGTGCGGGTAGGGTCGCCATCGGCTTCACGCGTCGGGCGCGATCACGCTACCGGCGCGGATCACGGCATTCTTGGGAATGATGACGATGCCGTCGCGCACGGTCCAATCGCGCTCGCGGATCTCCGTGCCCACAGGGAATGGCTCGATGCGCACGTTGGCGCCGATGCGGGCGTTCTTGTCGATGATCGCGCCACGCACGTGCGACGCCCGACCGATGCCGATCCCCGGCAGCTCGGCCGTGGCGTGGAAGTCGGTCGGGTCGTAATGATCGGCGCCCATCAAGATCGAATCGCGGATCAGCACGTCTTCGTCGATGACGCTGCGGATCCCCACCAGCGAGTTGTGGATCTCGGCGCCCTCGATGAGACAGCCGTCGCACATCAGCACCTGATCGAGGCGTACGTCGTAGATCCGCGAGCCGGGCAGGAAGCGCGGGTGGGTGAAGATGGGGCGCACCGGGTCGTGGAAGCGGAACGGTGAGTCCGGCCGCGCCAGCGCCAGGTTTGCGTCGAAGAACGAGCGGATCGTGCCGATGTCTTCCCAATAGCCGTGGAACGGATACGCGAACACCTGATGGGTGCCGAGCGCGTTGGGGATGATGTCCGAGCCGAAGTCGTCGTGCTTGGAATCGAGCAAGGCCACCAGCGCGTCGATCTTGAACACGTAGATGCCCATCGAGCCCAGATACGGCGCCGCGGGGTCGCTTCGGCTCGCGAACTCGGCGAGCTGCACCTCGGTCTTGGGCTTCTCGCAGAACGCCGTGATGCGGTTGTCGCGGCCGTGCTTCAAGATGCCGAATCGCCCAGCTTCCTCGCGTGAAACCGGCTTCGCTGCGACCGTGATGTCGGCGTCCGTGAAACGGTGCTGCGCGACCATCTCCGCGTAGTCCATGCGGTAGAGATGATCGCCCGCCAGAACCAGCACGTGCGAGGCGCCTGTGGCGCGGATCTCGAAGAGCTGCTTGCGGACCGCGTCGGCGGTGCCCTGATACCAGCCGTCCTCGCTGGTCAGGCTCTGCTCCGCCGCCCACACCTGCACCCAGCCCGGGCGGAAGAAGTCGAAGTTGTAGGTCTGCGAGATGTGGCGGTGGAGCGACACCGAGTTGAA
>CAYUSL010000655.1:0-3369 GCA_964447125.1 uncultured bacterium | reverse complement strand
AAGAAGGGCACCGTGAGCTCGGCGCACGCGGTGTGATGACCGACCACGCACAGCGCTCCCAACGAATCGAAGTGGAACGGACGCGGCTCGGCGCCGCGCACGGCGTGCACGATGTTGGCGGCGAGCTGGCGCGCCTCGCGCAATGCGAATTGCGCGGTCGGTGGGCACGGCTTGCCGTTCTTCCCATCCACCAGCGCCGCGCAATCGCCGAGCGCCCACACACCTGGCCGTGCCTTCACCGCCATCGTCGACTCGACGACGATCGCGCCGCGCTTGTCACGCTCGATGGGCAGCGTCGCAAGCACCGGGTTGGGCGCGGTGCCGGCGGTCCAAACCAGCGTCCACGCCGGAATCTCCTCGGGCGGGTTGAGCACCACGACACCGGGGCGCGCGTCCGCGAGCCGCCGTTCGAGCTTGAAGGTGACACCGCGCGCCGCCATGCGTTCGAGCGCGTAGCGAGCGAGCGGCTCGGACAGCTCGGGCAGGATCCGGTCCCGAGAATGCACGAGGACGATGGCCAGCTCGTCCTGGGAAAGGCTCGGGTAGTCGGCGAGCACGCCGCGGCAAAAGTCGTTGAGCGCCCCCGCCAGCTCCACTCCGGCGAAGCCGCCGCCGGCCACCACGAAGGTGAGCATCTCGCGCCGCCGCGCCGCGTCGGGCTCGCGGCTCGCCGCCTCCAGCATGTCGATCGCGTGGTTGCGGATCTGGATCGCGTCGACCAGCGACTTGAAGTCGAAAGCCAGCTTCTCGACGCTCTTCATGCCGAGGTAGTTGGACACCGCGCCGAGCGCCAGCACGAGCTGATCGAACTCGATCGTGAACGTGGACTCGGCACGCTCGTCGCTGCCGGGAACGTGCTCGTCGCGCGCCAGCGTCACCCGACGCGCATCGAGGTCGATGGCGACCACACGCGCCCGCACCACGTTGGTGCGACGCAAGCTGGTGCGCAGGGGGCTCGAGATGTGCGTCGGCTCCAGGCTCGAGCCCGCGACCTCGGCCAGCATGGGCGTGAAGAGCAGCGCGTTCGTCTCGCTCACCAACGTGATCTCGAATCGTGCGTCGGCGCCGATCTCGTGCTCGAGGGCCTGCGCGGTGGTCATGCCGGCGAACCCGCCACCCAGGATCACCACCCGCGTGGGTGCCGAGACCGGCGGTGCCGCGTCCACGCGCTCCGCTCCCAGGACCCGGAGCGCCACATCCGAGAGCGCCTGGCCCACGATTCCGAGCACCGCCCCGTAGAGCACCCACGCCGCGAGCTGCGGGAAGAGCTCGCGCATCTCGTACGGCGTCCAGCGCACGGCGCCGCCGGTGACCAGCGGCTCGATCACGACACTCACCAGCGCCCAGAGCGGTACACCCATCGCCGCACTGGTCATCGCGGTATCCACGTAAGCCCGCGGCGTGGGCCGAACCGTGGCGAGATAGAGGCCACCGACCACGACGCCGAGCGCGAGCGCCAGCGCCGGGTGCAGGTCGCTCGTGGCGAGGGGAATCGCGCCGGCGAGCCCCGCGAGCGAGCCGATCACCCCACGTCGCACGAAGCGATGCGGCCCCTTTCCAACCGAGGTCGCAACGGCGCTTGCAGGTAACTCGTCACGCACGATCCCCTCGGACTCGCCATTGGGACGCTGCGACCCGGGCACGAAATTCATGTTCACCACCCGGCGCCCGTGTCCCGGGATCACCGCTCGCTCGGAGGAGAGGGCCGGCGGCGACGCGGGTCGCCGCCGACCGAGGGAACTGCGCCCTCAGCCCATGGTGCGCCGAGAGCGCGAGAGCGTTACACGACGATCCCGCGCGACCGATCACAGCTCGCCGCGCTTACCGTGCTCGCGGATGCCACGGGCGACCCGCAGCGCGAGCGCGGATTCGCCGTCCCGATCGTCGGATGGAGCTCGATCCCCGACACGAACCGGTTGCGGGCGCCATGGACCCGCCCCCGTGCGTCGGTGACGCTGGTCTCTGGATCGTTTCCCATGCGCAGCCCGCCGGCCGGGTGGTAACGACGGTCGATCGCGTGCAGCAGCATGGCGAGGTGCTTCACGTTTCGCGCCGACACGTGGGTCATGATCTCGTCGAGGGCGGCGCCGGCCGATTGCAGGCCCGCACGACCGTGGGGGCTTCTAGCCGAACGTCGAACGGGCCGAGGAAACGCCGGCAACTATTGCGCCGCACGATCGGCAGTCGCTAGCATCGCGCCACACGATGTAAATGCGCAGGCGAGCGGAGAAGACGATCATGAAACGACGAGTGGTGCGGCTCGCTTCGACGACTGCGGTGGCACTGACGTTGGCGCTGATCGCTCAACCCGCGAGCGCGGTGGTGAACGCCGCGGGGGTGTGGGCGCTCAGCGTTCCGTCGCCCGGTGGCGTGTGGCAGCTTCGGCAAGATGGCGCCACCGTGGAGGGCAGCACCACGAGCGGTCAGTACGAGTACTTCAGCGGCACCGCCCGCAACGCGACGATCGGCGGGATCACCTGGCTCGCGCAGGGACCGCCGCCCAACATCCCGTACCAGACCGGTTACCTGGTGGCCGCGGTGATCGGGAACAAGCTCTCGGGAATCGTGTTCTGGTACTACCCGCTGCCGGTGGTCATACCGGTGACCGGCACGCGCCTCGTTCCCTGAACGCGGCGCGTGGCGCCGTCACGGCGTGGCGCTGGCACGCAGCACCGTGTCCACGCGCTCTTCGACGGTGAGCGCCCCGTCGAGCCACAGGAGCTGGGCTCTCGCGGTCTCCCGCAACAGCAGGCCTTCGAGCAAGGCCTGGTAATGCCGCTGCCGCCAGGGATCGGGCGTGCGCACGCCGTCGTCGATGAGCGGTAGCACGCCCCACGGCAGCACCACGATTCGATCCAAGTGGCCGACGTCACGCAACGTGTCGCGGTGGAAAGCTTCGGTGCGCACGCGCGGGCCGCAGCGATAGAGCAACCAGAACGCGAAAAAGTCCACCGGCGAGCGATCGGCGACGAATCCGCCCGCCTCACGCACCGCTTGGCGCTCGAGCTGACGCTGCTCTTCCCAGAGCTCGATCACCAGGTCGCCGAGCTCCGCGAGATCGAGCGTGTGCAGCTCGAGGCCGCGCTCGATGCGCGCTCGCATGCCTTCCGGCACGTACGGCACCTCGAGTCGCTGCGCGAGCGCCCGGGCGAGCGTCGTCTTGCCGGTCCCTGCCGAACCGGCGAGTGCGATACGCGGCCGGCGCGGAGGTGCCGGCGAAGACGGGTCGTGCGGCGCCACGCTCACCCTCCCTCGCTTCCGAGCCACGGCCGCTCGCCGAGCGCGCCCACGACGGCGCCCGACTCCGCGAGCATCAGCCAGGTGTGCGACGCAACCTCGGGCGCGAAACGCAGACTCTCGTCGAATCCC
>CAYUSL010000654.1:0-3374 GCA_964447125.1 uncultured bacterium | reverse complement strand
GCGTCTCGCCCTGGAACCAACGCATCTGCCCCTCCGGCGAGCAGAGGTTGTAGTAGTAGTAGCCGCGTGCGCCCGAGCGCAGGCTCGACTCGATGGCGCTCTCGAGGTACTCGACCTGTCCCGCCTCGCTGAAGCCGCGGTACGCCGGCGCCGTCGGATAGCCAGCTTCGAGCACCATCACGGGCTTGCCGGCCGACAGCTCCACCGCTGCTGCGGTGGTCCGCGCAACCTTGGCGCCGCGCGACCAATGGCCCAGCACGTAGTCCGGATAGGCGTCGATGCCGACGATGTCGAGACGCTCGCGCCAGCGCCGGATGTCGCGGCTCCAGTGCATGCCGGGCAGCAGGCGGATGTCGGTCACGAAGTTGTGCGAGACCTGCGCCGCGGGGCTCTCGGTCTTCACCGCCTCGTGGAGCGTGTCGAGGATCGCGGTGAGAAAGGACCAGTTCCACCACGAACCGCCCCATCGCCAGCGGACGAAGGTCCGGGTCTCGCCTGCGCCGTTGAGCTCGTTCTCGAGCTGCCAGAGCGCGACCCGGTCGCGATAGCGCCGCACCACGGCGCGCGCATGCAGGAAGAGATGCGCGAGGTACGCCTCGTGCCCGACGACCGAGGGAAGGAACTTCATTCCACTGGTGCCGTGCTCGAACGCCGGCAGCGCGAAGTGGTAGCCGCCGCCCAGGACCAGGTGCAGCTCGATGCCGGCTGCGCAGCAGGCATCCACGAGATGATCGTAGGCGGCCCAGCCGTGGCTTTCGTCGCGCGCATAGTCCTCCACCCGCTGGTCGGTCACCTCGCGCCTGGCCAGCAGCGGTTGAGCGATGACCGGCTCGACGACTCCCCAGTGGATCCAGGGGCGCCAAGCGTTCGCCCCCAGCTCCACGAGGTCGGAGATCGCACGGTCGAGCCTTTCGGTGAGCGTCCACGCGCGTTCCCACGGGTAGAGCGACTGGAAGAAGTTCATGTGGCTGAAGCCGAGCCGAGCCCGGTTGCCGAGATCGACCATCGTCACGTCCCCCTCACGGCGCGGCCGCGGCTTCGAAGATCCGGGCGAAGCCTTCGACGAGCTGCTCGTCGGAGTAGAGCAGGGGATCGTTCACGCTCTCGACCATGCCCTTCATGGTGAGCAGGCCGATCGCGGCGAGGTTCGCCAGGAATGCCATCAGGCGAGGTTCGACCTGCGCCCTGCTGGGGCGCTTCGTGCGTTCCTCGGTGAGGCGCTTGGTGGCGCCGGCGTACCAGAGATCGTTGAGGGGGCGGATGCGCGCGAACTGCTTCGCGTCGAAATGCACGGAGTCGTTCCCGGCCATCTGGCCGTGAAGGAAGGCCAGCCGGAAATCGTCGATTCGCGGCGCGAACACGCGAACGGTCTCGCGGATGATGGCGCGTAGCGCTTCGCCGCCGCCCGTCGCGGACTCGACCGCGTCGTGCACCGCCTGCGCGGAGGCCTCGAGGCCGCGGAACATGAGCTCGAAGAGGATCGCGTCCTTGGAGGGGAAGTAGTAGTAGAGCGCCGCCTTCGTGACGCCGACCTCTTCGGCAACGGCGTCGAGGGTCGTCGCAGCGATGCCGTTTCGCACCAGCACCCGCCGCGCTCCCTCCAGGATCTCTTCGCGCGACTGTGCGCGGCGTCGTTCACGGCGCTCGATCCTGCGGCTCGAGCTGGCGCGTGCCGAGGTGGTGGTGCGCGCTTTGGCGGGGCGTCGAGGCGAGTTTCGCTTTGTCCCGGCGGATTTCATGCTCCGAAGTCTACCGTCGATCGCTTTGTTTGACCAATGGTAGAATTTTATTGCTAACGGTCGATTCGTCGGTTACACCGATACGCACCTCGTCGAACCGGCGCCGCGTGCGCCACCCCAAAGGAGATCCCATGAAGACGTCCACCCACGAGATCGCCGACCGCATCTATCGAATCTCCACCGTCGTCCCCGAGGCGGCACCCGGCGGTTTCACGTTCAATCAGTTCCTGGTCGACGCCGACCAGCCGCTGCTCTTTCACACCGGTCCGCGCCGGATGTTTCCGCTGGTTTCGGCGGCCATTGCCCGCGTCCTGCCGCTCGAGCGGCTGCGCTGGATCACGTTCGGCCACGTGGAGTCCGACGAATGCGGGGCGATGAACGAGTTCCTCGCCGCCGCGCCGCGAGCGCAGGTCGCACACGGCGAGATCGGCTGCATGACCTCGCTCGACGATCTGTGCGACAGGCCGCCTCGCCGCCTCGCCGACGGCGAAGTCCTCGACCTCGGTGGCAAGCGCGTTCGGCACATCGACACACCCCACGTCCCGCACAACTGGGACGCGGGCGTGCTCTTCGAGGAGACCACGCACACGCTCTTCTCCGGCGATCTCTTCACCCATTTGGGCGATGGGCCGGCGCTGACGGACGGTGACATCGTCGGCCCCGCGCTCGCCGCCGAGGAGGCCTTCCGCGCCACGGCGCTCACGCCGGCCACCGGCCCGACGATCCGCCGCCTCGCGGCGCTCGAGCCCCGCACGCTCGCGGTCATGCACGGGTCGTCGACGCAGACTCGCTGCGCCGAGTCGCTCGTGAGCCTCGCCAGCGCCTACGACGCGCTGGTCGCGCGCGGCTGACTCGACCTCGGACGGGCGCCGGCACCGTTCCCCGTCGCCCGATCTTCCGTCGCCGCTACTCGACGTAGCCGAGGGAGCGCAGCCGCTCGAGCTCGGCGGAGTTCTCGGTGCCTTTGGCCTGCGCGATCGCCTGGCTGATGGCGGTGTCCTTCGGCAGGCGCTTGGCGCCGGCGTCGAGCACGGTGATGGCACCGGCGGCGTCGCCGGCTTCCTTCACCTGACGAGCGGTCTGGACGTAGAGACCGCCGTTGAGCTGCGAAGCCCACGTGCCGGCCAGTCGTTCGAGTCTCGCGAGCACCTGCGCCGTGAGCCCGCGCCGCGCTTCGCTTTCGAGCGCCGTCAGCTCTAGGCGCCACGCCACGGGTCCCGTCGCGCCGCCCGCGAGCCCTGCGTTCGCGGCTTCACCCGCTGCGGCGAGGTCGCCTGCCGTGAGGCGCTCGCGCGCCTTTTCGAGCTGCTTTTCGGGGCTAGCGGCGCAGGCGGCCAGCAGGCAGGCGAGGACGAGGATCGAGGTGCGCGACATGGGCAATCTCCGCGGCGGGCCGGAACGGGTTGATCGGAGGAGCAGGGGAAGCGTGCGGCACGACTGCGATGCACGCCGAGTCTCGTCTGCCATACTAGCCGGTTTGTCGGACGGATCGGCCTCATGACCTCGCGCATTCGGTCTTTTGCATCGTCGGCGTCGCGCCGCCGCTGGGCGTTCGCGGCGGCGCTGGTGCTGTTGCTGGCCGCGTCACCTGCGCACGCCTACATCGGCCCCGGCGCCGGCTTCGCATTCGTGGGC
>CAYUSL010000653.1:0-3381 GCA_964447125.1 uncultured bacterium | reverse complement strand
TCGCTCCCCACTGGCTGACGCCGTGACCCGGCGGATGCCGCTCCACACGGTTCCCACGACCCGTTCGGGCCAATCCCGCGGGATCGGCTCGCCGGCCAGGTAGCGCGCGTAATAGCAGCCGATCAGCAGGTTCACGACCGCGTCCACGTCGGCGGCGGCGGCGATCTCACCGCGCTCGCGAGCGGACTCGAGGACGGTTCGCACCATCGCACGCCGCGGCGCCACCAAGCGCTCGCGAAACCGCGCGATGAGCTCCGGCGTGTCGCGCTCCTCGGCGAGCACCGCCCCGAGCAACGCCATGCCGTTGGGCCGGAGCAGGCCGCGTTGGAAATGACGCAGCACCGCGATCAAGTCGGCGCGCCCGTCGCCGCTCGACGCGGGCGGCTCCTGGGACTGGATGGCCGCCACGGCGGCGGTCGCCAGATCGGCCTTGGAGCGGAAACGCAGGTAGATGGTGGGCTTGGTCACTCCCGCTGCCGTCGCGACCTCGTCGAGTGACATCCGCGGGTAGCCGCGCTCGGCGAGCAATCGTTGCGCCGCCGCCAGGATCGCGTGGTCGGTCGAGGGGTCCCGCGGCCTCCCTCGTGGAGCTCGTCGGCTGGTCGCTTTCATTATCTTTACCATTGAGTATAGTATTTTCGAGAAATGGACGCGAACACGGTTCGGCGACGAACGAACGAGGAGACTCGCATGAAGATCGGGATTCTGGGCTCGGGAAACGTCGGTGGCACGCTCGGCGCGCGCTGGGCGCGCGCGGGGCACGACGTGACGTTCGGCAGTCGAAGGCCGGATTCTCCCGAGATCCAGGCGCTCGTCGATCGCGCCGGGAGCGCCGCGCGTGCCGCCGACCCGGCGAGCACCGTCGCCGCGAGCCAGGTGCTCTTGCTCGCGACGCCGTGGGACGCCACGCGCGCGGTCCTCGCGAGCGCGGGCTCCGTCGCGGGCAAGGTGCTCTTGGACGCGACCAACCCGCTCACCGAGGGGGCCCGTGGCCTCGCCCTCGGCCACACGACCTCCGGCGCCGAGCAGGTGGCCGATTGGGCCGCAGGCGCCAAGGTGGTCAAGATCTTCAACACCGTCGGCTTCAACGTCATGGCCGATCCCGACTTCGGCGGCCAAGCGGCTTCGATGCTCCACTGCGGCGACGATCCCGAGGCCAAGACCATCGCCGCTCGACTCGCGAGCGATCTGGGATTCGATCCCATCGATCTCGGCCCGCTCTCGGAAGCACGGCTGCTCGAGCCCATGGCGCTCGCGTGGATCCACCTCGCGCTCTTTCGCGGTCGGGGCCGCGACATCGCGTTTCGGCTGCTCCACCGTTGATGGGCGCCTGATCGGGCCGCGATTCGTGGCAACCTTCCCTGCGTCGCCCCACCCATGACACAGGAGGCGGCACGGGAGAACGACGAGCCATGAAGACGATTCCGATCACCATCGCGCTGCGGACGACGCTCACCCTGGTGCTGACGCTCGCGCTCGGCTGCGCGAGCCAGCGGTCGGCACCCCGCTCCCGCGGTGGGAACGAGTGGGCGGGTCGCATCGCCAGCGCGTACGGCGGGCACGCGGCGCTCGATCGCACACGTTCGATCGCGTTCGACTTCGTGAGCTACGAGGACGGCGCCGAGAAGGCCCGTTTCCATCACGTGCTCGCGCTGCACGGTGGGCCATGCCTCTACGAGACCGACGCGGCCACGTTCGCGCGCTCACCGTTCCTCGACGATCAGACCCACACCTGGAAGCCGATCGGCCTGGACGTCCCCGCTGGCCGGCTGGTGGCGCGCGTCGACCGCGCGACCCGCATCGGCGACGTGCGGGTCAACGGCGCCCCCCAACCCGAAGCGCTCGTCCGACGCGTGGTGGAGCGGATCAACAACGACGCCTTCTGGCTCATGCTGCCCTTCCAGCTCGACGATCCCGGCGTGCGACTCACGGAGATCGGCCCCGTCACCCTGCCCGACGGGCGGGCCGCCACCGCGCTCTCGCTCGGCTTCGGAGCCGAGGCTGGCGCGACACCCGGCGATCGCTGGACGCTCTTCGTCGATCGGAGCACTGCGCGGATCCTCAAGACCCGCGTCGACCTACAGGGAAGCGCGAGCTTCGTCGAGGCCGAGTGGCGCGGATCGGTGAAGACTGGCGGCCTCGACCTCGCCGACGAGCGCGTGCTCGGCAAGCGCATCGTCCGCTTCGAGCGGGTCAGCGCGTCGGAGCAGCGCGCCGTGCCCTGAGGCCTTCGACCCTCACGGATCGTGGCGGGCGATGCGGCGCCAGGCGCCGTGGGCGTCGCGTTCCAGGATCAACACGGTACCGGGACGAAACGTGACGTAGGGTGTACCGGCGCCGTCGCGCAGCAGGCGCGTGGCGAGCCGCGGCAAGCTCGGTAGGTGACCGACCAGGAGCGTGTCCTCGGTCCACGCAGCGATGCGCGCGACCACCGGTGCGGGATCTTCGTCCGGCTCGAGGTCGCGGTCGACGGCGAGCGTTACGTCCGGCGCCACGTGGGGCGCCCAGATCGCCGCAGTCTCTTCCGCTCGGTTCTTGCCGCTGTGGCAGACCCGCGTCACGCGTACGCCGCTCGCGGCAACCGTCGCGGCAACGCGCTCGACGTCCTCACGCCCCGCAGCGCTCAGCGGGCGCAGCGGATCGATGGATGGCTCGACCGCCTCGCCGTGCCGAGCCAAGAGCAGTCGCATCGTCTTGCCGCTCCCTCGCTCGCTTCAGCACCAGCCCTGCGCGCCTCAGACGGGCACATCCGGGAGCTGGGCCTTCACGTCGGCGAGCCGCGGCAGATCGAGATCGCGCTTGGAGAGGATCGGCTGCGGATCGGGCCAAGGAATCGCCAGATCGGGGTCGTTCCACGCGATCCCGGATTCGGTGACGGGGTCGTAGTAGTTGCTGACGCGGTAGATGAAGTCCGCAACGTCCGACAGCACACAGAATCCGTGGGCGAAACCCACGGGGATGTAGAGCTGCTGGTGTCCTTCGTCGTCGAGGAGCTGCGCCATCCAGCGGCCGAAGGTGGCCGAACGCGGGCGGATGTCGACCACCACGTCCCACACCGCGCCGCGGGTGCAGCGCACCAGCTTGGCCTGGCCCGGATGGCGCTGGAAGTGGAGCCCACGCAGTGTGCCCTTGACCGAACGCGAATGGTTCCCCTGCACGAAATCGACGGGGACGCCCGCTGCGCGCATGGCATCGGCGCGAAAGCTCTCCAGAAAGAAGCCGCGCTCGTCGCGGTGCACCTTGGGCTGGATCAACAACACGCCCGGCAGCTCGGTAGGCACGATTTCCATGAGCGCTCCGCTGATCCGATCAGAAGCCGAGAAGGAAACGGGCGATCGAGCGGCGCTGGATCTCGCTGGTGCCCTCGACGATGGTGAGCAT
>CAYUSL010000652.1:0-3382 GCA_964447125.1 uncultured bacterium | reverse complement strand
CGAGCTTGGCGAGCATCGCGAGCACCACGTCCTGATTGGCCGGGTTGTCCTCGGCCAGCAGCACCGTTCCCGCAAGCAGCGATTCGGGCACGGGGGCCGCGCGCCCCGAGCGTGCCGCAGACGCGAAGCCCGTGGCGCTCGGCCCCATCAGGCCGACGACCGCGTTCAAGAGCTCGGCGCGTCGCACGGGCTTGGTGAGCCACACGCCGACATCCACCTCGCTACGTGCGCTTGCAACGTCGAGATCTCCCACCGAGGTCAGCATCACCAGCCCGATCGAGCCGAGCGCCGCCTCGCCACGGATCGCCGACGCCAGCGTGAGCCCATCCATTTCAGGCATGTGAAGGTCCAGGACGGCCATCGCGAACGGCGCTTCGGTGGCCGCGCCGCCACGCAGCTCGGCGAGGGCGCTCTGCCCGCTGGCCACCGACGTGCAGACGAGACCCCAACCGCTCAACTGGCGACTCAGGATCTCGCGATTGGTTGCGTTGTCGTCGACGATCAGCACACGGCGCCCACGCAGCGTGGCGGCGTCCGCCGCCAGCTCCGAGACCGAGCGCCGCGCGTGGCGCAGCGGCAGCACGACCTCGAAGCACGAGCCTTTGCCGAGCTCGCTCACCAGGGTGATCGTGCCGCCCATCAAATCGACGAGCTGCTTCGAGATCGCAAGCCCGAGGCCGGTGCCACCGTAGAGTCGCGACATCGACGCGTCAGCCTGCGTGAAGGCCTGGAACACGTTCGCCTGCACCTCGGGGGCGATGCCGATGCCCGAATCGCTCACGCTGAGCAGCACCGATGCGTCGTGCTCGTCGACGAGGGTCGCCGAGACCCGCACCACGACCTCGCCGCGCTGCGTGAACTTGATCGCATTGCCCACGAGGTTGGTGACGATCTGACGCAGGCGCGAAGCGTCGGCCCACACCACCCCCGGCAGCTCGTCCGACACCTCCAGCAGCAGCTCGATGCCTTTGCGGTGGGCGCGTTCGGCGAGCAGCTCCACCGCATCCTCGACCAAGCCGCGCAGATCGCACTGCGCCAGCTCGAGCTCGAGCCTGCCGGCCTCGCATTTCGAGAAATCGAGGATGTCGTTGATGACCGTGAGCAACGCCTCCGCCGAGCGGTACACGGTGTGGGCGAAGCGACGCTGGGTCGCCGAGAGATCGGTCGCGAGCAAGAGGTCCGCCATGCCGAGAATGCCGTTCATGGGCGTGCGGATCTCGTGGCTCATGTTGGCGAGAAACTGCGACTTGGCGCGGCTCGCTTCTTCCGCCCGCTCGGCGTGGACACGAGCTTCCTCCGTTGCGTGCGCGAGCTCGCGCGTACGGACGGCGACGCGCTCCTCCAAATGATGCCGTTCTGCATCCACTTCGCTCCGCGACTCGCCGAGACGCGCCACCATCGCGTTGAAGGATTCGCTCAGCTCCTGGATCTCGTCGTGGGTGCGAGTGTCGACGCGCCGGTCGAGGTTTCCCGCAGCGATGTCGTGCGTGACGGTGACCAGGTCCGCGACCGGGCGCACCAAGCGGCGGGTCAAGAGGAAGGTGAGCAGCGCGCCGAATGCGCAGGCGAGCGCCGCCGCTCCGAACGTCGACGCCCAGAACTCGCGCATGCGCTCGTCGAGGCCAGACCAGCTCAGCCCGAGGCGTACGTGACCGATCGGTCGCGCCGATCCCACGGGTCCACCGATCCCCCACCGCTCTTCGTCGCCGACCCCGTGTGGCGACTGGATCGGTGCCAGGAAATCGACGAAGCCAGCACGACCCTCCGCGGCCGGATGCTCCTCGACCACGAGCGTCGCCGCGTCGTGGAGACGCCGAGCATCGAGCGCCGGCGCAGCGAACTCGACGACCCGCGTGGCGAGCTCCTCGCCGTCCGCATCGAAGACCGACACGTAGGCGATGTTGCCGATGCTCGCCACTGCGTCGACGAGCTGGGCGAGCGCGGCTTGATTGCGGGTGTAGACCGCGTATGGACTGTCCTTGGCGGTGAGCCGCGTCAGGTCTGCACACAGCTTGCGCAACTGCGTCTGGTGGCCACGGATCTCCGCCCACGCGTGGAAGACCGAGATGCTGCTCGCGGTGAGAACCACCATCGAGAGCGTCAGCGTCAGCAGCTTGGTGCGCAAGCTCACTCGCACGCATCGCCTCCGACGTCCGACACCCGCGGCCGACTCATTCGAAGACCCGTGCTGCGCCCGCGACCAACGCCGGGTCGAGCTTGATCTTCATCAGTTCGGCGGTGCGGCGGTTCAACACGTATCCGACGCGCCGCGGCGCCACCACGGGGATCGCGGAAGGTGGGGTCCCCGACAACACCCGCGACAGAACCTCGGCGGCCTGCAGTCCGACGTCGCGGTAGTCGCGCTCCAAGGAATAGAGCGCACCCGCTTTCACCCAGCCCTCCGACAGCCCGACGAACGGCACTCGGTTCTCGAGCGAGGCGAGCAACAGCGCCTGCGACGTCTCACGCGAGAGCACCACCGTATCGGGCAACGCCAGCAACACCTCGGCGCGATCGGTGACGAGGCTCAGCGCGTCCGGAAGCTCCGCGGGGGCCCGCACTTCGCGCGCCACCGCCGTCAGCCGTCGGGCCGTGAGCGCCCCGACCACCGCGTCCACACGCCGCTGATTCTGAACGGGGTCGTAGAGCAAGCCCACGAGCTTGCGGTCGGGAAGCAAGCGAGCCAGCCATGCGATCTGTACGTCGGCCGGAAAGTCCAAGCTCACACCGGTCAGATTGCCGCGCGGCGCCGCCACCGAGCCGCTGAGCACGAGCGTGCTCACGATCGGCATACTGCCGCCCACTGCCACCGCGGCCTCGGTGGCGCGTGGGCCCGACGTGAGCAGCACGCGTGCGCCGTCGGCCACCGCACGCGCGACGGCGGCCCGGGCTTCGCCTGGCGCACCGGGCAATGCGCGGACGTCGAGCGCCAGCGGTCGGCCGGCGAAGCCCGCACGCACGCCTTCGAGAACGACTCGTTCCACCTCGCCGCCCTGGAAGCCGAACGCGATCACATCGCCGGCGGCGCGCGCCGAGGTCGGTGCCACGAGCGCGACGAGCACACAGAGCCGAAGTGCGCTCGGCGCGCATCCCCCAAGGCGCAGCCGGGATCTCAAAAATCGACCCCGTAGCCGAGGCGGAACCAGAGGGTGCGGCCATCCGGCGGGATGAACGATTGGCTGTGATCGAGCGATGCCGGATCGGAGTAGCGCTGATCGAAGAGGTTGAACACGCTCAGCGACGCGGTGAAACCGCGCCATGGCACAGCACTCGACAACGTCTGGTTCACCAGCAGGTAGTCCGCGGAGCGGCGTCCGGCGAGTGATTCGCGCTCGCCGACGTATTGCGCCTCGGTCGCCGACACCACCACTCCGTCGACGAG
>CAYUSL010000651.1:0-3383 GCA_964447125.1 uncultured bacterium | reverse complement strand
CAAGCAACGTTGCGCGTGGCGGGTGCGTTGTGGGCGCTCGATCCTGCGCTCGCTCACCAGCGGCAGTTCCCCGCAGTGGACTGGGAGACGAGCTACTCGGCCTATGCCGAGAAGCTCGGCGCCTGGTTCGCCGCGGAAGCTGGCGGCGAGTGGCACGCGCTCCGGCGCGAGCTTCTCGAGCTGCTCGGGCGCGGTCGTGAGGTCCTCGACATCGCGGGGCTGGTCGGGCCGGAGGCGCTGCAGGATCAGGATCGCTTGCTGCTCGAGACCGCGCGGCTGGCGCGCGACGTGGTGCTCGGGCAGAGCGCCTTCGATCCTCACGATGCCGCCTCGCCGCCAGCCAAGACGCATCTGCTCGCCGCGTTGGTGGTGCGCGTCCATCGACGCGCCGCCGAGCGGATCCAGGCGGGCGCGCCTTTCGACTCGCTGGAGCTCGGTCCGCTCCGGCGCCAGCTCGCGGCGTTGCGCTTCGTGCCGCTCACCGAGCTGCCAGCGGCAGCGGCGCGAGTCGAAGCAACGATCGACGCGCTCTGTCGAGAGGCGGTGCCCACGCCACCCGCGGAGGTGCAGTCGTGAGCGCGACACTACCGCCGCGCATCTACCACGGTGCCTCGGGCTCGTCGGGGCCACTGCTCTTCTTGCGACGCGCCCGCCGCGTGGCGCTCGGCGAATGGGTGACGATCGAGATGCCGGGCCAGGCGCGGCGGCGCGGGCAGGTGATCGACGCCGGAGAGGCGCTCACGGTCGTGCAGGTTCTCGACGACACGCTCGGTTTGCCGCCGGCGCGCTGCGACGTGGTGCTCACCGGCGAAGTGGCCTCGGTACCGGTGGGGCGCGAGCTTCTGGGGCGCGTTCTCGACGGCGCCGGACGTCCCCGCGATGGCCTGCCTCCTCCCATCGGCGACGAGCTGCGCTCGGTGCAAGGCGCGCCCATGAACCCCGCGCGCCGTGCCAAGCCCTCGGATTTCATCGAGACCGGCATCTCGGCGATCGACGGCCTCAACACGCTGGTGCGCGGTCAGAAACTGCCGGTGTTCTCGGGTGCGGGTCTGCCGGGCCTCGAGCTGGCGGCGCAGATCGTCGAGGGAGCGCGCGCGCCGCGCGGCGAGCCCTTCGCGGTGGTGTTCGTGGGGATGGGGATCACCACCCGCGAGACCCAGACCTTCCTCGAGCGCTTCGAACGCTCGGGCGCCCTCGAGCGCGCGGTGCTCTACCTCAACGAGACTCGCGACCCCTCGATCGAGCGCATCCTGGCGCCGCGAGTGGCCCTCGCGGAAGCGGAGTTCTTGGCGTTTCGCACCGGCCTGCACGTGCTGGTGGTGATGGCCGACCTCGCCCACTACTGCGAGACCCTGCGCGAGCTGGCCACGGCACGCGAGGAGATCCCCGGCCGGCGCGGCTATCCGGGCTCGATGTACACGGATCTCGCCACGCTCCTGGAGCGGGCCGGCATCCTCGAAGGCGCCCCAGGCTCGGTCACCCAGCTTCCGATCCTCACGATGCTCGACAACGACATGACCCATCCGATTCCCGATCTCACGGGCTACATCACCGAGGGTCAATTGGTGCTGAGCCCCGAGCTGCACAGGCGCGGCGTGTCGCCGCCCATCGACGTGCTGCCGTCACTGTCGCGACTCATGAATTCCGGAATCGGCGCGGCCCACACGGTTCGCGAGCATCGCGAATGGGCCGACCAGCTCTACGCGAGCTACACCCAGGGCCGCGAGGCGCGGCTCATGGCGGCGATCGTCGGCGAGACGGGGCTCGCCGATGCCGATCGCCGGGCACTCGCGTTCGCCGAGCGTTTCGAGCAGGAGCTGGTGGGCCAGACCGGCAAGCGCCGCACGATCGCCGAGACCATCGAGGTGGGCTGGCAGCTCCTCGAAACGCTCGATCGCGACGATCTCATCCGCATTCGCGACGCAACCTGGGAGGCGCGGCGCAACGCCCGCACGACGCAGGCCGAGAAGCATGTCGAAGGCGCAGGCGGAGTGGGACGATGAGCGGGGCGGGCGCCCGAGGCGGCGCCGCCACGCGCCAGAACCTGATTCAGACGGCGCGCCGGTTGGAGCGCGTGCGGAAAGGCTCGGATCTGCTGCGGCGCAAGCGCGAAGCGCTGGTCAACGAGCTCTTTCGCGTAGCGCGGCCGGCCGTGGAGCTGCGCGCATCCATCGCCGCACAGGCCGCCGTCGCGTATCCGGCGCTGGCGACGGCGCTCGCCGACGAGGGCTACGCAGGATTGCGGGCGCTCGCCTGGCCTGGCCGGTCGTTCGGGGTCGAGATGCGCGACGCGCGGGTGTGGGGCATCCCCTTCGCAGAGATCGTGGGCAGACCCGCGATCCGCCGCACGCTCGCGGCTCGTGGCACGCCGCCCGCTGCCGTCGGCGCCGCCGAGGTCACCGCCGCC
The DNA here is from genome assembly GCA_964447125.1 of uncultured bacterium. Taxonomy (GTDB): domain Bacteria; phylum JADJOY01; class JADJOY01; order JADJOY01; family JADJOY01; genus JADJOY01. The sequence continues at coordinate 976 of CAYUSL010000651.1, read as the reverse complement.
TCGGAGATGGAGCGCTTGGCCGAGCTGCTCCTGGAAGCAGCGGGTCGCGAAGCGTTGCTGCGACGCGTGGGCGAGGCGGTGTCGCGCACCTCTCGGCAGGTCAACGTCCTCGAATTCCGCGTCACACCGCGGCTGAGCGCGAGCCTCGCTTCGATCCGGCGTACCCTCGACGAGCGCGAGCGCGAGGAGCACCTGCGTCTGGCGCGGCTGCTCTCCCACCGCCGCCCCGGTGCCCGCGCGGGCTGACGCGGTGGTCGCGGTCGCGCCGCGGCGCTGGGCTGGGCGGTGCCGCAGGCTCGGGATTCGTGTTGCCCGCGCTCGGCGCCGCCGCGGCCCGTCGCAGCTCGTCGAATGCTTCGTCGAAGTGGTGGGCCAGTGCCGCGAGATCCGCCAACGCGTCCCAGTCGCCCATCAATCCGAAGCAGAGCGCGCCGTCGTAGCTCACCACCCCGATCATGAGCGGCAGGTTGGGACCGAGCGGAATGCAAGGGTAGAGGTCACGCAGCCGCGCACCGCAGGCGTAGAGCGGGAACTGCGGCCCCGGCACGTTGGTCACGACCGTGTTCAGGAAGCGCTGCGCCGTCTGGAAGTCCGTCAGCCGGTGGAGAAACGTGGCCGGCGGGAAACCGGGGAGCTGGGTGAGCACCTCGGCAGCCTCGATCTCGTGGGAGGTCTTGTGGGCAAGAGCCGACTCGCGGACGCGTGCGTGGCGCGCGACGGGATCGGCCAGCTCGATCGGCAGCCGCACCATCATCGCGGACACCTGATTGCCGAGCTCGCCGCCGCGATCGGGTCGCCGGATGTTCACGGGTACGGCGACGTGCAGCTCGATCCCGGCGCATGCGGCACCCCGCGCGAGGAGTAGTCGGCGCACAGCACCCGTGACCGTCGCCAGGACGACGTCGTTGACCGTGCCCCCGAGCGAGCTCTTGATCTGCTTCGCGTCCGCGAGCGGCAGCGACACGGCCGCGAACCG
>CAYUSL010000650.1:0-3398 GCA_964447125.1 uncultured bacterium | reverse complement strand
TCACGCGCGACGCGATGAACAAGACGCTCATCGCCATCGGCTCGCGGAACCCGCGCTTGCGCGAGCTGGCGCTCACGGCCGCGCGGCGCATGGGCAAGGTCAAGTTCGATCACCCCGACGGCGAGAGCGACACTCCCGACGCTGCCACCGAGATCCGCCGCTACTGGGATCGCAAAGCCGGTAAGAGCACCGCCGCCAAGAAGCCTGCCGCCGCGGCGCCCGCACCGGCCGCCAAGACGAAGGCGACGTCGCTGGCCGAAAAGCCAACCGCCCCCGCCAAGAAGCCGCCAGTCGCGAAAAGGCCCGCGGCCACCAAGAAACCCGCCGCGAAGAAGTAACGGCCCGTGCACCGCCTTCGCGGCTTTGCCGCGATGGGCGGGTGGCTGGAACAGACCGAGGGTGGTCAATCGAACGGCGGGGCCGTCGAGGGACCGACGGCGCTCCAGCCAATCTGCGTCCCGATCTCCCCGCTCGTCGTCGATCTCTCCGCGAGCCCGCGGCGAGCCGACGAGCGCAGCGAGAGGACTTGGGGGTGGGTCCCAGCGCGGCGTTGCCGCGCGGGGCGGGGGGCTGGAACAGCCCCCCGGAAAACCTCAGACCACGCGTCCGGGCCCGCCGCTCTTGTCGACGAACGGAAGCCCCGCGGCATCCCACGCGCGCATCCCACCGTCCATGTTGTGGATGTCGTACCCGCGTGAGCGCAGCATGTTGGTGATCTTGGCGCTGCGGGTGCCGCTACGGCACACACAGGCGATGGTGCACGTGGGATCGATCTCTTCGGCGCGAGTGTCGACCTCCGCCATGGGGATGTGAAGAGCGCCGTCGATGCGGCCGGCGTTCCATTCGTCGTTCTCTCGAACGTCGAGAATGAGCAGCTCTTCTCGGCGCTCGTGGACCTCGGCGGGCGTCACGACTCGTCCTCCCTCACGGACCCGAAAGCGGGTGCGAATTGCGTTCCCCTCGGATTCTTGCGGGATCATCCGCTTCCGGGCAAGACCCGAATGCGATGTTCGCCACCGGTCACCGGCGTGGACACGGCGACCACCTCGCGCGCTGCGTCCCAGCTCTGCGTCCAGGTACCGTCGGGATCGCTCACTTCGACGTGCCAGCCGCTCGGGTAGTTGCGGTGCTCGCCGACGTAGATTTCGGTGGCGCCGCTCACGCCGTGGCGGTCGGTGAAGGTGAGATCGAAGACGCGGCTCGCGTGGTCGAAACCGTACGCCGTGGGCGCTCCCGCGATGCGCTGCGGGTAGGGCCTGCCGAGGTACTCGCTGTTGGGATTCGGTGTGCCGGTGGCGCGATCGTAAAACGCCCAGCCACTGGGTCCGCCCGGGTCCCAGGCCCAGTACGCCCAGCCCGCCATGAGCCGATCGGCCATGTCGAGGACGTCGGTCATGTAACGCGCGGCGTCCGTCATCGACCACGCGAATCCGAACTCGCCGATCACCAGCGGGCCGCCTTGGCGTTCGACGTCGGTGCGCCGCTCGCGCTCCCACGCGGCGACGGTGTCGATCCACGGAAAGTAGACGTTCGCAGCTTCGGCGATGGCCGAGTAGAGATGCGGCGCGTAGGCGATGCGTGGCGTGCCACGGCGCGGGTCCTCGAGACGCGGGATCCACGACGGTGAGCCGTTGCCCGGTGCTCCGAAGCGCGGCTCGAAGAAGATCCAGTGGCGCTCGTCGACGGTGCGGATCGAATCGATGACCCGCTGATAGAAAGGCGCGAAGCGTTCCACGTCGAAGGCCGCTGACGGTGCACCCTGCTTGGGGCTGCGGCGCACGCCGGCCTCGATCTTGTCGAAGTACGAGCCGGGGTAAGGCTCGTTCAGGATGTCGTAGCCGATGACGGCGGGATGATCGCCGAAGCGCGCGGCCACTGCGCGCCACATGGCCGCGAAATGCTGCTGCAAGTCCGCGTGCGCGCCGGCGTCGCCGGCCCAGAAGTTGTCGAAGATCCGCGTCACCGCGGGCTGGAAGTAGTTGAACGACCACGGTGAACGGCACGGGCTTTCGACGGCCAACCCTTCGCTGCGTACGGTCCACTCGGGATTGCCGTTGCCGCAGGTGTAGATCGACCACACATCCTGGTGCATGTCGAGCATCACGTGCAGGCCGGCTTCGTGGAGCCAGTCGAGACGCTTCTCGACTCCCTGGAAATAGCTCTCGTCGTAAGCGCCGGGAGTCGGCTCGGCACCATCCCAGCTCAAGAGGTAACGGACGTAATTGAAGCCCCACTCGCTCGCGAGCAGATGGATCTCGTCCTCGCTGATGTCCGGCATGCGATCGGACGACGTCTTGGCCGAGCTCGCGACGTTGGCGCCGTGCAAGACCAGCGCTCGCCCCTGGTTGTCGGTGATGAAGCGCGGATCGTCGGCGGATGCCGTGCCCGAGCCGGAGGAGCCGCAGCCCACACTGCCGACGAGCAGCGCAGCGCAGATCGCGCCGAACGCCACCGAGTGGGCTCGCCGCTGCCGATGGGTGTAGAAACGCGGCGCGCCGCTCGGTGCTCGATGCGGCGGTCTCGGGAGGACTGGCGGATGCGATGGGCTCATGGGCGCTCGGTGGTGTGGGTCGGCTGGATGGGAATGATGCTCCTCGCCGCGTGCGCGCGGATCGGCACGCAAACGGATGGGGCGCGCGCCCCTGCGTCGAGCTTGTGGAAAGTCTACGACGAGTCGCTGGCGAGGGCGCGTTACGTGGACCTCACGCACACCATCACGCCGAGCATCCCGGTGTGGGCGGGGTTCGGTAGCTCCCGCTTCGAGCCGACCCTCGATCCCAAGACCGGCAAGGCCTACAGCTACGCCGCGGACGGCTTCGAGGCCACGCGCTACTCGCTCGCCACGGATCAGCTCGGCACCCAGCTCGATCCACCGGCACATTGGGATCCGAGCTATCCGGCGATCGACGAGCTGCCGCCGACCTACGCGGTGCGGCCGTTGGTGGTGGTGTCGATCGTCGAGCGGGTCAAGAACGACCCGGGCTACCACCTGCAAGTCGCCGACCTCCTCGCGTGGGAGGCGCGGAACGGACGCATCCCCGCGGGCGCGGTGGTGATGGTGCGCTCCGATTGGTCGAAGGACTGGCCGGATCCCGCGCTCGCGACCCGCACGCCATTTCCCGGTGTGAGCCTCGCGTCCCTGCGTTTCCTGCACGAGGAGCGACACATTCTCTTCCACGGCCACGAGCCGCTCGACACCGACACCACGCCCACACTCGAAGGCGAGGCGTGGCTGATGCACCACGGCTACACCCAAGCCGAGGGCGTCGCGAACCTCGACCAGGTGCCCGAGACCGGTGCGCTGATCGCGATCGGTTATCCGAAGCTCGGCGGCGGTACAGGCGGCTACGCGCGCTTCATCGCGATCTGCCCGCCGGACTGGCCGCACGGTGTCACGA
>CAYUSL010000649.1:0-3401 GCA_964447125.1 uncultured bacterium | reverse complement strand
GCGAGCGGTCCCGCCACGAGGTTCGTGAGACGCACGTTGTCGCGGTTGGTGCTGAGGGGGCGCAGCGCGCCGTAGAGCGAGCGATTGCGATCTGCGGCCGCTTCCGCATCGGCACGTCGCGCGGCGCTCGCCGCAGCGCTCGCCGCCTTTGCATCCGACGTCACGATCGCCAGCGTCTTCTGGATCGGGAAGCGACCGGTGAGCCCGCTCACGTCGAGGTTCGGCGGCGCCTTCGCTTCGAGGTCGGAGAAGAAGGCCTGGCCGTCGAGAGCGAGGTCACGACCGGGACGTAGCTTGGCGCTGAGGCGCGCGGATGCGCCGCCCTTGATCGTGAATCCAGGCGCGATCTGCGACGGTGTCGGCCGGTCGAAGCCGGCGTCCACCTCGACGCGTCCGGCGAGGGTGCGCAGCAGCTCGCCCACGGGAGGCAACGCGCGCGCGTCGAGGATCGAGCGCAGCCCTGCCAGTTCGCCGCCTACGAACGCGAACGCGCCACGATTGAGGACACCGAAGTAGACCTGATCGATCGCGAGTCGGTCGCGATCCGCCAGCGATGCCCGCACGGTCGCTGAGAAATCACGGGAGTCGGCGCCGAGATGCGGCTTCTCGACGACCTCGAACGCGGTGGCGTCGAGCGCCACGGTTGCGTTCGCCGCGTCGAAGGTCACGGCGAGGCGGGTGGAGGCCTTGCCCACCGAGAGCTGGCGCGCAGGCCAGGCGAGGGAGCCCTTCGGCAGGTCGAACGCGAGGCGACCTTCGAGCGGCAGCGTCCACGACTCGAGATCCGCGGCGGTCGGCAGTCGGCCCTTCACGCGAACGTCGAGCGTGGGAGTGCCAGTGGCGGAGATGCCGGCCAGCGCGCTCCCGATCGAATGCGGCAGCTTGAGCGCCAGGGTCGCGAGATCGACGCCGCTCAGATGCGCCTCGGCTTCCAGCGCTTCATTCCCGAAGCCGCGCGTGCTCGCTCTCGCGGTGAAACGCGCCACGCGATTCACCGTCAGATCGAGACCGTCGAGGGTGATGTCCCCGCGCGTCGGGTTGCCGCGCGCCGCGAGCGTCAGGCGCAGGTCCTGGGGCGGCGTTTCGAGTGTCTTGCTGCGGTAGGCGGCGCCCTTCACCGTGACGTCCAGCTTGGCGCTCGCGTCGTCGAGGGGCAGACCCGCGGCGCGCGCCGCGAGATCGACGGTCCCGCTTTGCACGCGCAGCGCGTCGAGTGCCGCGATCTCGCCCAGCGCGAGCTTCGCGTCGAGCTGGGTTGGTCCTGGCTGATAGCCGTCGGCCAGCGTCGCGTCGAATCGGATCGCACCGTCCACAGAACGCAGTGACGCGCGCGACGGCAGGTTGGCTGCGCTGAGCTTGGCCAGGGTGAGCGTGCCCTTGGCACCGACGGCCTTCCGACCGAGATCGCCGCTGATGTCGGCGTCGAGCTTCACGCTGCCGCTCGCCTTGGGCACCGGCAACGAGCCCAAGAGCGAGGGCGGCAACCACGCGAGCACAGGGCCAGGCTGGACTGCGACGTGCGTCGTGAGCTTCACCGCGCCCTTGCCGAAAGCGGCGACGTCCCCGGTGGCGCGGACGTCGAGCGTGTCGGGGATCTGCGCGTTCACTTCGATGCCGCTCAGGTTGCCGGTGGTGAGGTCCGCGGCGGCGGTCACGCTGGCGTCGAGGGTGAGCGGGCGCGCGTCCGCGCCCAGTCCCGGTGGCACGAGACGCGCGGCTCGCACGGCAGCGTGAGCGTGGACGTCGTGGAAGTCCGCGCCTTGGGCCGTCGCGTCGAGCGTCAGCGCCACGTCCTCCACGCGACCGCCCGCAGGCAGCGTGGCCGAGGCCAGCGCGAGCTGACCGCGGGTCGCGAGCTGCGTCGGCAGGTAGTGCACCAGCAACACGCGCTCGAGATCGAGGGTGCCTGCGAGGCCCCGCGCCTCGATGCCCGCTGCCGGATAGCTCGCCGCCACGTCCGCGAGCGCGACGCGGCCGGATGCGGTCAACGGATCGTTTGGGGTGCCGCCGGCGAGGCTGCCCCTCACAGCGAGATCCTCGATCGACACCACGCCCGCGGCCGTGAGCTCGGGCAGAAACACCGCGGCGATCGGCACCAGCTCGCCGAGCACGAGCTGGCCGTGGGAAAGCGTGTCGACGCGCGGCGCCGCGAGGAAATCGTCGATACGGATGCTGAGTGCGAGCGACCCGCCCGCGCCGAGGTCGAGCGTCACCGGGTCGAGGGTGGCACTCGCCCGTGACAGCGCTGTGGCACCGCGCGCCTTCAGCCCGAGGGTTACGGGGTGCGCTCCCCCGCCGAGGTCCACGCTCGCGCCGGGTAGCGCGAGCGAGAGATCGGCCTCGAGCTGATCCAGATTCGGGCCACGCACGGTGAGATCGAGGTCGAGCTGCGCGCGCACGTCGATCGGCTGAGCACCGGAGAGGTGGACGCGGATGTCGTGGTCCGGCTGTGTGCGATGGGCTGCGGTGAGTGCCAGGTCCACGCCGCTTGGACCTGCCGTACCGTGGAGCGAGAGGTCGAGGCCGCGCGACTCGATGCGCACGCGCTCATCGAGGTCCACGATCACCGCAACGTCGGCGAGCTTGAGCGCGTCCACGGCGATCGCCACGGGTAGCGCCGGAAGCACGAGGCCCCGCGGCGCGGGAGCCGAGTTGCTCGCGGTGCTCGTCGCGCTCGGCGCCGCTGGCGCAGGCAAGGGTGTAGGTGGTGGAGGCGCCGGCGCCGTTGCTGTCGGCTCCGTCGGCACCGGCGCCGCTGTTGCGCCGCCTGCGAGTGGGATGTTGCTGTGCGCGCCGCGGTACACGATCGCGACGGTGGCGCCGTTCATCGCGAGCTGATCGATGCGCAGCGTCCCGTGCGCGAGCTCGGAGAGCGAGTAGCCGAGCGTCAGCTCGTCGGCGCGGAGAAAGGGATGCTGAGCGAGGGCACCCCGCGGCGTGAGCTGGACATCCTTCAGCGACAACCCGGAAAGGAGATGCAGCTCCAAGCTGGATGCTGTCACGTCCTGGCCGAGCACGCCGGATAGCAGCTTGGTCACCTGGCTGCGGCCGGCGTCGCTGTTCACGAACACTTGTGCTCCCGCCAGCAGCACGAGGATCGCCACCACCAACGCAGCGACCGTGTAGATGACGCGGCGGCACCACTTCCACGCGATACGCATCCATCGCACGCCGCGCGACGGCGGGGGCGTGATCGTCAAAGCGGGCTCGCTCATCTCAACGGGCACTCTTCACGTCGAGCGCGTCGCGCAGCCCGTCACCCAGGAAGTTGAGGCCGAGCACGGTGACCAGGATCGCCAAACCTGGGAACGCCGCCACGTGCGGTGCTTGCTCCAGGTAGAGCCGCCCCTCGTCGATCATGCTGCCCCAGCTCGGCGTGGGCGGTACCACGCCCAGGCCGA
>CAYUSL010000648.1:0-3414 GCA_964447125.1 uncultured bacterium | reverse complement strand
CCTCGATGCGCAGCGAGTTCATCGAGTTGGCGAGGTAGATCGTGCGGTCGCGGGTAACTTCCTTCACCACCCGCATGCAGCCGTCGAAGTCCGTGTCCAGCGAAGCGACGATCGCGCCGTTCGCGATCGGCTGCACGAGTTGCGCGGTCGAGACCTTCCCGCGCGGTAGGAAGACGATGCTGGGGATGCCGGCGGCTGCGCAGTAGGCCGCGAGCGCGGCCGAGGTGTCACCCGTGGAAGCGCACGCCACTGCGTGGATGTCGGTGCCTTCCGAGATGATCTGCTTGACCACCGACACCAGCACCGTCATGCCCAGGTCCTTGAAGCTGCCGGTGTGGCTGTTGCCGCATTGCTTCACCCACAAATCCGCGACACCGATCTCGCGACCGTAGCGCTCCGCCCAGAAGAGATTCGAGCCGCCCTCGAACATCGACACGATGTTCTCGTCGTCGACGACCGGGCATACCCATTCCTTCTTGCCCCACACGCCGCTGCCGTAGGGCCACGTGGTGCGCAGGTAGCGATCTTCGAAGAGTCGCATCCAGCGTGCCGCGGAGAGCTTCGCGAGCGGTTCGAGGTCGTGAACGACCTCGAGCAACGAGCCGCAGTTTTCGCAGGTGTAGACGACTTCTTTCAGCGAGTGGCGCGCGCCGCAACGATTGAAGCATTCGAACCAGGCGCGATGCGTTCCGGTCTCGGTCGAGCGATGGGTGGCGGCCATGAATCCTCGGGAGGAGCGCGATCGGCGGAGTATCTTGAGCGCCGCTCCGCGCCGTCAACCGTGTACGGCGAGCACACGTCGCGCGACGTTCGCGGGGTCGAGGCCCCACCTCACGGCGTCGCGCTCCGGCCATCCGCGCACGATGTCGACCCACGACGCCGCAGGCGCCCAGACCTCGGGATCGGTCGGTCCGAAGATCAAGACACCCCGCGCGCCGGCTGCAGCGGCGAGGTGGCTCGGCCCCGAATCGTTGCCGAGGTAAGCGGTGGCGCCCGCGGCCCGGTCCACGAGCTCGGTCAGCGCGGGCTCGCAAAGCACTTCTTCCTCGTCACCGAGGTCGAGCACCAGCGCGCGCTCCGCCTCGCCCACCACCCACGTCACTCGCCACCCCGCCGCGCGCACCCGGGCCGCGACCTCGCGGAAGCCGTTCGCGCTCCAGCATTTGGCTCGGCCGCCGCTGCCGGGATGGACGAGCAAGCGCGGGCTGGTGCTGGTGCGCTCGCTCGAGGACACCACCCACGGCGCGCTCGGTGGCTCGGCCGTGACGCCCAGGACGTGCGCGACGTGCGCGTGCGCCGAGCGGCCGGCAGGCGGGCGCGCGCTCTCGACCCGCACCTGCGCAGCAGTTCGCGCGCGCCAGCGCCGCGCCAGCACGCCGTCGGGATCGTTGCGCAGCACGACGAGACGAGCGACCGACTCGAGGCCCGCTGGCAAGGGCCCGGTCCCCTCGCCCACCAGCGCTGCGCCGAGTGGACCGTCGAGGTCGAGCCAACGCGCCACGAATGGCACACGTTGGGCGAGCGTGAGCACGCCGCCGCGCGCGGCGAGCCACACCTCACCGGGCACACGCCCCCCGACCCCCCGCGCCAACACCACGACACCCCGGCGGGGGGGAGTACCCACCTGTGCCGCCCCGGGGGGGGCGGGGCCGACGACGCCGCTCACGCGCTGGCGGCGCGCTCGATCTCGCAGCCGAGCCGGCCCGAGACCTCGACGGCGGCGTGGACGACCTTGCTCGCAACCTCGCGACTCATGCGCTCGGCACCCAGACGCGCTGCAGGTGCCGACACCGTGAGTGCTCCCACCACGCGGCCGGTGTAGTCGCGGATCGGCGCCGACACGCAGCGCACGCCGTCCTCGTACTCTTCGTCTTCGGTCGCGTACCCGTGCCGCACGACCTTGGCCAGCTCTTTGCGCAGCGCATCGGGGTCGGTGACCGTCCGCGCCGTGAGTGCGCGGAGGGGCGCGTTCATCACACGTTCGACCTCGGCGTCGGATTCGAACGCGAGCTGCACCTTGCCCGAGGCAGTCGCGTGTGCCGGCAGATGCACACCGATCTGCGCGACGACGCGCACGGTCTGGCTCGCCTCCACGGCGTCCACGCACACGGCCTGGCCGGCGCGCAGCACCATCAGGCAGCAGGTCTCGTCGAGATCCCGAGCCAGATCCACCATGATGGGGCGCGCCTGACGCACCAGCCCCGTCTGGCGGATGTACGACTGGCCGAGCTCCAGGATCTTGATGCCGAGCCGGTAGTTCTCGGTGAGCTTGTTCTGCTCGACGTAGCCGCGCGCTTCCAGGGTGGCGAGCAAGCGAAAGACGTTGTTCTTGTGGAGCTTGAGCTTGCGCGAGAGCTCGGTGACCCCGTATTCGGTGACGTCGCCCTTCCACTCCTCGAGCACGTCGAGGGCGTGTGCCACCGATTGGATCAGGTAGTTGGTCTTGTCGCGACGGTTCTTGGCCACGGCGATGTCGGCTCCGCTCGCTGCCGTATTGTAACAGCGTTTGAGCCGCCTAGGCCAGCAAATTTCGCGGCTCGCGCGAGCCCTGCGACACCGCTTCGAGAAGCCGTTTTGCTCCGCAGGGCGACGGCCGTCCGCTCGACGCTCGCACAGCCCCGGGTGCCGGCGCGACGTGACGCGGCCGTCCAGACCCGCTTGCCGCGGGGGACGGCCTCAGGCCGCCGGCGCTTCCAGACGCCGGCTCACCAGCGACGCGAGCAGCCGGATCTCCGGCATGAAGCGATAGAAGCGCAGCGCGATGCGGGCTCGCACCAGCGCTCCGTAGGCGCGCACCAGCCCGCGAATCACGACCCCATCGAGCAGATACTCGGCGAGCGTCCTGCCGTCGACGAAGCCGGTGAAGAGCGATGCGTTGCGCAAGAAGCGTTGGGTGCGCGCATCCAGCCACGGGTAGTCGATGCGATTCCAGTGGTAGCGGCTCCACGCTTCCAGCGTCTGCGGCAGCTCGACTCCCAGCGCCTCGGCCTTCGGGAAAAGCGGGGTGCCCGGGTAGACCGTGAGCAGGTGAAGCTGCGTCAGCCGCGCGGCGGGGTGCTCGCGCTTCAGGTCGCGCATCAAGTCGAGCGTCGCCTGAAGACGCTCCGGCGTTTCCTCGGGAAAGCCGGCCATGAAGCTGTAGACCGGCACGATCCCGGCGGCAGCGAGCTTGCGATTCGCGGCGCGCACGTCGCCGCCCACGATGCGCTTGTTCACCGAGTCGAGGATCTCCGGGCTCGCCGTCTCCACGCCCACGTAGAGCTGCACGAATCCCGCGCGACGCCAGAGCGCCAGATCGTCGGCGTCGATCCTCACCAGATATTCGAGGAGGCAGTTCGCTTTCAGGCGATACGGGCTGCCGCGCGCGATCAGCCGCTCGCAAAGCTCCCGCACCCGCTGGCGGTTGGCGAAGAA
>CAYUSL010000647.1:0-3426 GCA_964447125.1 uncultured bacterium | reverse complement strand
GGGCGCCGATTTACTGCGAGGCCGGGGCGCGCTCCACGGTGAGGTGCGCGACGCGCAGCGCCAGTCGACGTCGGTCCGAGGACGCGGGATCTCGCTCGGCGGGAACGAAAGCGTGGCCGGCGGCGAGCGCCACCGTGCCGGCGCGAGTCGTGCCGCAGCCTGCGGGTAGCTCGATTCGAATGGCGCCGCCGTCGCGGACCGGGATCGGCGTCAGCCCGACGTCACAGGCGATCACGCTCAGCGTCTGATCGGCCACGGGTGACGCAGCATCGAAGATCAGTGCTGCCGCGTTTGCCGAGGGCTCGCGTGCTGCTGGAATCTCGACCGTCGCCGCGTCGCTCATCCAGCGCCAGCGCGTGTCGCCGGATTCCTCGATGGGGTACCAACCACCGCCGAGAAAGACCTCGGGCTCGCTCACGTAGACCGCCGGAGGATCGATGGTCACGAGCTGAGCCAGCCCGCGCTCCATCGTGAAGCTCGCGAGCGGCTCGCCCGAGATGTCGCGCCAAGCGCTGAGCACCAGGTTGCGCCTTCCGGGAGCCGGCTTCACGCCCGCTTCCAGGCTGCGCGTCTTCCACTCCGGCGCTAGATGGCGCAGCGGAATTCGGAAGTCGTCGTCGCGATGGATCACCACGCGTTTCGGATCGATCCGAGGCGCAAGCCAGTGCACGGCTTCGGCGAGCGGGACCTCGCGCTCGTGCAAAAGCCGCGCGCGCGGCAGCGTCCAAGCACCCGCGATCACCACCAACGGCAGCAGCGCGATACGCGCCAGCGGCCGCACCACCGGATGACGGATCGCCTCGGGAAGCGCGGCCAGCGCGATACCAACCAACGGCACCAAGTAGACGTGGTAACGAAGGCGGGTCGTGGAAAGATTGACCGCGTCCACGATCGCGTACGGCAGGAAGAGAATCGCGAGCGTGAGCGCCGCACGCGGCTTGCGCAGCGCGAGCGACGCGAGCCCGGCCGTGGCGAGCATCACGATCGTCCAACCCAACGCCGGGATCGCCCAGGGCTCGATCCACACGTCGCGCAGCACGGCGCCGAGCTTGGCGAGGGACGGGTCCGCGGCGAGCACCCGATCGTGGGCGTAGATCGAGGCACCGAGCGCGTGCATCGCCGTGAGCAGCGGCCGCAAGCCTCCCGCGTCGAGGACGAGCGGTACCAGCCACGCGAGGTTGGCCAGCGTGAACGCCACGAGAGTCGCGATCGCGTGACGCCACTCGCGCCGCGCGAGAAGCGGCACCGTCACCAACGCCAGCGCGGGCAGTACCAGGAAACACGACGCCGAGCGGATGCCCACCGCCCCGGCACCCACCACCGCTCCCGCCACCAGCGACCGCAACGAGCGGCGCTCATCTCCGTCGAGGAAGAGATGCAGCGAGAGCAGCGTGGCCGCCACACCGGGCAGCTCGGACAAAGCGCGGAGCGACGTGATCCACACCACCGGATTCGCGGCGAAGAGGAGCGCGGGCAACCAGCGCCCTCCCTCGCCCACGAAACGGCGCGCGAAGCGGCTCAGCACGAGCACCGCCAGCACACACGCGAAGGCACTCAGCACCGTGAGCGAAAGCAGCGAGTCGTGCAGCACCAGCCGGAAGAGCCGCCCCAGCATCACGAAGAGCGGATAGCCCGGCGGGTGGGGCCGATCGACGAGGACGTCGAAATCGTCGAGCGCCGCGCCGAACTGGTATTCGTCCACCTCGACGTAGGCGCGCGCCAAGTAGGGCAAGCGCGATGCGAGCACCGCCGCGACCACCGTCCACGGCATGAGCCGGTCGAGCGTGCCCATCGCCGACGACCACGGCTCGGACGACGTCGCCGGAGCAGTCGGCGCGAGATCGTTCACGCGGCGGCGACGGCGCGAGCAGCGGTCACGCGCGCCGGGATACCCGTCATCACGTGCTGGCCGCTCAGCCACTCGATCGCGTCGGGCCCGCTCGGGATGAGCGCGTTCACGTTGGCGCCGGGAACGCCGTGCGGAACCACCACCGTGCGCGGCGCGAGCCCGTCCTCGGCGCGCGCTTCGAGCGTGAGCCGCCCCGCCGCGGTTTCGATCGTGACGCTCTCGCCTTCCGCGAGACCGAGGGCGGCGAGATCCTGAGGCGCGAGCCACGCCACGCGCTCGGGATCGCCGTCGCGGGTGGCGCCGTGGATCCAACTGTTGTGGCCGAGGCGGCGACGGCGACACACCAGCACGAAGGCGTCGTCACCGAGGCTCGGGCTCGCCTGCTGCAATCGCTCCAGATCGTCCGTGAAGCTCGGATCCCAGAACCGCACCTGCCGGCCAGGAGTGAGCGGTCCCCGCCCCAGGTAGCGGCCCGGCCTCGGCTCGAGCCCGCGAAAGCCGTAGCGCGGACGGGGCAAGAGCCGACTCTGGGCCAGGCGCGCGGGGACACTGGGCTTTCGCGCGAGGCCGAGCGCGAGTGCCAGATCCGAGAGGATCACCGCATCGTTCCGTGCCTCACCGGGCGCTGGCGTCGCGGCGCCCGCCACTTGCACCAACGACGAGGTCTGGAACGGCACGGTGGTGGTCGCGAAATCCCAGCGTTCCAGCCAAGTCGCCGACGGCAGCAGCACGTCGGCGAGGCGGCCGGTGTCGTTCTCGAAGTGATCGACGCAGACCAGGTACTCGAGCTGCCGAAACGCCTGCGCGAGCCGCTCGCCGCCGGGGATCGAGGTGACCGGATTGCCGGCGATCACGATCATCGCCCGGATCTGCTCGGGACCGGCGGTGAGGATCTCGTCCGCGAGGATGCCGCCCGGCAGTGTGCCCATGACACTCGGGAATCGGCCGATGCGGCTCCACAGCTCGCGATCGAAGCCCGCCGCCCGGTACGCCTTGGCCATCGCGACACCCGCGGGGTGGAAGAGCGATCCGCCGGCGCGATCGAAGTTGCCGGTGACGTAGGCGAGCGCCTGCAGTGCCGCGCACGCCAGCGTGCCCAAACCGCTCTGGTTCACTCCCACCGAGAGGTGAAACGCCGTGGACTGGGCGGCGGCGATGCGCTCGACGAGTGCCGTGATCTCGGCGGCGGCGATGCCGGTTCGTGCCGCCGCGCGCTCGACGCTCACGTCGGCGGCCGCGGACAGCAGCTCGTCGAGCCCCGTCACGCGCGCATCGATCAGTCGCTTGGCGGGTGCGCGCTGCGCCAGCGCGTGCAAGAGCGCCAGGATCAGCCACACGTCGGTGCCCGGGCGGATCGCCAGATGCCGCCCGCAGCGCGCGGCGCTCTCGGTCATCCGCGGGTCGATCCAGATCACCTCGCCGCCACGCGCGACGATCTCGTCGAAGACCAGAGAGCCGCCTTCGAGGTGCACGAAGCTCGCCTGGCTCACCATCGGGTTCGAGCCGAACATCACCGCCAGCTCCGCACGCGCGAAGTCCGGGATCGGGTGGATCATCGGGCTGCCGTGCAGCACCTT
>CAYUSL010000646.1:0-3431 GCA_964447125.1 uncultured bacterium | reverse complement strand
GTCAGCACCAGCTCGCCGAGGGTTTCCATCACCGTGGCCCCCTGCGGCTTGCCGACCCGCGAGATCACCCACATCAAGAGCTTCACCGGCCACGGCATCGGGGCATCGGTGATGTCGACGACCTGCGAGATGCGAGTCCCGCGCGCCACGTTCTCCACTCGCCACGTGAGCACCACCGCGCATCGCGCCTCGGCATCCGCTGTCGGGCGCTCGCGCACCGCCAGCAACCGGGGTGCTTCGCACGCGACGACCTCCGCCTCCATCTCGCGCTCGTGGCGACCCAATCGGTAGCGCACGCGGTACCGGTCTCCCATGTGCGCTGCGGCGCGCGACACCTTCTCCACCCGCACGATCTTCTCGTTCCACTCGCCGCGCCGCGCCGGGTCGGCGAGCACCCGCCACACCCGCTCGGCCGGCGCGTCGATGATCGTCTGCTCGTGGACCGTGAGCCGCATGCGCCTCCCAACGCGCCATCGAATACCACGACTCACGCGCCGCTCACCCCTCGAGTGTCGCATCACTTGGTGACGAGTGGTGGGTCAGTTTGCCGTGCATGCCCCGGTGCAGTCGCGAGGGTCTGGGGACTCGTCGGCGGGCACGGCTCGCCCGCGCTCGAGTCCGCGGTAGCTAAGGCTCGCCTGCGCCGCGGCCACGCGTTTGGGGCTCACTCCCCACGAGCACGACTCGCGGTGCGTGGCCGCGGAGCGCCCTTCGACGTGCCCCCAGCCCCTCACGCCTGGAAGGGGCTCAGCACGTAATTGACCCACTACCCGGTGACGAGATCACTTGCAGCCGGGGGCAGCCGTATGCTCCCTTTCCGAACCACGCTGCATCCATTTCCGCGCCAGCGGCGGAGGCCCGCCCCATGGAGCTCGACCGCACGTTCGTCGCTTCGCTCTCTCCCAACGAAGCACGCCAACGCGTGACCGCGTTCTTGGCCGCCGCTGGGTTCAAGACCGTCGATGGCGGCAACCCACTCGTCTTCCAGCGCAGCAACAAGCTCAAGACGATGATGGCCGCCGCGCCCGACGACTGGCAGGCGGTGGTGAACGTTGCGATCCGCCGCCACGGCTCCAGCCAATCGCAGCTTCGCGTTCAGTACGACATCTCGACCTTCGGCCAGCTCGTCACCGACGCCGAGCGCGCCTTCTTCGACACCGAGATCGCCGAGCTGGAAGCTGCGCTGGGCGGCGAATCCACCGAGGCACCGGCCCCGGTCGAGTCGAAGGCCCTGGCAGACGCCGCATACGAAAGGAACAAGGCGGTCGCCGAGCGCCGCACGACGCTCGAGGCGAGCGGCGTGGATCCGCGGGTCACCGGCGCGCTCTTGATCGGCGCGGGCGCACTCGTCGCGGTCATCGAGTACTTCTCGCTTCGCAGCGGCGTGTACGAGCCCAAAGCCTTGCTCATCGCACCACCGGCGGTGCTGGTGGGTTTCTTCCAGGTCCTCGCGGGGAAGCCAGAGCGCGATGCAGACGGAGAGCCGCCGCGCTGGTGGAAAGCGGGACGCGCGTTCGCGATCGTCGCCGGCCTGGTGCTGAGCGCGCTGCTCTTCTACCAGTTCGCCTGACGTCAGGCGCGCAATCGCGCACACAGCTCGGTGGCTGCGCCGGCGAGTTTCTCCGGCGATTCGAGCCCCGCGAAGTTCGAGTGACCGAACATCGCGGGAAGCTGCTTGCGCGCCCGCGGATCGACTGCGAACGCGAACACGTCCACACCCAGGCGCCGCGCTTCGCGGATCGCCTGACGAACGTCGCCCTCGCCATGCCGGCCTTCGTAGCGGTCGGTGTCGGTGGGCTTCCCATCGGTGAGGAGGAGCAAGAGCTTGCGGCGCGCGGCGCAGCGACCGAGCAGCTCCGTGCCGTGGCGCAGCGCAGGGCCGATGCGCGTGTAGCCCGCCGGCTCCACCGTCGCGAGGCGCGCGAGCCCGGTGGGCCACGGCTCGGTGAAGCCCTTCAACGCGACGAAGCGGCAGTCGTCGTGGGAAAAGCTCATGAAGGCGGCGATCGCGAGCTCGTCCACCCAGCCTTCGAGGGCGGCGGCCACCACCACCGCGGCGTCGCGCTCGGTGTCGAGCACGCGGCGATCGCGCACCCAGCCGTCGGTGGACATGCTCGCGTCGAGGAGCAGCAACACCGCCAGCTCGTGGCCGCGCCGCCGCCGTGACACGTAGAGCCGATCAGGCCCTTCGTGGCCTGCGGCGAGTGACGCTTCCCGCTCGACCACCGAGTCGATGTCCACCTCGGGTCCGTCGGGCTGGCGGGTGCGCCAGCGCAGCGCGGTCTCGAGACGCGCAAGCTCACGACGGAGCTGCTCGATCGCCCGCCGTTGCTCGTGGCTCACGCGGTTGCTGAGCGCGGCTCCTGCTGCCGCGTTTGCCGTCGGGCGAACCACCGACAATCGGCAATACCGCGACAGGTAGCGTCGCCGCGATCCGTCCCACTCGTCGTAGCTGAGCCCCCCCGCCGCCTGCACGTCTTCCGCAGTGCTGCCGAGGAAGAGTGCGTCGGCTTGATAGACCGATTGGGTGGGCGTGGCCGAGACCACGACCGAGTCGAGATCCAGCTCCTCGAGCGCCGCGTGCTGGGTATCGAGCTCGTCGGCGCCGTCGGCGCGCTTGCTGCCGCCCTGGTAGTCCTCGGCCGTATGCACCTTCTCGAAGCTGTGGGTGAGCGGATTCTCCTGCTCCTCGCGCGTCTCCAGGCTGCGACGGCGGGGCGGACGCCGCGGTCGGCCACGGCGCTCGGTGGCGCCGGGCCGTGGCTGACTCGCATCCGCATCTCCCCGGGGCACGGCTCGGGACGCAGCGAGCGGCGTGAGCAACCGTCCCCAGAGCGGCACGGGCGCCACGCGCATTCCTCGAACGTTCGGCTGCGGCACACGACCGCCGAGAAGCGCGTCGAGCGCCGCGTGTTGCGATGGCGGCAGCTCACGCAGCAGCGTGCCGCGATCGACGCCGAGCCGCGCCTGCACCGCCGCTTCCAACAACGCCTCGCCCGCCTCGAGCGAGCTCGGCGCCGGACGCCCAGCCAACAAGAGCGGCGCCAGCGCATCCCGGGCCTCACCCCAGCCGGGAAGCTCGTCACGCAGCCGCACTTCGAGCTCGCCCACACTCGCGAGCAGCTCGGCGTCGCCATCGTCGTTGGCAGAAAGCCCAGCGCGCACCACCGCGCCACCGAACGCCGCGCGCAAGATGAAGAGCCGTTCGTTCGCTTCGGGATCCGCAGCAATCGCCAGCTCGACCGGCAGCAGCACCACGCCACCGCCAGCGCCGCCCTCGTCGGGAACGAGCGCCACGTCCACTTCACGTCCAGCCACGGCAGCCGCGATCAACCGCAGCCGCGGCAACAACGGCTCTGCGAGCGATCGCCGCCGCACGCGTTCGGGATCGGGGCGTTCACGCCAGCCGCGCACCCCGCGTGACACCCAAC
>CAYUSL010000645.1:0-3460 GCA_964447125.1 uncultured bacterium | reverse complement strand
GCGGCGCCGGCCGACGGTGAGCCGCGTCGTCTCGTGGGTCACGTGGCGCGGGCGAACCCGCATTGGCGCGCGTTCGACGGTGAGCGCGCATCCACCGCGATCTTCCACGGGCCGCACGGCTACGTGTCGCCGAGCTGGTACGCGACGGCGCCCGCGGTCCCCACGTGGAACTACGTGGTGGTTCATGCTCACGGTCGAGTGACGGCACGCCACGACGACGCCTTCAAGGCAGCGGTGGTGCGTGAGCTCGCGGCGCGCTACGAGTCGCCGCGGGCGAGCCCATGGCTCGCCGACGCGCTGCCGGAGGATTTTCACCGCCGAATGATGGCGGGAATCGTGGGGCTCGAGCTGGTGATCGATCGCATCGAGGGGAAGCGCAAGCTCGGTCAGAACCGATCGCTCGCGGATCGGGTGGGCGCGCTCGCCGGGCTCGAGCGTGAGAGTCCGGCTGCGGCAGCGGATCTCGCAGCGCTCATGCGCGAGCACCTCGGCGACGAGTAATCCCGAAGCTGTTGCGACGCCTAGCTCGCTCGCGCCCTTTCCCACGCCGATGCGACCGACGTTCGGCCCGTAACGGCGGCCGAGATGCCGCCGTGAGTGGCATCGAACCCTGCGCCGCTCGACCGAACGGCGGCTTGGAACTTGCGTTGTCTCGGACCGACACCTCCCGGAGGACTGAAATTCCGTGGACATACAGCCTCTTGAGGGGATTCAGGCGGGCACCGGCGGTTGACTCCGCCGTCAATCGCCTGACGCGGGGTGGGGCGGGCAGCGATGGCATCGAATCACGTGATCGGGATCGACCTCGGTACCAGCAACTCGTGCATCGCGACGCTCGCTGCCGGCCAACCGGCCGTCATCGAGAACCAGGAGGGCGATCGCACGACTCCGTCGGTGGTCGCCTTCGGTCGCAACGGTGAGCGCATGGTCGGTCAGCCGGCCAAGCGCCAAGCGGTGGTGAATCCCACCAACACGATCTTCTCGATCAAGCGCTTCATCGGACGCACCTATCGCTCACGTCAGGTCCAGGAAAATCTGGAGCGCTTTCCGTTTCGGCTCGCGTCCTCGGTGGGCGGCGACGTTCGCTTCGACGTCGAAGGCCGGCGGTTCTCGCCGGAAGAGCTGTCGTCGATGATCGTCGGCAAGCTCAAGGGCGAGGCGGAGCGGTCGCTCGGCGCGGACGTGCGCAGCGCCGTGATCGCCGTCCCCGCGTACTTCGACGATCGCCAGCGCAGCGCCACCAAAGACGCGGGACGGATCGCCGGCCTGGGTGACGTCCAGATCATCAACGAGCCCACCGCCGCGGCGCTCGCGTACGGGCTGCATCGCCAGCAGAACCAATTGCTGGCGGTCTACGACTTGGGCGGTGGCACCTTCGACGTGTCGATCTTGCAGCAGCTCGGCGGCAAGTTCCGCGTGCTCGCGAGCTGCGGCGACGCGTACCTGGGTGGCGACGACTTCGATCGCGTGCTCATCGATTGGCTCATCGAGGAATTCCAGCGCGCCGCTGGCGTCCCGCTCCCCACCGAGCCGACGGTGCTTCAGCGTCTCAAGAATGCCGTCGAGCAGGCCAAGCGCGATCTCTCGTTCGGCCAGACGGTTCGGATCACCGTGCCCTTCATCGCGGGCGGAAGCTCGGGGCCCGTGCACCTCGACGTGGAGCTCGATCGTCGGCGCTTCGAGGAGCTGGTGGGGCCGCTCGTCGATCGCACGCTGGGACCGTGTGCGACAGCCCTCGCCGACGCCGGCATCAAGGCCGCAGACGTGGAGGCCGTGGTGATGGTGGGCGGCCAGAGCCGCTCGCCGATCGTGCAGGCGCGGGTGGCGCAGTTCTTCGGGCGCGCGCCGGTGCGCGGCGTGAATCCGGACGAGGCGGTTGCGCTGGGCGCATCGGTCACCGCGGCGCTCGGTGCCGGCCAGCTTCCCGGCTACGAGCTTCGCGACGTGACGCCGCTCTCGATCGGCATCGAGACCGCCGGCGGAGCTTTCACCAAGATCATCCCGCGCAACACGCCGCTGCCGGCCACCGCCAAGCGCGTGTTCACGACCACCGAGGACAACCAGATCATCATCCGTGTGCACGTGCTGCAGGGCGAGCGCGAGCTCGCCAAGGACAACCGCTCGCTCGGGCAGTTCGACTTGGTGGGCGTGCGCGCGGCGCCCAAGGGCACGCCCAGCATCGCGATCGAGTTCGAGGTCGATCCGGAGGGCCGCGTTCACGTCACCGCAACCGACGAAGACACACGACGCTGCCAGACCGTGCGCGTCTCCGGCCGAGGCGGGCTGAGCGAGAGCGAAGTCCACCGCATGGTGGAGGACGCCCAGCTCCACCACGCCGTCGACGAGCAGGCGCGCGAGTGGCTGGCGGTGCGGAATCGAGGGCTCAGCCTCGTCTACCAGACCGAGCGTCTGCTCACCGATCCGACGGCGCCCTTGATGCCGATCTTTCGCGAGCGCCTGCATGCGATGGTGAACGAGTTCAAGAGGCACCTCGCCGCGAGCGTGGCGCCGCAGGACCGGCATTCGATCGAGGAGCGGCTGGGCGAGCTGGTGGCGCTGCTTCGCGAGCTCGAATACGAGTCGTGACAATTCGCGTCGCTCCGGTGCCGCAGTGCGGCACAGGTTCTCGACGCCCGCGCCGGGTACACCCGGACTCGAGCGGCGCATCTCCGTGCAACCCCTCGACGGCAAGCATCTTTCCGTCGCGGAACGAGGGCCAACCGCCCTTGACACGGGTGTGCGGGGACCGGTACTTGTGTCGAAATGAGCCGGCTCGGTAGCCCGGCGCGTCACGGTCCACTTATTGCTTTCGCTCCACGCTTTGGGATGGCATGATGCCGCCCGAACCTCGATGAGACCGGACCTCGCGGAGCACCATGGCGGTCATCGGAATCGATTTCGGCACCACGAACTCCTGCGCCGCGATTCTCCAGGGCGATGAGCCCGCCATCATCGTCAACGCCGAGGGCGAGCGCGTCACGCCGTCGGTGGTGGCGATCGGACGCAACGGCGATCGGCTCATCGGCAACGCCGCCAAGCGTCAGGCGATCGTCAATCCCGAGAACACCATCTTCTCGGTGAAGCGGTTCATCGGGCGTCCGTTCCACTCCGGCCCGATTCAGGAATACGTCAAGCGTTTCCCGTTCAAGATCACCGAGTCGCCCAAGGGCGACGTGCGTTTCGACGCTTCCGGAAAGAAGTTCTCGCCCGAAGAGCTGTCGGCGATGATCCTCACCAAGATCAAGGCCGAGGCCGAGTCGTTCCTGGGCGAGGAAGTGAAGCAGGCGGTCATCACGGTGCCCGCCTACTACGACGACCGCCAGCGCAGCGCCACCAAGGACGCCGGCAAGATCGCAGGCCTGGACGTGCTGCGGCTCATCAACGAGCCCACCGCGGCGGCGCTCGCGTACGGCGTCCATCGCCGCGGCGAGCGCGTCATCGCGGTCTACGACTTGGGCGG
>CAYUSL010000644.1:0-3465 GCA_964447125.1 uncultured bacterium | reverse complement strand
GATTACCTGCTCGGCTCGGGGCCGATGGTGCTCGGCCACGCGCATCCCGCGGTGACCGCCGCGGTGCGCGAGCGTCTCGCCGGCGGCACTACGTACCTGATCCTGAGCGAGCCGCCGGTGGAGCTGGCGCGCTGGATCGTGGCGCTGGTGCCGTGTGCCGAGCAGGTGCTCTTCCAGTGCTCGGGCACGGACGCCACCGGCTACGCCGTGCGGATCGCCCGCGCCGCCACCGGTCGCACGAAGGTGCTCAAATTCGAGGGTGCCTACCACGGCATGGGCGAGTGGTCGCTCATGAGCAACCAGTGGACCCACGAGCTACCCGACTACCCGAGCGCCGTGCCCAACTCGGACGGCATCCCCGACACGACGCGCGAGCAGGTGCTGATCGCGCCGTGGAACGATCTCGACACCGCGGTGCGAATCATCGAGCAGCATCGCGACGAGCTCGCGTGCGTGATCGTCGAGCCGCTCCAGCGCACGTTCCCGCCGCGCCCAGGATTCCTCGCCGGCTTGCGTGAGATCACGCGCGCCCTCGACGTCCCGTTCGTGTTCGACGAGGTCGTGACGGGATTTCGTCTGGCACTCGGTGGCGCCCAGGAGCGATACGGCGTGGTTCCCGATCTCTGTGCCCTCGGCAAGAGCATTTCGGGAGGCCATCCGATCGGCGTGCTCTGCGGTGCCGAGCGCTACATGCGTTTCGCCAATCCGCTCCGGAAGTTCGCCGGTGAGCCCTACGTGATGGCGAGTGGCACCTTCAGCGCCAATCCCATTTCCGCCAGCGCTGCGCTCGCCTGTCTCACGGAGCTCGAGAAACCGGGCGTGTACGCGCGCATCGAATCCACCGGTCGGCGCCTCATGGAAAGCCTGCGGGAAGCGTTTGCCGACGTCGGCGTGCCTTTGCAGGTGACCGGCGAGCCTTCGTGCTTCGAAGCGTGGTTCACCGACCAACCGGTCTTCGATCACCGCAGCTCGCTCGCCGCCGATGTCTTCAAGCGCATGCGTTTCACCGAGCTGCTGCTCGAACGGGGCGTCGTGAAGGCCCACGAGAAATTCTTCGTGTCGGCGGCCCACGGCGAGCGCGAGATCGAGCACACCTTGTGGGCGTTTCGCGACGCTGCGCGCGCCCTCGCCGCGGAATGACGAGGACGAGCGCATGCGAGTGCTGGTGACCGGTGCGTGTGGCAACGTCGGAGCATTCACGGTGGGATTGCTGCGCGAGCGCGGTCACGAGGTGGTGGCCTTCGACGTCGACTCGAAGAAGACCCGCCAGACGGCAGCGCGCTTCGCGGGTCCGGGCATCACGGCGCGCTTCGGCGACATCCGCGACGCGCGCCTGGTTCGCGAGCTCGTCGGCGATGTCGGCCACGTGCTGCACCTCGCCGCCGTGCTGCCGCCCCTGAGCGACGAGAACGAGGCGCTGGCGTTCGCGGTGAACGTGGGCGGCATGCGCAACGTGATCGACGCCTGCCGCGGCCAAACGTCGCCGTCCACGATCGTCTTCTGCTCGACGCCCGCAGCGTACGGGCACAACCGCGAGAACCGCGGCCTACGCCGCGCCGACGAGCTGCTTCACCCCGAGGACACCTACAGCCGCACCAAGGTCGAGTGCGAGACGCTGCTTCGAGACTCGGGTTTGTCGCACGTGATCTTTCGTCTCGCCGCTGCGCCGCCGATCTCGCTCGCGAGCGTGAGCCCGTTCGTCTTCGAGTTTCATCCCGAGACCCACATCGAGTTCACGCATCCGCGTGACGTGGCGTTGGCTCTCGCCAACACGGTGGGGCGCGACGACTTGGACGGCAAGATCCTGCTCATCGGCGGTGGTGCCGCGAATCGCATGGACTACATCGATTTCTTCAACGCGGCGCTGGGCGTCCTGGGCATCGCGGCGCTGCCGCGCTCTGCCTTCGGCGAGCGGATGTTCTACTCGGACTGGCTCGAAAGCGAGGAAAGCCAGCAGCTCCTGCGCTACCGCCAGCACGGCTTCCAGACCTACCTCGATGAGCTGCGCGATCTGGTCGGCCCCGCGCGGCACCTGATCCGACCGTTCGCCGGCGTGGCGCGGGCCTTCATGCTCGCGCACTCGCGGCCTTACGCCGCCGCCACCGGCAAGCGCGCGTGGATGGTCGAGCTGCACGAGCGCGCCGCGCGGCGTCGCAAGCAGCGACGAGGCTGAGCCGCATGCGCATCGACTGCCGTCACGGCGGCGGCACGTCGAGCTGGATCCGACCGTCAGCGTCGAACGAGATCGGCACGTAGCGCACCCGTCGATCGCCGCTCGAGTCCGACGAGACCTTGGTGTGGAAGAACATCAAGAGATCGTGATGCGCGCCCGCAACGACGCTGTGGTGGCCGGGTCCGATCAGCGCACCGCTCGGCGTGGTGGCGAGGATCGGGTTGTCGGTGCGCCGCTCGAACGGGCCGAGCGGATCGCTGCCGAGCGAGTCGCCGACCGCGTAGGTCGGCAGGAAATAGAACCCGCCCGAGTACATCAGGTGGATCGTTCCGCCGTGCTCGATCACGAACGGTCCCTCGCGGGTCAGGCACTCCCAGCTCGCGAGCCGAGCGTCGAGGAGTGTGCGGGGTGGAACCGCGGCGAGGGTGGCGTGATCCTCCATCGGGATCGCTTGAATCACTGACCACGGCTGGTAGCGGGAGAAGTAGAAGGTCAGCGAACCGTCGCGTCCCTCGTACACCGCAGCGTCGATCGCAAACTCGTCGAAATCGAGGTACCAAAGATCCGTTCCCGCGAACGGCAGATGTCCGTCGCCGACGCCCCCCGCACCCTTACCGACGAACGGGCCGTCACGCAGCTCCTCGAACGGTCCCGCGGGCGAGGTCGAGAACGCGACGCCGATCCTGTAGTTCGCCGAATAGTAGAGGTAGTAGCCATCGCGCGCGGGCTGGACGTGGGGCGCCCAGAGCTTTCTCTGGTCGTTCCAGGTCCCCGGCGTCGGCCGCCAAACGAGGCCCTCGTAGCGCCACTCGGCGAGGTCACCGCTCGACCAGCATTCGAAGCCCTCGTCGCTCGACGTGCCGTAGAGATACCAGCGGTGATCGACCTTGATGACGTGGGGGTCCGCCAGCAGCACCTCGACATCGGGCGCATCGGGGCGATGCAGCTCGAGCTCGGTGTAGGGTCGGTAGACGATGTCGGGCTCCGCGGTGGCGCCGCCCGACGAGCCACAGCCGAACGCAGTGACGAGCAGTGCCATGAGCACCGCGGCGCGCCGCGCCGGAGCGGACTTCACGGCCACGCGATTCGGCATGTGTTTGAGCACGAGCACGGAGCCGGCAGTGTGGTCAGTCGAAATCAGCGCGGATCTCGTGGCGGCCCGGCGCACCGTTCCAAGAGACGGCCAATCGGCGCGTGCCCGCATCGGGCCGTGTCTCGGCGGGCGCGCCGTCGATCCGCACGGCGAAGCCCTGCGCGGCTGCGTGCTCGGGAACCGACAACACGGCGGGGCC
>CAYUSL010000643.1:0-3466 GCA_964447125.1 uncultured bacterium | reverse complement strand
GTTACACCGTCGGCTGCGACGGGTGCCATTCCGTGTCGCGCGGTGCGCCGGTCAAGCGATGCGTGCGCGCGGGAGGGGCGTTTCGGTGCGGCGGCGCTCGGGCTTGATGGTGTCCGTGGTGGGGTCGGACCGATCGTACTTGCGCACGATGAGCAGCGACGCCGGGCATTCGGCAGCGAAGCGCTCGTGGCGCGTGGAGAAGAGGTTGGGCTCGAGCCCCAGCTCTTCCGAGATGCCGACGATCACCAGGTCGTAGCCGCGCCTCGCCTCGACCACGGCTGACTCGAGGGCGTCGTCGGTCTCGATGACTTTGAGCTCGATTCCCGCAGCTTCGAATGCCGTCGCGGCAGCGGAGAGCCCCAGGCGGTCCTCGTCGCGCCGGTTGCCGCGGGGCACCAGGTGCAGGATCGTCACGTGCGGCGCGCTCCACGTGAAGCTCTGTTGGCCGTGGTCCGGCTCGCTGCCCTTCGCCATGCGCCGAGCCAGCTCGAGGGCGCCTCGGTCTTGGAATCCCAGATACGGCACGAGCACGCGCTCGACCGGCTCGAAGCGCCGCCGCACGTACACCGCCACGTCGCAGCGTGCTTCGCGCATCACTTGATTCACGGTGCCGCCCAAGATGCTCTGGCTCAGGACGGGCTTGTGCCAGCCCATCAGGATCAGGCGTGCGGCCTTGGCGTGAGCGACGGCGGTGATGTCCGCGGCCGGCTCGCGGCTCACGAACGCCAAGGGCTGAACGTCGACCGTCTCTTCTTTGGCAGCGGCGAGAAGCGGCCCGAGGGGTGCGAGATCGACTCGTATCGCCGGTGTGACCGAGGCATCGAAGAACGACCGCTCGCTCGCGCGCGCCAGGTGCAACGCGTAGATCTGCCCGCCCGACGAGCCGCGCGCGAGGGTGGCCGCGAGATGCAGCAGATCCGGGCCGGCGCTGGGCAGCGAGACCGGAATCAAGATCGAGTAACCCTCGGCCTCG
Source organism: uncultured bacterium (assembly GCA_964447125.1). Classification (GTDB taxonomy): domain Bacteria; phylum JADJOY01; class JADJOY01; order JADJOY01; family JADJOY01; genus JADJOY01. The sequence goes on along the minus strand of CAYUSL010000643.1, from coordinate 2,493 downwards.
GGTCCGCCCACGACCTCGCGCCGGATCAGCTCGGTGGGATAGACGCGTTCGAGGACGGGTGTGGTCATGAACGTCGTCAACAACGCCATCAGCACCATCATCGCGAACAGCGCCGGCGACAGGATGCCGAGCTCCAGACCGATGGTGAGGATCACCAGCTCCATCAGCCCGCGCGTGTTCATCAGCACGCCGATGGCCGTGGCCTCACGCCAGGGCAGGCCGATCCAGCGGGCCGCGAGCGCAGTGCCGCCGAGCTTCCCGACCACCGCGACCACCACGATCACGGCGCAGATGAGCCACATGCCGAAACCGTCGAGGAGGCCGAGACGCGTTCGTAGCCCTGCGTCCGCGAAGAACAGCGGCAACAGGAACACCACCGTGAGATCCTCGAGCTTGTCCCGCAGGTCGCGGACGAAGCTCGGATCCTTGGGCAACACGGCGCCCAGCAAGAACGCACCGAAGAGCGCGTGCACACCCAGCCACTCGGTCACCCAAGCGGAGGTGAGGAAGAGCAGCAGCACGAATGCGAGCATGTCCTGGGTGATGACCCGCCCGCGGTTTCGATAGTAGACCTCGATGCGACGGGCGAGGTTGCGCACGATCGTGAGCATGACCAGCACGTAGCAGCCGGTTCCGATGAGGGTTCCCACCACGTGCTCGGGCTCGGCCTCGACCCGTGCCAGCGCCACGACGATCGCCAGCACGACCCACGCCGCCACGTCCGCGAGCGCCGCGCACGCGATCGTCACTGCGCCGACCTTGGTGCGCGTCAATCCGCGCTCCGTGAGGATTCGTGCCAGCACAGGGAAGGCCGTGACGCTCATCGCGGCGCCCATGAACAACGTGAAGCTCGCACGCTTGGCGCCTGGCGCTGCCAGCGAGCCGAAGAGCAACTGCGCGAGCAGCGTACCGAGGACGAACGGTGCCGCGATGCTGGCGATGCTCGTCACGATCGCGGCGCGACCGCGCCCCGCGAGGTGCTTGGGGTCGAGCTCGAGTCCCACCAGGAACATGAACAGCAGCACGCCGAGCTGGCTGAGCGCGTGGAGGTAGCCCAGCCGCTCGGGTGGGAAGAGCACCGCGTGCCAGTCGGGTGCGAGCCAGCCCAGAAACGAGGGCCCGAGAAGGATCCCCGCTGTCATCTCCCCCATGACCTGGGGTTGTTCGAGCAGCCGGAACACGTAGCCCACCAGCCGTGCGACCACGATGATCAGCGCGACCTGGAGGATGAGGTTCAGCGTGGAGTGCACGAGCGCCGATCGCGCCGCGTTGTGCGGCGTCCGCGCAGCTCAATACAACGCGCGGACCGAGAAGCCAAACCTCCCGCTGGCAGAGCGCAGCGGGCCGAGGAATCCGGGCATTTGCGGGCGATTTCGGCGCCGCTCGGGGGAGTCCGTACGGGAAAAAAAGACGGGGCGGGCTCGATGCCCGCCCCGTCGGATCGGCGACGACTGGCCGCCGTGAAGGCTGTTTCAGCCGCTGCCCCGCAGGAACGACCCCTCAGCGCTTGGGTGCGGCGGCGGTGGCACCCGTGCCGGTCGTGGGTGCGCCCACCAGGATCGCCATGTTGCCGTGCGGATGCTTGTTGTCGTGCATGAGCTGGTGCGAGAGCGGCAGCTCTTCCCACGTGAACGTGCGCGAGAGGCACGGATCGACCTGGCCGGCGAGCACCAAGTCGTTGAGCCCTTTCGACTGCTCGTCGTTGGCGAAGTGCGAGCCCTGGAGACGCTTCTGGCGCATCCAGTGGTAACGGAGATCGACGGTGGCGTTGTAACCGGTGGTGCCGGCGCAGATCACCACCATGCCGCCGGTGTCGCACACGAAGATCGAGGTGGGGATGGTGTCCTCGCCGGGATGCTCGAACACGATGCGGGGGCTGCGCTTCTCGCCGAGGGCATCCCAGATCGCCTTGCCGAAGGCGCGCACGCCCTTGAGCCACACGTTGTATTTCTCGGTGTCCTTCCAGTGGGGAAGCATCCCCCAGTGGTTGAATCCCTTGCGATTGATGCAGCCTTTGGCGCCGAGGCTCTTGCAGTACTCGATCTTGTCGTCGCTGGAGATGACCGCGATGGGGATCGCGCCCTTGGCGCGCGCGATCTGGATCGCCATCGAGCCCAAGCCGCCTGCGCCGCCCCACACCAGCACCACGTCGTTGCTGCGGATCGCGTGCTCCGGCCAGCCGAGGAGCATGCGGTAGGCGGTCGCCCCCACCAGCATGTAGGCCGCCGACGCTTCCCAGGTGAGGTGCTTCGGACGTGGCAGGCACTGGTGCGCTTGCACCTTGGTGAACTGCGCAAAGCTGCCCCAATTGGTCTCGTAGCCCCAGATGCGGAAGCTCGGCGAATACATCGGATCGACGCCGGCCTTCACGCTCGGGCAGTCGCGGCTCCAGGTACCGCAGTGCACGACGACCTCGTCACCCACCTTCAAGTGGGTGACGTCCTTGCCGACCTTGTAGACGATGCCGCTCGCGTCCGAGCCGCCGATGTGGAA
>CAYUSL010000642.1:0-3469 GCA_964447125.1 uncultured bacterium | reverse complement strand
GGTGATCTGGGCGCTCTACCTCTTCATCGTGCACCTGGCGCCCAAGCCCACGCTCGTGCGTGCCGGGCTCGGCGGTCTGCTCGCGGGGTTCGCCGCCAACATGCGGCCCGACTTCATCCTGCTGGTGCCGACCTTCGGCTGCTGGGCGATCTTCGGCGTGCGGCCTTTCAAGCAGGCGGTGAAGACCACGGTGGTGATGGGTGCGGTGTGCGTCGCGGCGATTCTGCCGTGGATCGTCCGCAACGCGATCACCCTGGGGCACTTCGTGCCGCTCACCACCGAGAGCGGCTTCATCATGTGGCAGTCGAACAACACCGACTTGCTCGCCGACCCCGAGCTCTGGGGCGGCTACGTCCCCTTCCCCGGCCATCCCGGTTGGGACTACCAAGACCACCCCGACCTCGATCACGACCCGCGATTCGCGGGCTACAAAGACGAGGTCGATCTGGACAAGAAGCTACGCGCCGAGGTCTTCAAGTTCTGGGGCGAGCACTGGCGCGAGCTGCCGCGTTTCTTTCTCGGCAAATGGGTGAAGCTGCTCGCCATCACTCCGTTCCACGCCTACTGGCCTGCCCTCTTCGTGTGGATCAGCCGCATCTGGTACTCGGTGATGATCTCGTCGTTCTTCGTGGGCGTCGCGATCTCGGTGATCCAACGCCGGCCGATCGGCATCCTGATGTCGTTCCTGGGCTGGTTCCTGTTCCGGATCGCGCTCTTCATGTCGGTCTTTCGCTACCGGTTGCAGATCGAGCCGCTCTTCCTGATGTTCACGGGAGTGACGATGGCCTGGCTCGTCGAGAAGCTGCTACCGTCCGCAGCAGCGGGTGGAGCGCCTCCGGCGCCGGCGATCACGGCTTCGTAGCGTCCCACGCCTTGGCGCTGCGCTGGTTGAAGCCGTCGTAGAAGAGCGGCGTCTCCACGCGCGTGGACGAACGCTCCACCGCACCGCTTTCACAGTCGGTTCCGGTGCGCACGGCGCCACGCTGATCCACGTCGAAGCACCAAGCGTCGACGGCCGCCCCGAGCCCGGCGCTTTGGAGCGAGGGCAGCCGCGTGCGCGTCGGCCCGCCGTTGAGCGCGAGCGAGCCCAGCCCGGGCAACGTCACATCCACCTTGTCGCTCGCGCTGAAGGTGCAGCTGTCGCCGGGCGACTCGACGTTTCCGCCCAGGGTTTGGACATCGCCCGAGCTCGTCGCCAGACAGCTTCCGAGCACGAAGCAATTGAGTAGCTGGACCAAGCTCCCGTCTCCGCTGGCCTCGATCTCCGGAATGCCGTCGCTCGCGCCGGTGATGGTGGAGTGGACGCCGAGCACGGTGGCGCCGCCCTGGGCCGTGATCCCCTGAAAATCGTTGTCGGCGATCGTGCTGTTCTGTATCGAAGCGGAGGCCTGGGTCACGGCGATGCCGCCGCCGCCATTACCGCCGATCGTCGAGCCCAGCACCGCCAGCTCCGAGAAGAGACTGCCGTAGACGACCTCGTCGTCTCCACCCTGCAGGTCGGTGTTGCCCGTGATCTCGCAAGCGTCGATCGTGAGATCCACGCGCGTCGCGATGATCGCCGATCCCGGGCCGTTGACCGCGCCACCGACGAGCTTGAGCCCAGCGAGACGAATGATGCTCCCGATCACACCGGCGTCCGAGAGGTGGAACACGCGATCGAGGCCGTTTGCATCGATGGTGGTCATCGTCGCCCCCGGACCGATGATCTCGAGACGACGATTGAAGATGTCGAGATCGCCGGTCGCCGCCGCGTCCTCGTTGGCACCTGCACGGGTCAGCTCGTAGGTCCCCGCCGAGAGGAAGATCCGGTTCTCGACGAGCCCCGAGCCTTCGGTCGAGATGACGGCCTCACGCAGCGAGCAATCCGTGGGGGAGCAGCCGTTGGGTGCCGGATCGTCGTAGCGAGTCACCCAGATGTCTGCGGCGCGGGAAGTCGTGGCGCCACAGACCCAGGTCACGGCGAGCGCGAACGTCACGAGCACACGTCGAACCATGAATTCCCCCCCGAGGCTGAGTGTCGTCGCGTCGAGCGTCCACCGAGGCTCGCGCGAGCGCGGGGCAGTCTACGCCGCCCCGTGAGGCCAGCGACAGAGAGAATCACGATCACCCGACTCGGACGCGGAGAGCGCCCAGCAGCCCCCTACGGGGCACTGAGGGCGCAGCGAAAGCCGTTGTTGACGAACGATTGAGTCGGTGACTTGGCGTTGCGAAACGCGGCCCGGAGATCGCCCGGCCCGCTCTCGTACCAGGAACCACCCCGCAAGACTCGCAGGGTGCCCGTGGCCGGTCCGGCAGGATTCGTGGCGGGACTGTTTGCGTAGTAGTCGGCGGCGTACCAGTCGTTCACCCACTCCCACACGTTGCCGGTCATGTCGAGAGCACCCGACGCGGAGCTCCCCGCGGCGCGCGAGCCCACCGGCTGGGTGTGATTGACGCCACAACCGAAGGTGCCGAGCGCGCTGTCCCAGATCACGGCGTAGTCGCAGGTGGGCTCGGTCTCGCCCCACGGGTAGGTGGCGGCAGTCGTGCCACGCGCGGCGCGCTCCCACTCCGCCTCGGTGGGCAACCGCTTCCCAGCCCACGCGCAGTAGTTGTGCGCCTGCGTCCACGTGGCGCAGTTGTAGGGATGGCTACCGCGATCGGGCCGATTCACGTTGCAGCTCGACGAGCCGTTCGAGCCGCCGCAACCACCCGCGCTCACACACGCATTCCACGCGTCCACGGTCACCTCGAAGCGATCGATCCAATAGGCGTCGACGTACACGGTGTGAATGGGCAGCTCGTCGGCATCGCCCTGCGTCGAGCCCATGGCGAACTGCGCCGCAGGCACGAACACCATCTCCGGGTCGCAATCCGCCGCCGGTTCGCTGGCACTCCACGCACACGGGTCCGCGGACTCGAAACCGTTCTGGTAGACCAGCACCGGCGTGGCCGCAGACGCGGCAGCCACACACACCCACGCTCCAACGGCGAACGCCGCGATCGAGCCCGCCCTATTCCCTCGGCTCATCGGCAAGGAACCTCGCTCCCCCACTCGTCGTCGAAACACCGTACAACGGCGAGCTCTCCGCGGTAAGCGCAGCGGGCGCTGCGCATTTCGCCATCGTTTCGCTCGGATCTCCGATCTAAGTCTGGATTCAGGGCGCAGATCCGCGATAGCGTTGTCCGGCCGTATACACACCAACCCTAGCGTCGGCGCCGAGCGCTGCGAACACATCGAGGAGGTCTCCTTGGGCTGGATCAATCGATCGACCGCGTCCATCTTGACCGCCGCGCTGGCTGTCGCGCTGCCAGCGACGAGCGCCCGCGCCGCGACACGCTACGTGTTCGTCACGTCGTCCGAGGGCACCGGCGATTTCTCCAACTGGCCAGGAAACCTGGACGGGGGCCTCACGGGTCTCGCAGCAGCCAACGAGATCTGTCAGAACACGGCCGCAAGCTCGACCATCCCGGCGATCGCGGCCAACGC
>CAYUSL010000641.1:0-3470 GCA_964447125.1 uncultured bacterium | reverse complement strand
ATGATCCGCGGTGCCGTGGCCGCGGCGTTCGCGTTCGCCGGGCTCGCGCAAGCGCACGAAGGGCACGAGCACAAGCTCATGGGCGTGGTCGCCGCCGTGGACGCGTCCCACGTCGAGGTGAAGGGCTCGGACGGAGGTACACAGTCGATCCTGATCGCGCCCAGCACGCAGTTCCGCAAGGCGAATCAGCCAGCCTCCGCCTCCGATTTGGTACCGAACGGAAAGGTCGTCGTGAAGTACCGCGAGGCCAACGGTCAGAAGACCGCCACCGAGGTCACGGTGCCCGCCACGACGAAGTGACGGACCAGGTCACCGACGAGGGTTCTGCCCCGCCTACCGCTCATCCAATCCACTGCCCCTCCCGGGCCGGCCGGTCGCTCACAGCGCTCATGGGGAGTGCTGGAGCTTCCTGCCGGCCCGCTTTTTTTCACCAGGCCGCGGCGGCTGACCGGTGACGGCGGCTCAGTCCGGAAACCTCAGACGTGTTCGTCGCGAGACCGACAAGTCGCCGTCAGATCGTGGGGAACGCAGGGCGGCGGCCCGCAGTCGTACTACATCGTACGGCGAGGGCCGCCGTCCCGAGTACCCCGCGAGATCACGGCGAATCGTCGGTCGCAGTAGAAGACGGCTGAGGTTTTCGGGCTCAAGTGGACGCGGCTTTGGTGCGTTCGGCGCGGGCGCGGCGGGCGCTGGCGAGATCGGCGGGTGCCGGGCGTTGCGTTTGTTTCGGACTGGCGGCACCCCGCTTGGGCTTGCGCCGGTCCTGGTTGAATCCGATCTCGTTCAGGAATCGGCCCATGCGCCGAAGGTAAGCGCCGCGGTCGAGGTGGATGATGTGGCTGCCGGGGAACCAGTGGATGCGGCAGCGGCCCCAATGGTCCCAGAGCAGCCGCGAGTGCTTGGGCGGCGCGAGCCGGTCGCCGACGCCGCCGATGATCATGAGTCGTTCGCGATCGAGCACCGGCGCGTAGGTGAGCGGGCTGGTCACCGCCAGCGCCTTGCGCACCTTCTTGATCGACGTCCCGGTGGTGAGCATGGCGGTGCGCATGATCGAGCCGATGGGCTCCCACTCGAGCACCAGGTCCGCCAGGCTCGCGAGCGGTACGTTGGGGACCGAGAATTTGAGCCGTGGCTCGGTGGCGGCGAGGAGCGCCGAGGTGAAGCCACCGAGGCTGATGCCGGTGACGCCGATCTGTTCCACGCCGCGCTCGTTTTGAAGCCAGCTCACGCAGGTGCGGATGTCCATCACCGCCTGACCGAAGGCTTCGTTCACCCACGACAGCCCGCCCGAAAAGAATCCCTGTCCGCTCAGGACCGAGCCGCGTCCCTGGCGGCGTCCGTGGAAGGGCAGCGTCACCAGCAGCACGTCGCAGCCGATGCCGTAGAACCACGGCAGCGCGAACATCCACTGGTTGATCCAGTAGGGCTCGGCGCCGAAGCCGTGGACCGCGATGATCGTGGGGCGTGGTCCGTGCTTGTGACGCCAATGGCGGGCGCGGGCGACGGCGTTGGTGCGATGCGAGAGGTAGCGCTCGCGGATGCGCTCGTTGAGCGGCACGTAGGCGCTCTCGAAGCTCAGGTCTTCGCAGCTTCCGCCGCGCGCGCGGAACGCGGTGATCCCGGCGCGTTCGGTGTGGACCTCGATGGACGCAGGCGGCTCGCGGAAGAAGGCACTCGCGTCGTGGCGCTCGGCGATGGGCTCGTAGAGGCGGCGCTCGTCGAGCATCTGCTTGAGCGCTTTGGGGCGATAGCCGACGGGCACGGTGAGCGGTGTGAGGATCGCCGCCATGGACGTCCGGAGCAGCACGTCGAGGGCCGCGGTGGCGCGCACCTGCACGAGATCGCGCAAGCCCAGCTCGAACCCTTCGGGGCGCTCGTGAAAGTTGCTCTCGAGGTGATCCCACCACGGACCCTCGGGCATGATCGACGGCGCGTGGCGGATCGAGTCGTGTGCGATCCTCGAGACGACGGACGAGGTGGACATGGCGCCCTCCCGGTGAGAGATCGTTGATGCGAAGCAGGTGTCGCTCGAATCGGCATCGAGATTCAAGATGGTGAGCGAGGGCGATTCTCAGTCTCGACGCGCGCAAATCGCGGCGACGGTGTTGACCCTCGCCCTTGCGCTGGTGGTGGTGACGCCGCTCTGTGGCGCGCTTTTTCGATGTGGCTGCACGTGGCCCTGGGCGGGCCTCGATCGTCACTGCAACGTCCACGATCCCGACGACCCCGCGCACTGCCCGTGGTGCGTGCATCCGCGGGTCGCGGCGACGACGTTCGCCGTGTCCGCGACGCTCGGTGTCGTCGCGGCGTGGGGCTTGCCGGTGGCGCGTCGGCGTCCGCGGTTCGCGCTCGCGGCGCGCACCGGCGCGGGACTCGTCGTGTACGCGTTCGCCTCGGCGCTCGGTGCGTGGTGGATTGCGCGCGCGGTGGGCTATCCCCATTTCCTGGGGCGATGACGCGAACGGCGGTCCGTGCGGAAGCGTTCGATCCCCGATTTCAGCGCGTGGCGCTGTCGACGTCGTAGCGCGCCAGATACCACGCGTGCATCGGTGCGCACCCGGGGGGCGCATCGCCCGCGCGCCGGGCCAGGAGCGGCGCCGTCGTGGGCGCATCGCGGCAATCGACCAGCTCGATCAGCTCGGTTGCGGTGGCACCGGGAACGTGAGCGATCGAGGGGCGCGACGACACCAGCCAGAAGCCGCCCGCGCGCAGAACGTCGGACCACGCGAGGGGGGCCTGCGCTGCGCGCATCGTGAGCTCGGAGACCCGGGCCGCTCCAGGCCATTGGCCGATCACGAGCCGCGGCTCGTAGAAGCGCGCCATCGACACCAACTGGTAGGTCGCGCCGAAGACGGGACGATCGAGCGACGCGAGGTGCCGAGCGAGGCGTTCGAAACCGTGGGTCTCGCGCAGCACGCGGTCCTGTCCGATCGGAATCGGCAACCACGGCACGCGTGCGTGCACCAAGAGTAGGCTCAGCGCGAATCCGTTCGTCAGCGCCGCAGCGAGGAGGCCGCGCAAACGGCGGCCGGCGAGCGGTGCGAGCAACGCGGCTGCGCTCACGACGTAGGGCGCGGGCCAGTGAAGCTCGGCGCGCGAGAAGAAGCTGGCGACGAAGAAGACGCCGAGAGGCACGAACGTCGCCGCCATCAACAACGGGCGTACGCGTGGGTCGACGGCGTCATTGCCCTGCATGGTGACGTCTGCGACGGGATCCACATTGCGGCGCGCCCACCGCATCGCGATGCCCGCGAGGGGCACGAGCAAGCAGCCCCACAGCCCCAGCTCGCCGACGACGTAGTCGCGGACGCGACCCAAGGGCTTCCGCCACGATCGCTCCGCGGGTGGCCGCTGGTGGTAGCGCGTGTCCGCGGGTACCAGCGCGGCGCTGAGCGCGGCTTCCGGCCCGCCGTCTCGGGGCGGCTCGGCCTCGGGAAGCACGTCGATCTCGGCGGTGGTCACGTGGTGTG
>CAYUSL010000640.1:0-3492 GCA_964447125.1 uncultured bacterium | reverse complement strand
TGAAGAACCCGTTCTGGAGGATGTTCATCTCGTCGGTCCACTCGATGACCTGGCGCAGCTTGTCGAGCTTGTTGTGCTTCTTGATCATCTTCTGGAGCCGCGGTGAGGCGGTCTCGATGGCGTACGTGATGCGGTAGCAGCCAGCGGCCGCGAGCTTCTCGAGCAGCTCGCGATCCATCAGGTCGCCGCGCACACCGTTCGGGAACGTGATCGCGAAGTCGAGCTTCTCGGCGACGATGCGGTCGCAGATCTTCTTCGCGTGGTCCATCTGGCAATTGAAGATGTCGTCGATGATGTGCAGCTCGCGGATGCCGTAGTCGTCGTGCAGCGTGCGCAGCTCCGCGATCACGTTGTCCACGCTGCGGGTGCGGAACTTCTTGGTGAAGATGGTGTGGCAATACGTACAGGAGTACGGGCAGCCACGCGACGTGAAGATCGACATGTACTGCTTGCGCTTGCAGACCGTGGAGAATTTGGGAAGGTCGAAGTAGCGCGGCACGTCGATCAGGTCCCACGCCGGGAAGGGAATGCGGTCGAGATCGAGAATCGGCGGACGCGCCGGCTCTAGGAACGCTTCGCCGTCCTTGCGATAGGCGGTGCCGAGCACCCCCGCGGGCAGCTCGCCAGCCAAGAGGTGGCGGACCAGATCCGGCGCCGTGTCTTCGCCCTCGCCGATGCAGAGTGCGTCGATGGCCTCGTTGCGCAGTGTCTCGTGCGGATCCGTCGACGGGTGTGGCCCACCGGCGGCGATCGGCAGCTCGGCGCGCCAGCCTTTCAGCAGCCGCGCCAGCGCGTGCATCGTGGGTGCTTCGTGGGTCATCGAGTGGATGCCCACCAGATCGGGCTCGAATTTCTTCGCGCGTTCGAGCGCGTCTTCCGGCGTGAGCACGTCGGCGATCATGTCCACGATGCCGACGTCGTGCCCGTGCTGGCGCAGCGCTGCGGCCAAGTACATCAGCCCGAGCGGCTGGGTGACGGTGTAGTACTCGAGTGGGCGAAACGCTTTGAAGAGAAGGATCCGCGCCATGTTCGCTCCGTCGAGCTCGAGGCTTTCGTTGGGTCACCCGATCGGCGCGTTGCTTGCGGCGCGATCGGTGTTGCTCCGAGTTCCGACGAGCGTCCGCGCGGCTGCGGCGCGGGGTGCTGATCGAGACTCGCTCCGAACGGCCGCACCATACCCTCGTGATTCCGGTGCCGCAAGCAGCGTGCCGGAGTCGCAGTCGGTTGGGCAGAGGCGTCGTGCGTGCTAAACTGTCGCACGAGAAGCGTCGCCAATACGCGCAGTTGGACCGATGACACTGCGTGTCGAGTGGTGCATCTGGATGGCTTCGGATCCCTATCGCGAGCGAGTTGCTGCGATGTTGGCGCCGGGCGTCGGCACGATCGGCGGCGACGCGTGGCGTGAGCCTGTTCGAGCGCGCGGTGACGAGCCGCGCGATGACACGAGTGCGTCCGGTGACGGCGCGGCCACGACACCGCCCTCCGCTGCGGGCGCGGACGACGGCGGCGAGCCGCCAGCTGGTGACGATGTTGCGACCGGGTATTGGCATCGCATTCTTGCCAACCTTCGTAGCCGCTATCCCGACGTCGATCTGAGCCGCGTCGAGCGTGCGCGATACGACGGTGAGCGGTTGCATGCCGGCCAGACCCGCAAGTCGGGTGAGCCGTACTTCCACCATCCATTGCGGATCGCGCTCGAAGCGACCGAGCTCGGACTCGATCCCGACACCGTCTCCATCGCGCTGCTCCACGACGCGCTCGAAGACACCGAGATCACGCTCGGCGAGTTGCGCCGCGACTATGGAGAGATCGCCGACGTCGTCGACGGCTTGACCAAGATCACCGCCGAGGAAGCCAAGGGCTGGGAGCGCGGCAAGGCGCAGACCTACTCGAAGATGCTGGTGTCGACGGTGCGGGACATCCGCACCCTCATCGTCAAGATCCTCGATCGGCTGGACAACGTGCGCAGCCTGGGCGCGATGCGGCGTGACAAGCAACGCCGCACGGCTCAAGAAACGTTGGACGTCTACGTGCCGGTCGCTGCACGGCTGGGACTGGGCGAGATCAGCCGCGAGCTCTCGCGCTACGCGTTTCAATACCTCTACCCGAAGCGATTTTCGCGGATGCAGCGCGAGATCGAGTCGTTGCGAGCGGAGCGCGAGGATGCGGTGCGCGGGCTCGCCGAGGAGATCTCGACTGCGCTGGCTCGTGCACACCTGGATGCCGTCGTGGTGCCCGAATGGCGCGACGCCACCGATTACATCCACTCGGACAAGATCGTGGAGGACGTCCACCGCGGCTTCACGGTGCTCGCAGCGGAACGCGTGCAGGTCTACGCGAGCTTGGGTGTCGTGCACGAGCTCTTTCGCGCCGTGCCGGGGCGCATCCGCGATTTCATCTCGAACCCCAAGCCGAATGGCTACAAGGCGGTGGTGACGCGGGTCAATCGCCAGGGCCAGATCCTCGAGATCCAGCTCACCACTCGTTCGATGCACGACACCAACGAGCGCGGCGTGCTCGCCAATTGGAGCGAAGGGCCGGGCGAGGTTTCCGAGTACTACCTGCGCTACCTCCAGCTTCTGGAAACGTTGACCGAGGACGACGATCTCCGTATGGCGGACGTCCTCAGCCACGCGTTGCCCGACACCCTCCAGGTGTTCAGCCCCAAGGGCGACACGTTCACGTTTCCGCGGCACGCGACCTGCCTCGACTTCGCGTACCGCATCCATTCCACGCAGGTCGGGGATCGCGCGCTAGCAGCGACGGTCAACGGCCGCCGCGTGCCGATCTCGACGGCGCTCAGCGACGGCGACGTCGTGGACGTTCAAACCAGCCGAGACGTGCGGCCCGCCGAGCAATGGCTCGACTGGACGGTGACGGCGCGAGCACAGAGCGCGATTCGACGCTCGCTCAAGCGGCAGCGCCGCGGCCGCTCTCGCGAAGTCGGGTGGGATCTCTTCCGGCTGGAAACGCAGCGCGATTCGCTGGTGGCCACGGAAGTGATCGCCTCGCCGGCGTTTCAGGCGGCGTTGCGCGCGCACAAGCTCGATCTCGACGAGTTCCTCATCGAGGTGGGTTTCCGGAACATCGATACCCTCAAGTTCCTGGAAGAGGCAGACCTGATCGCGCCGGGGCGCGCCGAACGCAATCGACGCGCGCAGGGCTCGCTCCTGTCGCGAATCCTGTTTCGCCGCGCCAGCATCGATCGGCCCGGTTTCACCATCCGCGACTTCAACGACGCCTTCATCCGTCTCGCTGGATGTTGCACGCCGGTGCTCGGCGAAGAGGTGCTCGGTTACCTCACCACGGGCAACGGCATCAGCCTTCATCTGCGGCGGTGCCCGAGTCTCGCGCGCCTCGATCCGAGCGGGCAGGTCTCGATCGAATGGGAGCCGAGTGCGTTGCCGGCGCGGCTCAAGCTCGATCTCGTGGTGGAAAACCAGGTGGGGCTCATCCACCGGATCGCCAAGGTGATCGCCGACCAGGACGTCA
>CAYUSL010000639.1:1843-3509 GCA_964447125.1 uncultured bacterium | reverse complement strand
ACGTCGTAGCCGCCGGTGAACCATTCGTCGGTGAATGCGAACACCACGGCGCCGGCGAGCCCCATTTCCCAGCCCGCGCGCAACGTGTGGTCGATGAACTCGGCCTGGTGCTCCTCGCCCTCACGGATCGAGTCCATGCCGAACTCGCTGATCACCAGCGGCCGGAAATCGGCGAGGTTCTGCAACCGGCCCACGTAGTTCCGGAAGTCGTGCTCGCGGTGCAGGTAGACGTTGAACGACACGTAGTCGAGGAACTCGCACTCCAGGTACTCGGTGGACGGGAAGTTCGCGTACGACACCAAGAGATCGGGATCGATCTGCTTGACGGTGTCGTAGAGCTCGTTCAGGAACCGCTCGACCTTGGTGGGGCCGTACCAGCGCACCACCTGGGGCGGGATCTCGTTGCCGATCAGCACCGAGAGCATCGGCGCCTTGCCGCCGCCCAGACGATGCGCGGCGTCGGCGACGCGCTCACGGATGCTCTTGGGCGTGGTGCGATCGTCGAGGAAGCGGATGTGCTGCTGCCAGGGCACGCCCACCATGAGCCGCAAGTTGAAGCGCGCCGCGATCTCCGCGAACCAGAGCGGCGGCACGTGGTAGACGCGCACGCTGTTGGCGCCGAGCTCCGCCATGATCGCGAAGTCGCGCTCCACGGCACGCGGATCGGGCAGCGGCTCGCCGTTCGCGTTGGGCGCGAACGGGCCGTAGGAGAAGCCCTTCACGACGAATTTGTCTTCGCCGTCGTGGAGGAACATCCCGCGCGGGACGATGCGATTCACCACTGAGCTCCGCGTGCGAGAGCACGTGTCGAGATGACACGCGCGAGAGAGCGGGCGCCGAAGCGCCGCGGACGCGGACTAGGCGTCGCGCGGGTCTCGAGCACGATGATCCCGGAGGATGTGCCATGAGCCGGCGCGGCGTCCAGCCGTCGTGGCCCCAGCTCAGTTACCGGGCGTGGGCGGGCGATCGATCCAGACGAGCGCAGTCCGCGCGGCCCTGACCACCGCTGGGTGCTCGTCCTCCGTGAGAAGGCGCAACGCGGGAATCGCTTCCCGTGCTCGATCCCGCATCGGACGCAGCGCGTTGGCGGCGCTGGTGCGCACGACCCAATGCGGCGATGCAAGCGCTTCGACGAGCGCCGGCACCGCGTCGGCGGCCACGGCACCCAGCTCGGCGAGGCCGTCGGCCGCGACCTCTTCGAGCTTCGCGTCCCCCGAGCGCAGTGCCTGGACGAGCCCGGGCACCGCTGCGGCACCAACGCTCTTCAGCTCGCGCGCCGCTCCCGGCTGCACCGGCATCACGGCGAGGAGGCTGCGCAACGCGGATGGGCGCCGCGGTGCGATCTGCCCCAGCATCCACGCGGCCTCGCTGGTCAGCACGCCCTCCGTTCGCCCCGCCGCTTCCACCAATCGCATCTGGTATCGGCCCGGATCCGCTTCCGTGCTAGCGCCGACTCCCACCGCGAACGCGGCAGTGAGCTCGCTGTGTGGATCGTCGTCGCGCAGGGTGGACGCGCGTTCCACGGCGTGCAGGATCGCCTCGCTCGGCTCCGGCGCAGCACGCATGAGACCGACCATTGCGGCAACGCGCAGCGCGGGGTCTGGATCCGTGAGCAAGGGCACGAGCAACGGCGCTTCGCGATGGAGCGCTCTGGCGTTCCACGCCA
>CAYUSL010000639.1:0-1743 GCA_964447125.1 uncultured bacterium | reverse complement strand
CGCGCGTCGGAGATCGGCGCGACGAGCGAGATCGTTCGCGACCACGTCCACGAGCGAGGACGAGTTGAGTCGTCGGAGTGCGACGAGCCACCTCTCGTCGTCCAACCATTCGAGCCCCGGATCGAGCAGCAGCGCTTCGCGCCGCTCGCCCGACCCGAACGCTCCGCGCTGGTCGAGACGCTCGAAGGCGGCGAGGCACGCTTCCGTCACGCCTGCGAGACGGGCTGCGAGTGGGCTATCGGCGAGATCGGCGTGTTCCTCCACGTGATCCACACGTCGCGCGAGGATCCGTTCGATGGCGGCGAACGGCGCGCGCGGCGCATCCACGGTGAAGCCGGAATCACGGCTCCAGAGCTGTCGTTCCTCCCACGTCCCCGCGGTAGGCAGCTCACGCGCGAGGCGAAAGTCCTCCTCTCGCTTTCGCGCTGAGGTCGCGGCGATGGGCCAGCAGTAGAGGTCGCCGAGATGGAGGCCGAAGCGGAGCACGATGGCGCCACGCTCACGGCGCTCGAGCTGGCGCAACGCCGCAGCGAGTGCCTTCTCGAATGCTGGCCCGAGCGCGGCATCGCATTCGGCGACGCTGGTGAGTTGGCGAGCGGGGGTGGCCTTTGCCATGGCGCCTCTGAGTTCGGTCTGGTGCGCCGAGTGTAGTTCGCGAGGGCATCGCTCGCGCGTCGCGAGCTCGGCGGCTGGTCCCATGGGAACGCGTGAGGATTCATTGGTCCCGGACCGGTGCTCTGGCGCCAGTCGTGTGCGATCAGGACCGCCGCAGGCCGCCGTGGAAAATCCGGGATGTGCGGGAAATGCGGTGATTTTGCGGAAATCGCAGTCGACTGCGCGCTGGCACGTCGCCTGCTAATGAGGCGCGCCCTTCGCCATCGTGGGAGCGCGCCGAATCTTCGCCATGGATCACGATCTGCTCGGCATGCCGCCGCTCACGGTGCATCTGTTGGATCGGGTGCGTGGGCTGCCGGTGCAGACGTGGCAGATCGCGGCTCCCCTGGCTCGCATCGGTCGCTCGCGCGAGTGCGAGATCACGGTCGCAGATCCGTACGTGTCGCGCTTGCACGCCGAGCTGCGTTTTTGCGAAGGCGGGTGGGTGTTGAGTGGCCTCAGCTCGCGTGGGCTCGTGGTCGCTGGCGTCCCCGTCACGATCGTCCCGGTGAGCGACTCGGTGGTGTTCCGTCTCGGCGCAGGTGGTCCGGAGCTCGAGGCCGTGGTGTCCACCGACTTCGCGGCGGACTTGCCCACGATGTCGTTCCCGGGAGTTTCGGTGAAGCCCATCGCCATCGACGAAGCGCAGAAGACCAAGGAGGTCCAGGCGATCGCGGACACCGACTCGTTCAAAGCACTTCTCGACAAGGCACGCGAGCTGCGCAAGCAGCGGTCCGACTGAGGACCGAGAGAACGGAAGCGAAGATCCATGCCCACGATCGTGTCCGTGCACTCTTTTCGCGGTGGTACCGGGAAGTCGAATTGCACCGCCAATCTGGCGTCGCTGTGCGCGCTGGCCGGCCAGCGCGTGGGGATCGTGGACACCGATCTCCAATCCCCCGGTGTCCACGTCCTCTTCGGCATCGACGAGACCAACGTCAAGCACTGCCTGAACGGGTTTCTGTGGGGGACGTGCCGGATCGACGAGGCCGCGGTGGACGTCACGCGGCTGGTCGTCGACGACGAAGCGAGCCCGCCGCCGCGCGGGCGGCTGTGGCTGGTGCCCTCCAGCATCCGCAGCGACGAGAT
>CAYUSL010000638.1:0-3521 GCA_964447125.1 uncultured bacterium | reverse complement strand
CGAATTGCTTGGCGAGGAAGTCGACCACGTCGCCGACCCGGATGTCCTCGACGTACTTGCCGTCCTCCATGAGGATGTCCTGGAACGGCAGATCGCGCCGCTGGTAATGCTCTTCCAGCGCCGTCACGAAGTGCACGACGTCGATCGACTCGAACGACAGGTCGTTCACCAAGCGCGTCTCCTCGCCGAGCCCGGCGCCCAGATCGACGTCCCAGTCCGCGGTCAGCTCGGTGAGCACCTGGATCACGTCGGCCAGCACAGCACTACGGCTGGCCGGGGATGCTTGTGCCGCCATCTCGATTCTCCTTATCGTTTCGTCATTCTCGTGAGGTCGAAAGGATTCGGTCTAACACACTGCGTCAGCTCTCGGCGCTCGTCTTGGGCGTTGCCTTCCGTGCCCGCGAGCGACCGCCGCTGAACGCTTGAACCACCAGATTCTCGCAGCACGCATCGGGCGGCAGCCCCAAGCAGAAGAGCACGGCCTCGGCGACCCGCTCCTCCGGTACGGCGTTCGTCGCAGGCGCATCGCCACCCGCGATCTCGAGCGCCGTCGCAGCGAGCACGCACTGCACACGCACGCCGAAGGCCCGCACTTCCTCGGCCAGCGACTCGCTCATGCCGAGGACGCCCGCCTGAGCGGCGCTGCCGATCGCGTCGAAGGCTCGCCCCTTGCGACCGCTCGCCGCCACCAGATTGACGACCTCACCACGGCGCTGACCCGTGAGCGCCTTGAGCGCCGCCCGGTTCACGAAGAACGCACCGCGCAGCTCGGGCCCCACGATGGCCTCGTAGCCGTCGTCGTCGACGTCGAGCAAGCCTCCCGCGGCGACCGTGCGCTTGGTCGCGAGCCCGGCGGCGTGGATCAAGGCGTCGAGCTTGCCGAAACGCTCGCGCGCCGCCGCCACCATCGCCTCGCAGCTCTCGGCGCTCGCGAAGTCGCACACACGGGTCGCGAGCGCCTCGCTCGACGCTTCGGCGGCGACACTCGCCAGCCCATCCGCGTCCGCGTCGACGGCCATCACCGCGGCACCCCGCGCGACCAGCAAGCGCGCGACTGCACGGCCCACGCCGCGCGCTGCACCCGTCACGATCACCACCGAGCCACCAATCTCCATCGTCGAGCTCTCTTCCTCGCGTACCCGTTCACGGCGTGTCCGCTCGTGCCGCGCGCGCTCAGTGCCCCTTCTGCTGATACGAACCCGCGGCGAGTGGCAGCATCACCGGTTGGTCGAAGCGCACGTCCCAAGGCTGCGCCAGGCAATCGACCACGAAGGCACCCACGCTCTCGGGACGCAACAAGCCACCGACGGTGAGCTGGGTTCCTTGCACCATCGGCGTGTCCACCATGTCGGGCAGCATCGTGATGACGCGGATGCCGAGCGGCTCGAGCTCCTCGACCAGCGACTGGGAAAACGTGTTGAGCGCGTGCTTGGAAGCGCAGTAGCTGGCGGCGTACGCATAGCCGCGGCGGGCCGCAGGTGCCGACGAGATGTTGAGGATCTGGCCAGTACCCTGGTCGCGCATCTGCCGCGCCGCCACCTGACACGCCAGAAAGGCGCCGCGCAGATTGGTGTCGACGACGTCGTCCCATTCCTCGCGGGAGAGATGCATGAGCGCCAGGGGCAAGCCCTTGCGTGAGCGCGGGCTCGCGCCCAGGCCAGCACTGGTCACCAAGATGTCGACGGCACCGAAGCGCGCCACCGTCTGATCGAAGAGCGATTCGATGGAGCTGCGCTCGCGCACGTCGCACCCCGCCACACCAAGCCCTTCGGGCACGCTCGCCGCTGCACTCGCGACCCGCTCCGCGTCCCGGCCCGCGACCGCCACACGTACGCCGCGCCGGCCCAGCTCGCGCACCACCGCGAGCCCAATGCCGCTCGAGCCACCGGTAACGACGGCCACCCGACCGCGCAGATCGACGGCGGCGCCGTGCAGACCGTCGGTCGTGATCGGGGCTGCGCTCACGAGCGGCCCCGATCGCGCGACGCAGCCGGACGGCGCGCGTGCACCAGCGCGTGCGCCACGACCACACCGCCGCCACCTGGCAAACGGGCGAGCACGTCGGTGCATTGCGCGGCGTCGAGCTGCTGGAGAAGCGTCTTGGTGGCGAAATATTGGCGGCTGTGGTGATAAAAGCGCTCCCAGCCCTCGCGGGTGACGTCGATCACCCGGACCTCGCTGAACCCCGCAGCTTCGAGCTCGCGCGCGTAGCCGCCGAGGATCGCCTGGCGATCGGCCGCCGGGAGCAATGCCTCGTCCTCGAGGGTGCCGCCGAGTCGGCCGGCAAGAAGATCGGTGGCGACCAGGTCGCCGCCGGGGCGCAACACGCGAATGACCTCGCGCAAGGCACCTGCGGGGCGTGCGGCGTGCAGGCCCTCGATCCACAGGAGCGCGTCGAACGCGGCATCGGCGGCAGCGATTCGGCCACCACGATCGAGCGCCAGCGCGGCCACGCGGGCATCCGGCCTGTGTCGCGCCACGATTCGCTCCAGATCTTCGGCACCACTGCCGATCGCCAGGATGCGCGTCGCACTGGCACCGGGATCGGGAGGCGGAAGACGGCCCACGAGCTCGGCCACCATCGCTTCCGCAGCCTGCGCAGGCGTCGTCAGGTCCTCGCGCCAAGAACCGACGTTCCGCAAGCCAGCACCACCGCGGCGCCACAACCCGGCCTGTCGCAGTGTGGTGCCCGCGAAGTACGCGGCAACCTCGTCTTCCACGGAGAAAGCCGGCGCGATCGGATCGGGTCCGAGACCCGCGAGCGCCGCATGCGGATCGCGCGATCGCTCGCTGATGCCGAGCGCCTCCTCGTCGGCAGCGCGATGCACGACATCGGCGATGAGCCCGTCCAGGAACGCCTCGCCATCGAGGACGTCGCCCGACTCGCCTCCCGACGCCAAGAGCGGTGCTGCAGGCAACACGGGCGCGGTGCCGATCGGTTCGAGCTCGTAGCCGCCCGCCAGGGCGATCTCCTCCGCTACCGGATCCCCTTCGCCGTGGTGATCGAACGAGCCGCGCCAGATCTCGATGCCGCCGCGCGGATTGTCCTCGTAACGCCAACCGTTCGGTCCCTTGACCGCGACCTCCGGGCCGAACGGATTCGCGGTACCGACGAAGAAGCCGCGGGGCGTCGAGAGCAGCGCGCGGATGCCGTAGTTGTAGACGTTGCCGAAGCCGTTTCGCGTCACCGGCGTCCAATCGTCGCCATCGACGGTGCGCCACAGCTCGGCACCGCCCTTGACCTCCAGATACCGCTCCAGCGTCACCGGATCGATGAGCCGGCGCACGCGGTCGTCCCACGCGTTCCGATCTGCGTAGGGCAAGAAGGACGCGACGTCGAAGGTCCCCGCGTAGAGCGCTCCCTCGTGGGCACGCATCCTCCACAGGTAGCCGGCGAAGAAGTTGTCGAAACCCGGGCCGAGGCCGCTGGTCGGCGACTGGAATCCGAACCGCGTCATGCGCGGCTCGCCCATCACCACCTCGAAGCGATCGTCCGGCCACACGCGCACGATCTCGCACGC
>CAYUSL010000637.1:0-3525 GCA_964447125.1 uncultured bacterium | reverse complement strand
TGTTCCGCGATGGGCGCCTTGCGGTTCCGTGCGGGCGCTGATTAGAGTCGATCGCGAATCAGGAGGACGCTTCGCATGGGTTTGCTCGACGGCCTGAGTCGACTGCTGGGACGCAAGGAACGCGATTGGGACGCGGCGTTCCCGTACCAGAAGGGCTATCAACCACCCGCCCCGCCGGTCGCGCCGCCCAGTGGCGCGGAGGTGAGCTCGGCGCCGAGCCCGAGCGCCGCGCCGACGGCTGGCGCCGCACCTGCGGCCTTCGTGTCGCTGGGCTCGATGGGACTGAGTGCGGCAGCACCGCCCAAGCAGAGGCAAGTCGTCCAGGCACCCGCCACCGTCGCGACGCTCGGAGCCGCGACTGAATCCGAAGCCAGCGGCGACCCGAACGCAATTCGCATCAAGGCCGAGCCCCAGCTCTCGGGGGACGCGTGCAAGTTCATGGCGAGCCGGCCGATCTTCCCGGGTCGCTCGTGGCACTTCGCCGGGCCGGGCGTGACGCAGGGCTCACCGCTCGCCGACAAGCTCTTCGCTTTCGAGGGCATCGACTCGGTGCTCATCGACGACTCCACCGTGACCGTGACGCGGAAGGCGAAGGAAGGCGATTGGAAGGCGCTCGCCAACGAGATCGGCGCTTGCATTCGCAGCCAGCTCGAAAGCAGCGAGCCGGCGGTGGCGGGCATGATCGCCGAGAAGATCCCCGCCGAGGACGAGATCCGCACGCAGATCCAGCAGGTCATCGACCTCGAGGTGAACCCCGGTGTGGCGGCGCACTCGGGACACATCAGCCTCACCGCGGTGCGCGGGAACAGCGTGTACATCAAGATGGGCGGCGGCTGTCAGGGCTGCAGCGCCGCCGACCTGACGCTCAAGGAAGGCATCCACCGCTCGTTCCGCAACGCCGTGCCCTACGTGGGCGCGATCTACGACGAGACCGATCACAAGGCCGGGCTCAACCCCTACTTCCGCTGAGCAGCCGAGCACGAGGAGCGCATGCCGCGGGTGAACAGGTTCGAGGTCGAGATCCAGACCGGCTCCCAGGGCAGCGCGGGGCCGGTGAAGTTCGACTTCAATGGCCACACGATGGAGTTTCCCAAGCCCGAAGGCGGCACCGGCGCGGGTGAAACCTTTCGCGGCGCGTTCGACGCGCGGAGCTTCGCCCACAGCGTGGCGCTCGTCGGACCCGCCGAAGGCAAGTGGCAGATCGCGCGGCTTGCCATCACGTACAACTGCGACAACGCCGCACCCTACGTCGTGACCTTCGAGAATCTCGAGCTCGACGACAGCATGGCGCTCGACATCTGGCGCGCGCCGCCGCTCGCGACGTTCGACGTCTGAGTTGTTACGGGGGGCGTTTCACGCCCCCCGCCCATCGCGGCAAAGCCGCGATGGGACCCACCCCCCAGTCGCTGCGCTGCGCTGGCGGCTCGCGGAGAGATGGACTGCGAGCGTGGAGACTGGGGCGCAGAGCGGACCCACGGTGCGTGATCGGGGCTGTTCCAGCCCCCCGCCCGCCGCGGCAAAGCCACGGCGGGGCCCACCCTCGAATCGCTGAGCGGTCGTAGCGGTGCATGATCGGGACGTCTCACGCCCCCCGTAGGACCGTCGTGCGGCTCGGGGCGGACCAGTGCGCGTCGAGGGACCGACGCGCCGCCACGCCCAGATCGACTCGGCTGGAGGGCCGCCGGTCCCTCGGCCGCCACAAGCGTTCGCACGGCCGTTCGGCGCGACCCACGCCTGCGGCAGACCGCTCCGCGCGCGGTGGCGGGCCGCTATGCTTCCACCTCGGCTGAATCGCGGCGGGCGAACATGGGCACTTTCGAGTTCGACGACTACCTGGAACGAATTCTCACGGCGCGCGTCTACGACGTGGCGGTGGAAACTCCGCTCGAACGTGCGGCACGGCTCTCGACGCGGCTCGGCAACCACGTGCTGCTCAAGCGCGAGGACCTGCAACCGGTTTTCTCGTTCAAGATCCGCGGTGCCTACAACAAGATCGCGCGGCTTCCCGAAGCGGTGCGGGTGCGCGGGGTGGTCGCGGCGTCGGCCGGGAATCACGCGCAGGGCGTCGCGCTCGCTGCTCGCCGCTTCGATTGCCGCGCCGTCATCGTGATGCCGCTGGGGACGCCGCGGATCAAGCACGAAGCGGTCGCAGCACTCGGCGGCGAGGTCGTGCTCCACGGCGAAACCTTCCACGAAGCGGCGCTCCACGCCCGCGCGCTGGCCGACGAGAACGGGATGGCGTTCATCCATCCCTACGACGATCCCGACGTCATCGCCGGCCAGGGCACGATCGCGCTCGAGATCCTGCGCCAGCACCGCGATCCGTTGCGCGCGATCTTCGTGTGCGTCGGCGGCGGCGGGCTCGCGAGCGGCATCGCGCTCTACGTGAAGCGGCTCTACCCCGAGGTGCGCGTGATCGGCGTCGAGCCCGAGGACGCGCCGACCCTGCACGCAGCGCTCGCCGCCGGCCATCCCGTGGATCTGCCCGACGTCGGCCGCTTCGCCGACGGTGTCGCGGTGAAACGGATCGGCGACGAGACCTTCCGCATTTGCCGCGCGCTCCTCGACGAGGTGCTGCTCGTGGGCACGGACGCGATCTGTGCCGCGATCAAGGACGTGTTCGAGGACACGCGCTCGATCCTAGAGCCCGCGGGTGCGCTGGCAGTGGCCGGGCTCAAAGCGTGGTGCGCCCGCGAAGGCGTGCGCGATTCCACGCTGGTGGCGATCGCCTCCGGCGCCAACATGAACTTCGATCGGCTGCGCTTCGTGGCGGAGCGCGCCGAGCTTGGCGAGCAGCGCGAGGCCGAGCTGGCGGTGACGATCCCCGAGCGACCCGGCGCCTTCCTGAGCTTGAGTCGAGTGGTCGGCGATCGCGACGTCACCGAGTTCAACTACCGCCGCTCGGACGCCCGCAGCGCGCACGTGTTCGTGGGCGTCGCCGTGCGCGGCGCCAGCGAGATCGCGGCGCTCTGCGCACAGCTCGCCGAAGCGGGATTCGGCGTCCTCGATCTCTCGACCAACGAGCTGGCGAAGAACCATCTCAAGCATCTGGTCGGTGGTCACAAGTCGTTCGACGACGGCGAGCGGCTCTACCGCTTCTCGTTTCCGGAGCGACCCGGGGCATTGCGGCGCTTTCTGGAGCACCTCTCGCCGCACTTCGACATCAGCCTCTTCCACTATCGAAACCACGGCGGCGACGTGGGACGTGTGCTCGCCGGATTCCGGCTCGAGCCCGGCCGCGAGCAAGCGCTTGCCGCGCATCTGGCGGCGCTCGACTACCCCTACGTCGACGAGACCGAGAACCCGGCCGCGGCGCTCTTCCTCGCGTGATCTCGGGCGCCGGCCGGCGCAGCCCTCGAGGTGATGGATGAAGGCGATGCTCCTCGAAGCGCCGGCGCCGATTCGTTCGCGCCCGCTACGGCTGGTCGAGCTGCCCGACCCCGTGCCGGGACCCGGCGAGATCCGCGTGCGCGTCCGCGCTTGCGCGATCTGCCGCACCGACCTGCACGTGATCGAAGGCGAGCT
>CAYUSL010000636.1:0-3529 GCA_964447125.1 uncultured bacterium | reverse complement strand
TCGAGCCCGTGGCGCGTGATCTCGTCGACGGCGGCGAACGGCTCGTCCATGAGCAAGAGCCGAGGCTTGGCCACCAGCGCGCGGGCGATGGAGGCGCGCATGCGCATGCCACCCGAGAGCTGGCTCGGGTAGACGCGACCTTCACCGCCGAGCCCCACGGATGCGAGCGCGTCCTCTGCTGCGGCGCGCCGCTCGCTGCGCGGGACACCCGCGATCTCGAGGGGCAAGGCCACGTTGTCGGCGATGGTGCGCCACGGCATCAGCGTGGCGTCCTGGAACACGTAGCCGATCGCGCCAGGCGGCAACGCGCCATCGCGTCCCACTCGCACGGCACCTTCGGTGGGTGCGTCGAGTCCCGCGACGAGCCTGAGCAGCGTGGACTTACCGCAGCCCGAGGGCCCGACCAGCGCCACGAAGTCGCCGGCTTCGAAGACCGCGTCGAAGCGCTCCACGGCCACGCGGGGCGCGCCGCCGGGGCCGTCGGCGTAGACGCGGCGCACCGCCTCGAGCTCGACGCGTACACCCGGCGTCGCATCGCCGGAAGCTCGAGCGGCCGGTGCGGTGGTCATCGAATCGTTCGACGGCGCTTGCGAATCGTGCTGATGAGCGATCCGTGCGCTGCGCGCCCGCGCAAGCTATCGCCGCCTCCAGGCGAAAGATAGAATGCGCCGCCATGAATGCGGAACGCGCACGACGCGCATTGAGCGAGTTCATCGCCGCGCTCGAGCTTCCCGCAGGCGAAGTCGAAGCCGAGCGCAGTGCCGATGCGATGGTGCGCGCGTTTCAGGACGACTTCCTGCGCGGGTATGCGAGCGACCCTGGCGACTACCTCGCCGTCGAGTTCGACGGCGCCGGCGACGATCTGGTGGTGGTGAGCGACATCCCGTTCGTGTCGATGTGCTCGCACCATCTGCTGCCGTTCTTCGGCCGTGCCCACGTGGCGTACCTGCCGAACGGCAAGCTCACGGGGCTCTCGTCGATCGCGCGGTTGGTCGATGGCTACGCGTGCCGGTTGCAGAATCAGGAGCGATTGGCGCGTTCGGTGGCGCAAGCGCTGGTCGATCGGCTGGGCGCACGCGGTGCCGCATGCCGCATCGAAGCGACGCAGCTCTGCGTGGTCGGCCGCGCGACCCGCAAGCCGGGAATTCGCACGGTGAGCGAATGCTTGCTCGGGCTCTTCGAGAGTGATGCCACCGAGCGGCGACGGTTTCTCGATCTCGTGGGCGCGTCTGAAACACGGCCCGCTTGAGGCACCGCACATGCCGGTGAGCTGGGCGCACGCGCTCGACGGTCAAGTGGCGCTCGTCACCGGCGCCGGCCGGGGGATCGGCCGCGCGATCGCCGAGGAGCTGGCGCTGCGCGGGGCGCACGTCGCGTGCTGCGCCCGCACCCGCCATCAGCTCGACGAGACCGTGAACGCGATTCGCGCCTTGGGTGGTGCGGCGACGAGCCACGTCGTGGACGTGCGGCGCGAGGACGAGATCGCGGCGTTGGTGAGCGAGGTCGTGACGACGCGCGGTGGACTCGACATCGTCGTCAACAACGCCGGCACCAACCACTTGCAGCGGATCGAAAGGCTGGACTTCGGCGCCTGGAACGACGTGCTCTCGACCAACCTCTCGGGTCCGTTTCTGCTCGCTCGTGCGGCGCTCGAGCACCTCGCCGCGCGATCCGGTGTGATCGTGAACGTGTCGAGCGTCGGCGGCCGGCCGGGAGTGGAGAAGTTCGAGGGGATGGCTGCCTACGTGGCCTCGAAATACGGGCTGCTCGGCTTCACCGAAGTCTTGGCGTTGGAAGCGCGTCGCAAGGACGTGCGCGTGTATGCGGTCTGCCCTGGCTCCGTGGCGACGCAGATGCTCGCGGAGACGATTCCGGATGCCACGGACGTGCTCCGACCCGAGGATGTCGCGCGGGCGGTGGCCTGGCTGGTGACCGGAAGCCCGCTGGTGGCGAGCGGCACCGTCGTGGATCTGAGCGCGCCACGCGCCAAGCTCCGCGGGTGAACTCGGTCGCGCGAGCTCGACCGCCTGTCGGCGGAGGGCTCGCGCACTCGCCTACGTGTGGTGATCGATTGGAAGTGTCTGGCGCGCGGTTCAGATCAATCCGGAGCGCCGCAGCAGCGCTTCGGGGTCGGGATCGCGGCCGCGGAAGCGGCGGTAGAGCACCAATGGAGCCTCGGTGTCGCCGCGCTCCAGGATCTCGGTGCGGAACTTGTCCGCGACCTCGCGTGAGAAGATTCCGCGCTCCTGGAAGTACTCGAACGCGTCCGCGTCGAGGACCTCGGCCCATTTGTAGCCGTAGTAACCGGCGGCATAGCCACCCGCGAAGATGTGATCGAAGCGGACCGACAGGTTGGTGGACGGAACGCTCGGCATGAGCTCCGTCTCGCGCACGACGTCGCGCTCGAAGGACTCGACGTCGGCCTGGTCGGGAGTCGTGTCCACCCAGCGCTCCGGCCCGTACCAGGCCATGTCGAGGAGCCCGAATCCGATCTGGCGCACCATCTGACACGCGGCGTGGAAGCGGTTGGAGGCGACCAGCTTGTCCACCATCTGCACGGGGATCGCCTCGCCGCTGCGCCAATGACGTGCGAACGTTGCCAGACACTCCTTCTCGACGATCCAGTTCTCGAGGATCTGCGAAGGCAGCTCTACGAAGTCCCGGTAAACGTTGGTGCACGCCAGGCTGCGGTAGGTGCAGCGCGAAAGCAGCGAGTGGAGCGCGTGCCCCAGCTCGTGGAAGAGCGTATTCACCTCCTCGAACGTGAGCAGCGAGGGATCGCCTCCGACGGGTTTGGTGAAGTTGCACACGATGCTCACGTGCGGACGCACGTCGGTGGAGCCGTCGCGGCGCTGCTCGCGATAGCGCGTGCACCAGGCACCGCCGTTCTTGGTCGCGCGCGGGAAGAAGTCCGTATAGAGGAGTCCGATGTGACCTCCCTCGCGGAGCACCTCGAAGGCTTGTACCTCGGGTGCGTAGACGGGCAGGTCGGGTCGCTCGCGAAACTCGAGATCGTAGAGTCGCCTCGCCAGCTCGAACGCGCCGTCCAGGACCTGCGTGAGCGGGAAATAGGGGCGTAACGCCTCCGATTCGAGATCGAAGCGCGATTCCTTGAGCTTGTTTGCCCAGTAGGAGTAGTCCCAAGGCAGGATCACGGCGGGACCACCGCGCTCGCGGGCGAACGTGTCCAACTCAGCGATCTCGGCGAGCGCCGCTGGCTTGGAGCGCACCAGCAGGTGGCGCAGGAAGCGCGTGACGTTCTCGGGGGTCTCCGCCATGCGCTCTTCGAGCTGAAAGTGAGCGTGGGAGCGGTAGCCGAGGAGCCGCGCCCGTGCGAGCCGCAACGAGGCGATGCGCCGCACTAGGTTCACGTTCGAGTGCTCGCCGTGAAGCGCGCGCGAGAAATAGGCCTTCCACAGCCGCTCGCGCAGCTCGCGGCTCGTGGCATAGCGCAGGAACGGGAAGAAGCTCGGCTCGTGGAGCGTGATGACCCACGTGCCGGGCCTGCCGCGCTCGACGGCGGCGGCGC
>CAYUSL010000635.1:0-3532 GCA_964447125.1 uncultured bacterium | reverse complement strand
GTGCCCTCGTGCGCCGAGGGCGGCGTGCTCGGCATCCTGCCGGGCGTCATCGGCTGCATCCAGGCCACCGAGACCCTCAAGATCCTGCTCGGCAAGGGTGAGACGCTCTCCGGTCGCTTGCTCATCTACGACGCGCTCAACATGCGCTTCCGCGAAGTGAAGCTGCGCAAGGACCCGACGCTACAGCCCGTGACTCAGCTCATCGACTACCAGCAGTTCTGCGGTTTCGCGGGCGCGGCGCACGAAGAGGAGACGGTGACCAATGGTTTCCACCGAATCTCCGTGAAGGACGCGAAGGACAAGCTGGACGGCGGCTGGAAGCCTTACATCCTCGACGTCCGCAAGCCCCACGAGGCCGAGATCGTGAAGCTCTCGTTCGCCGATCGCCTGCAGCCTCACGAGGACGTGGTGGCGATCGCCAACGAGCTGCCCCAGGACCGCGACATCCTGATCCACTGCAAGTCGGGTGCGCGGTCAGCCACCGCCGCCGGTGAGCTCTCGAAGCTCGGCTTCAAGCGGCTCTACAACCTCGAAGGCGGGATCCTCGCGTGGGCCCGTGAGATCGACAAGAGCCTGCCCACGTACTGATCGACCCCCATCGTGAACGAAGTCCCGAAAGCCGGCTCGCGAGGGCCGGCTTTCGGGCGTTCCGCCGGAGCGCGGCGCGACGGCGCCGCCGACACCGCGGGGGATCGCCGTGCTGCTCACGACTCGCGGCCCGAGATCGATCCTGACGACGAGAACTGCTTTGGGCAGCGAGTTCGATTCGCGTGTGGCTTCGTTGCGGGGCTCGGCGTGGCGCTCGAGCTTGCCGTGAACGGAGAGCTCGGGCTCGGGGCGACGATCCTTGCGCTGGTCGTGACGAGCGTCGTGTTCGGCGTTGCTGCCACCAAGCTCGGTGGTCGGTTCTGGCTCGACACCGACTCGTATCGGACCTTTCACCGCTGGAGCTTGCCCAAGCCTCGCCGCCGGCGGGGGCGGTGCGGCGTCGCATCTCCCCAGGCTCGTGACGTCGTTGCTTGCGCGGTTCGCTTCGTTCCTTGATGGCGTGAATCGCGCGCGCTAGCGTCCTCGCCCTCGCAGCGGCCGGGAGGGTGCGCGATGAACGAGTGGCTGGAGCGGCGTTTCGAGCTCGCGCGTCGTGGGACGTCGGTGCGAACGGAGGTCATCGCGGGCGCGACCACGTTCGCGACCATGGCGTACATCCTGTTCGTGCAGCCGGTGGTGCTCGGCGCGGCGGGGATGGATCCGGGTGCGGTGCTGGTGGCGACCTGCGTCGCCAGCGCCGTGGCGTGTCTCTTGATGGCGTTCCTCGCCAACTACCCGGTGGCGCTGGCGCCAGGCATGGGCCACAACTTCTACTTCGCGTACGGCGTGGTGCTCGGCATGAAGGTGCCGTGGACGATCGCGCTGGGTGCCATCGCCATCGCCGGCACGATCTTCATCCTGCTCGCCGGAGTGGGGTTCCGCGAGAAGCTCATCGAGGTCATCCCGAGCTCGCTCAAGCGTGGCATCGCCGCGGGAATCGGGTTGCTCATCACTCTCGTGGGACTGGAATACGGCGGGCTCGTGGTCCACGACCCCGCCACCGGGCTCACGCTCGGCAGCCTCCACGCGCCTGCGGCGTTGCTGACGGTTTTCGGGCTCGTGGTGTCGATCGTGCTGTTGGTGCGAGGTGTCGGCGGCGCGTTGCTGATCGGCATGGCCGCTACCACGGCGGCATCGCTCGCCTTCGGCTACACGAAGTTCCACGGCGTGGTGTCGGCGCCGCCGTCGCTCGCTCCCACGTTCTTGAAGCTCGACCCGCTCGGTGCGCTCACGCCAGCGATGGCACCGGTGATCTTCGTGTTCCTGTTCCTGGCGCTCTTCGACACCGTGGGCACGCTGGTAGGCGTATCCGAGAAGGCCGGGCTCATGACCGCCGACGGCCGGCTGCCGAAAGCGAAGGAGGCGCTCTTGGCCGACTCGATCTCGACGGTGGTGGGCGCGGTGGCGGGTACCAGCACCGTGACCAGCTACATCGAGAGCGCCGCGGGAGTTTCGGCGGGAGGGCGGACCGGCCTCGCCAGCGTCGTCACCGCCGTGCTGCTCCTCTTGTCGCTCTTTTTCACGCCACTGGTGCAGATGGTGAGTGGCGAGATCCAGATCGGCGGCGCTTCGTTCCATCCCGCCATCGCGCCGTCGCTCATCCTGGTCGGCTACTTCATGATCGAGGCGATCGCTGGCATCGAGTGGCACGACGCCGAGGAGGCCATTCCGGCATTCCTGGCCATCGTCATCATGCCGATGGCGCTATCGATCACCGAAGGCATCGCCTTCGGCTTCATCACCTACTCGTTGATCAAGGTGGTGCGCGGCAAGGCGGCCCAGACGCATTGGCTGGTGCACCTCTTCGCGGTGCTCTTTTTGCTGCGTTACGCCTTCTTGCGATCGTGAGCCTCGGCGGGGCTCACCACATCACGCCCAGGGTGAATTCCGGGCCGTCCAGGCTCTCGTCACCGGTGGCGATGTAGCGGTAGCCGGGCCTGATGGTCACGAACGGCACGTGGATGGCGATTCCGCCGCGGTAATCCTCGATCAGATTGCCGTCGATGAATCCCCACTTGAACGCGGTCTCGATTCCGAGATTGCTCCACGGGTAGATCGCGATCGGAATGCCGATTTCCCAGCCGTCGTGGTGCTCGCGGCCGTGAAAGCCGCGGTAGCCGGTGGCGATGTCGAACTCGAACTGCTCACCCGCGGCGAACCGAAACAGCACGTCAGCGGCGTACGAGTCCAGCCGGCTCGCGGGGCGATCCTCCCAGAGCCGCATGAACTCGAAGCCGGCGCCCAGCGCGCCGTATCCCGCTTGGGCCTGCACGGAGTAGGAGTCGACGTCATTGGGGACGAGGGCGTAGGTGTTGTCGACGCGCAGGAACGGGATCGTGGGTGTTCCGCCTGTGCGTCCCGAGCCGTAGCGATTGGTCGAACCGGGAAGCCCGTGGTGCTCGCTCGATTCTCCCGCAGGCGGCGATGCCACTTGCTCGCCGCTCTTCGACGGTGCGCTGCCGTCGCCCGGCTCGGGTGGCGCGGGTGTGCCGGCCATCGTCCCGAGCCACTCGCGATCCTCCTCGTGCGCCGGGCCGAAGAGTGTCCAGTCGACGGCCTCGCCCGCAGCGGCGCCCACGCCGCGCACCAGCGCTTCGGCGATGCCGCCGAGAATGAACGACACGACGCAATTCACGAACCCGTGGCATTCGTCGTCGTCCCAGCCATCCGACGAGTGGTTCGACGGTCTCTCCATCTCGTGCTCGAGGTCGCCGAGCTGCCCGGCGACGCATTCGAGCGGCGACGCGATCAGACTGACCACCACGGTGATGGCGAGCGCTGCATGGCGCGTCGTGGAGGATCTCATGGTGCGAATCCTACCTCCCCGAGCGTGGGTGTAGGCTCGTCTCCCCGAGCACGATCGTGGGTCAGTTTCGTGCTGAACCCTTTCCAGGCGTGAGGGGCTGGGGGCACGTCGAAGGGCGCTCCGCGGCCACGCACCTCG
>CAYUSL010000634.1:0-3547 GCA_964447125.1 uncultured bacterium | reverse complement strand
GCGGGTTCCTCGCTGCCTTGGAACGAGCAGGAGCGGGGTCAACGAGCGGGTTCTCGAAGGGGGCCCTTCTTGGAATCTCAGAAGGTTCGGAATGTCGCGCTGATCGGTCAGGTGGGCACGGGGAAGACGACTCTGGGCGAGTCCATCCTCTTTCGTGCCAAGGCGATCGATCGGCTGGGCCGGGTCGACGAAGGCACTACCGTCCTCGACTTCGAGCCCGAAGAGATCAAGCGTCACGCCAGCGTGTCGAGCGCCTTCGGCAGCTTCCGCTGGAAGGGGCTCGACGTCACGGTCATCGATACCCCGGGAACCAGCGTGTTCCTGGCGGACTCGTACACCTGCCTCGAGGCGGCTGACGCAGCGGTGCTGGTGCTCGACGGCCAAGGTGGAATTCGGATCCAGAGCGAGCGCCTGGCGTCGAAGGCGCGGGCGCTGGGGCTGCCGCTGGTGGTCTTCGCCTCCAAGATGGATCGCGAGCGTGCCGATCTCGAGGCACTGGTCGCCGAGGCCGGCGAGCGGTTCGGTCAGCGGTTGGTGCCGGTGAGCATCCCGATGATGGCGAACGGCACCATCACCGGGGTGGTCGATCTGCTGCACGCGCGGACTTACGTGGGTGCGCTCGCCGACGGCGCGGAAGCGAAGGAAGCGGAGGTTCCGGCCGAGATGCGGGGCGCTGTCGACGCGGCGCGGAAGGCCCTCGTCGAAGCGGTGGCGGAAACCGACGACGCGTTGCTCGAACGCTATCTCGAGGACGAGCACCTGAGCGACGACGACGTCGAGCACGCCTTCGATGCCGCCGTGCGCGCCGGCAAGCTGGTGCCGATGGTGACGGGATCCGGCCTTCGTGGAGTGGGCATGGAAGTGCTGATGGACCTCGTCATCCGCGCGGTACCGCCGCCCACCGAGCACGCGGCGGTGGTGGGCACCGATCCCAAGACCCACGCCGAGGTCGTGCGCAACGCGGACCCTGCGGCGCCGTTCTCCGCACGGGTGGTCAAGACCATCGCCGATCCATTCGCCGGTCGCGTGACCGTGTTCCGCGTGATCTCCGGAACGCTTCAGCCCGACTCGAACGTCTACAACTCGACGCGCCAGGTACGCGAGCGTTTCGGTCACCTGTTCGTGCTCGAGGGCAAGAAGCAGATCGCCGTCGATTCGGCCGGGCCCGGGACCATCGTGGCGGTCGCCAAGCTCAAGGAGACGCTCACCGGCGACACGCTGTGCGACGAGAAGCATCCCGTCG
This sequence comes from uncultured bacterium, assembly GCA_964447125.1. Classification (GTDB taxonomy): domain Bacteria; phylum JADJOY01; class JADJOY01; order JADJOY01; family JADJOY01; genus JADJOY01. Next base: position 2,304 of record CAYUSL010000634.1, on the reverse strand, counting down.
TGTATCCGCCGCTCAAGGAGTACCCCGCGGCGGTCACCTTCGCGGTCCAGGCGGCATCGCGGGGCGACGAGGACAAGCTCGCCACGGCGTTGCATCGCCTGCGAGAGGAGGACCCGTTCATCCGCGTGGGCCGTGATCCGCAGACCTCGGAGACGTTGCTCTCCGGGTTGGGGCAAGCGCACGTCGAGGTCACGGTCGAGAAGATCCGCCGCAAGTTCGGCGTGTCTGTCGAGCTCAAGGAGCCGAAGGTGCCTTATCGCGAGACCATCCGCGGTCGCACCCAGATCCAGGGTAGGCACAAGCGCCAGACGGGCGGGCGCGGCCAATACGGCGACGCCTGGCTCGAGATCGAGCCGATGCCACGCGGCGGGGGCTTCGAGTTCGTCGACAAGATCGTGGGCGGCGTGGTGCCGCGGCAGTACATCCCCTCCGTGGAGAAGGGTGTGCGCGATGCCATGACGCGCGGGGTGGTCGCGGGCTATCCGGTCGTGGACGTGAAGGTCACGCTCTTCGACGGCTCGTACCACGACGTCGACTCGTCGGACATGGCATTCCAGATCGCCGCCTCGAAGGGCTTCAAGAAGGGCTTCTTGCAGTGCTCGCCCGTGTTGCTCGAGCCCGTGGTGCACCTGGAGATCAGCGTTCCCGACGATTGCATGGGCGACGTGAACGGGGACATCATCCGCCGGCGCGGGCGCGTCGTGGGCATGGATTCGGGCGGCGGCATGCAGACCATCAAGGCGATGGCGCCCTACGCCGAGGTGCTGCGTTACGCCGCGGACCTGAAGAGCCTCACGGGTGATCGGGGAGACTTCACGCTGGAGTTCTCCCACTACGACGAAGTGCCGGGTCACATCGCCGAGAAGATCATCGCCGCCGCTCGCCGTCCCGACGAGGAAGAGGAGTAGTGGGAGTGCCGCAGACGATCCCGATCGAGATCGACGAAGAGCTCGCCGTCCTCGTCGCGCCCGACGCGAAGCCGTTCGCTCGCAAGGCCTTTCTCGACGGATACGCAGCCCATCCGCCCGAATGGCAGGTGAAGGGGCTCTTCATCCTGGCGTGCTCGGGTGGTGGGCAGGCTGTGGATTCCGCCGATCGGCTGCGCAAGCTCCCCCCCAACGTCGTCGACGATGCCTACAAGACGCGTCGGCTGGAACCGGAGATCCTGGACTTCCTCGCCAAGGAGTTCGCGACGCACGCGCCGTTCTTGGGTCGCCTCATCCTGAACAACGACCTGAGTGAGGACGCTTTCCATTATTTGATCCTCAACGGAACCGACGCGGTCATCGACACGGTGCGGCGCCGCAACATGAACTTGCTCAACGCGCCTCACGTGATCGAGGCGTTGTTCGAGAACTCCAAGGTGCGCAAGGGCACCGTGGATCGCATCCTCCAGATCTTGGGCCTGGAGGTGAAGCTCTCGGCCGAGGACGACGAGGCGCCGCCCGCTCCTGCGTTCGACGAGGAGCCCGAGACCGAAGACGTCGCTGAGCTCGATCCGGCATCCGCGACCCAACGCCGCGTGCGGCGTCCGCTCGCTAGCGGCGAGGATGACGAGACTGCAGGCGCAAACGCTTTCAATCCCGATCTATTCCGTAGCTTCCTGGAAGGGCGCGAGTTCAACTTCGCCGCCGAGCTGATGGGCGAGGAGCGCGGGGCCGAGCTCTCCGAGGACGAGAAGGTCACGCTCTTCCAGAGTGTGATGAAGATGGCCGTTTCGGAGAAGATCGTGCTGGCGCTCCGGGGCAACCGCGAGGCGCGGAACTTGTTGTTGCGTGACTCGAATCGGCTGATTCCTCTCTACGTGCTCCAGAACAACCGCATCACCGAGGACGAGGTGGCGCAAGTGGCGAACAGCGCCGCCTCGAGCCGCGAGATCATCTCGGAGATCGCACGCAGCCGAGAGTGGACGAAGAGTTACAAGGTGAAGCGCTCGCTCGCCGTGAATCCCAAGACTCCGCTCGACAAGTCGATGCGTTTTCTCAACTCGCTCAGCTACAAGGACGTCCGCGACATCTCGCGCTCGAAGAACGTGCCCAGCGCCTTGGCCATTCAAGCCAAGCGGTTGGTGCAGCGCAAACAGGACACCGGCAAGATGACCGAGGGTGGCGGCGGCAACTGAAACCGGTTCCAACGGTCGACAGCCGAGGGAAGATTCATGGCCTTCTTCAACTACGCGAAGAAAGAACTGAGCGCGAAGATCGTCTACTACGGTCCCGGCTTGTCCGGTAAGACCACCAATCTGGAGGTCATCCACCGGCGCATGCGGCCGGATCAGCGCGGCAAGCTGATCTCGCTCGACAC
>CAYUSL010000633.1:0-3549 GCA_964447125.1 uncultured bacterium | reverse complement strand
GAAACCTCGGCCGGCTCGAGAAACTCGCTCTTGCGAGTTTCTCGAGCCTGTCAGGCGCGAAGCACGCAGGTCATGCCGCCGTCCACCCGCAGCGTCTGGCCGGTGACGTAGGCCGACGCGTCGCTGGCCAGGAACACCACCGCCCCTTTGATGTCGTCGGCGGCGCCCGGCCGGCGCGCCGGCACGCCCGTCAGGAACCGTTCGAGCCGCGCTGGGTCGCGGCGCAGGTACTCCATCATGTCGGTGTCGAAGAGCCCGGGTGCGATGGCGTTCACGCGAATCCCGTGGGCCGCGAGCTTGACGGCGAGATCGGTGGTCAGCGCCACCACCGCACCTTTGCTGGCGTTGTACGCAACCGCCGGCTGCTCGCTCTCCTCGGCGCCCACGAATGCCGAGGTGGACGCGATGTTTACGATCGAGCCGCCACCCTGCTCGGCCATGTGTCGCGCAATCGCCTGGGTGAGCAACCACAACCCGCGCACGTTCACGGCGAAGACCTTGTCCCAACCGTCCAACGGATAGTCGAAGGTCGGCGCACCCCACACGATGCCAGCGTTGTTCACGAGCACGTCGATGCGCTGGGCGCGTGCGAGCGCCGCGTCGACCAGCGCGCTCACGTCCTCGGCCTTGCCGACGTCGGCGCGGAGTGCCGACGCGTGGCCGCCGCCTGCCTCGATCTCCTTCACCACGGCCTCGCAGCGCTCGAGCTTCCGCGATGCGACGATCACCGCCGCGCCGGCTTCCGCCAGCCCCACGGCGATGTGCCGGCCGATGCCGCGCCCACCGCCGGTCACCAGCGCGGTCTTGCCCGTGAGGTCGAAAAGCCGACGCGTGTTCATCTCGTTCTCCGGCAACACCGAAGCTCCGCCGCCGCTACGCCGAGCGCGGGAAGAACCGGCGCGCACGGCGGGCGATCATCCCATCGAGGATCCCAGGCGCGAAGGGTCGCAGTCCCACCGCCGCCTTGCCCTTCCACGAGATCACCCGCTCGCGTTCCCCCTTCACGAGCGCATCCACGATCTCGTCGGCGCAGCGCGCCGCGCTCATGATCTTCTGGTTCTGCTCGGGTGGACGCCCGTCTGCGATGTCGGTGGCAACGGCTCCGGGGCACACGATGGTGATCCCCACGCCCGTGCCACGCAGCTCGACGCGCAGCGAATCGAAGAACCCATGGAGCGCGTGCTTGCTCGCCGAATACGCCGCGAACCCCGGGAATCCCGCCTTGCCCTGGACGCTCGACACCACCACGATCCGCCCCTTCGACTCGACCAGCCGAGGCAACGCTCGCCACGCGCAATGTGCGGGTCCGAGCCAGTTGGTGCGCATCACGCGCTCGAACGCGTGCTCGTCGGTCTCGTCGAGGACGTGCTTGCGGTACGAGATGCCGGCGTTGAGGATCAGCACGTCGATGCCGCCGAGCTGCGCCACGGCGCGCTCGATGAGCGTGCCGCAACCCTCCGGGGTGGCGAGGTCCGCGATCACCGCGGAGGCTCGTCCGCCACGGCTCAAGCAATCGTCGACCACGCGGTGCAGGCGATCGGCGCGGCGCGCCGCGAGCACCAGCGTGCATTTGCGCTTCGCCAGTGCGCGCGCCAGCTCGGCGCCGATGCCGCTCGAGGCGCCCGTCACCACCACGCGTTTCCCGCTCAGATCCTTCATGGGCGCGCATTCGAAGCGGTATTTGACGATCCGTCAACTTTCCCCTAAGTCGATCCGAAGCGCCCCGAGATTCGCCACCCACACCAACGACGATGACCGATCGAGACCCGCGAGCTGCGAGCGACCCGCGGTTGCCGCTCGCCGGCGTGCGGGTGGTCGACCTCACGTCGATGATCTCGGGGCCGATGACCACGGTCATCCTCGCCGACCAAGGCGCCGACGTGATCAAGGTCGAGCCGCCGGGCAAGGGAGATCTGATCCGTCACCTGGGCGCGAGCCGCAGTGGTGTGTCGGCGATCTTCCAAACACTCAATCGAGGCAAGCGCTCGATCACCCTCGACCTCAAGGAGCCCGCGGACCGGGACACGCTGGTACGACTCGTCGCCACCGCCGACGTGTTCATCCAGAACTTCCGTCCCGGCGTGGCGCTGCGGCTGGGAATCGGCGAGGCCGCGCTGCGCCGGCATCGTCCCGATCTCGTCTACGTGTCGGTGAGCGGCTTCGGCGAAGAGGGCCCGTACGCCGAGCGCCGCGTCTACGACGTCGTCATCCAGGGTGCGTCGGGGATGGCGGCGTCCCAGGCCGATCCCACGACAGGCAAGCCCGAGCTGGTCCGCAACGTGGTGTGCGACAAGATCACCGCGGTCTACGCCGCGCAGGCGATCACCGCCGCGCTCTTCGACCGCGCCCGCGGTAATGGCGGCCGGCACGTGCGGCTCTCGATGCTCGACGCGGCCATCGCATTCCTGTGGCCGGATGTGATGCAGGACCACACCTACGTCGGCGACGAAGTCGCGCGCGGCCCCTCGCTTCTGGGCATCGTGCGCATCCATCCGACGAGCGACGGCTGGATCACGCTCTTGGCGCTCACCGATGCCGACTTCGCCGGCGTGTGCCGCGCCCTCGAACGCCCCGACCTCGCCGGCGACGAGCGCTTTCGCGAATCGCGCGTCCGCCTCGCCCATGCCGAGGCCCTCGCCGCGTTGCTCGACGCCATCACCGTGCGCTTCACCACCGCGGAGCTCTGCGCACGCCTGGAACGCGAAGGCGTGGCGTGCGGCGGCGTCGTGCCGCCCGAGCGAATCCATGCCGACCCGCAGGTGGCGGCCAACGGTCTCGTCGCCGAGCGCGACGATCCCCGCTTCGGCGCCGTGCGCATGGCCGGACCCGTGGCGCGCTTCGGCGACACACGCCGCGAGCCAGCCCGGCTGGCACCCACACTCGGCGAGCACACCGCCGCGATCCGTGCCGAGCTCGGCAACGATCGCTGACTCTTCGACGCGAACACGGGAGGGACCATGGGAGCACTCGACGGAAAGGCCGCAGCCGTCACCGGCGCCGGCCGCGGCATCGGTCGCGCACACGCGCTACAGCTCGCCGCCGCAGGCGCGGCAGTGATCGTCAACGACGTCGACGGAACCGAGGCCGAGGCGGTGGCCAACGAGATCCGCTCGCGCGGCAGCCAGGCCGCTGCGAGCACCGCCGACATCGCCTCGCAGGCCGGCGGCGAGGCGTTGGTGAACGAATGCGTCACCGCATTCGGGAAGATCGACGTGCTGGTGGCCAACGCCGGGATCGCCCGCGACAAGACCTTCCTCAAGATGACCGAGGAGGACTTCACCGCGGTGTGGCGAGTGCACGTGATGGGTACTTTCTTCACGTGCCAGGCGGCTGCCAAGCAGATGATCGCGCAAGGCGAGGGCGGCGTGCTCATCACCACCACGTCCGCGGCGCACTTCGGGAACTTCGGCCAGACCAACTACGCCGCCGCCAAAGGCGCCATCGCGTCGATGACCTACACCATGGCGATGGAGCTCTCGCGCTACGGCATCCGGGTCAACGCGATCTCACCGGCGGGCACCACGCGCTTGAGCGCCACGTTCAAGGGTC
>CAYUSL010000632.1:0-3549 GCA_964447125.1 uncultured bacterium | reverse complement strand
TCGACGCGCCTGCGCATGGTGGAGACCGACCGCATCGACACCGTCGCGCCCTTCACCGCGGACTACAACCTGGCGCTCGGCGATGATCCCGTGCCGCCTGCGCCGCCGGGCGGCTGAGCATGGTGAGCTTCGGCGGGAAGGTGGTGCTGGTCACCGGCGCGGGCAGCGGCATCGGCGCCCAGACCGCGCGACTCTTCGGCGAGCGCGGTGCACGCGTGGCTGTCACCGATCTGGACGTGACGGCGGCGGAGCGCGTCGCCGCGGAGATCCGAGAAGCTCGAGGCGAGGCGCGGGCGTGGCGTCTCGATGTGTCGAGCCACGCCGAGGTTCGCGCGGCGGTGGCGGACGTGCGTGCGCAGCTCGGCTCCATCGACGTGTTGATCAACAACGCCGGCTGGGACAAAGCCGAGCCTTTCGTCGACAGTCAGCCCGAGACCTGGGAGCGGCTGGTGCGCGTGAACCTGCTCGGTCCGATCCACCTCACCCACGCGGTGCTGCCGATCATGATCGAGGCGCGCCGCGGCCGGATCGTGAACATCGCCTCCGACGCGGGGCGCGTGGGGTCGAGCGGCGAGGTGGTGTACTCGGCCACCAAGGGCGGCGTGATCGCGTTCACCAAGGGCATCGCCCGCGAGGTTGCCCGGCACGGGATCACCGTGAATGCCGTGGCGCCTGGGCCGACCGATACGCCGTTCTTCGCCGGCCTCGCTGCCGATCAGCCCAAGCTCGGAGACGCGCTGAAGCGCGCCATCCCGCTCGGCCGGCTCGCCGAGCCCATCGACATCGCGCGCGCCGTCGCTTTCCTGGCTTCCGACGATGCGAGCTACATCACCGGTCAGACGCTCAGCGTCTCCGGCGGCCTCACGATGAGCTGAGTGCGATCGTGCGCGACCGCGATCCCGTGGCTACAACGGATACGGCAACGTCGCGCCGAGGACGGTGACCAACACGATCACCACCGGGAAGAGCACCAGCGCGATGAGGAACGTGAAGCCCATCACGTCGCGTGCGCGAAGCCCGAGGAGCGCCAGCACCGGCAGCATCCAGAACGGCTGCACGAGATTGGCGATGGCTTCGCCCAGGTCGTAGCAGCTCACCGTCCAGCCGATGTGCACGCCCATCTCGTGCGCAGCGCGGATCACGTACGGCGCCTCGATGATCCACTTGCCGCCGCCCGACGGCACGAAGACTCCCAGCACTGCCGAGTAGGCCGCCACCAGCGCGGGGAACGTGAGCTTGGTGGAGACGCCCACGAAGAGGTGGGCGATCTTCGCGTTGAGCGCGGTGCTCGCGATCATGCCGGAGATCGCGCCGTAGAACGGAAACTGGAGCAGCACGCCCCAGGTCGCCGGCGTGGCTTCGCGCACGGCCCTCATGAGCCGCGCGGGTGTGCCGTGGAGCACGAAGCCGATCAGTAGCATCGCGAGGTTGATGGTGTTGACCGTGAGTCCGGTGATGCCGGTCTTGCGGAGCGAGAGCACCAGGTACGTGGCGCCGAGCGCCACGATCGCGAGCATCAGCGCGGGCGAGTGCTCGATCCGCTCGCCGGGAGTGCGAGGTGGCGGCAGATCGTCCGCCTCGTCGAGCGGGGCACCGATATCGATGCCGAGTGCCGCCGCGTCGCGGGCCGCGCTGCCTCGGGGTGCAGCCAGCGCCATCGCCAACGTCACCAGGGCGATCTCGATGGCGACGGCGGCGAAGCTCTGCCACAGGAAGATCGTGTGATCGAAGCGCACAATCCCGTCGGCGATCGCGCCGTCGTGCGCGACGATGTCGCGCACGGCCTTGGGCAACGCCGAAGCCGTCGCCATCTGCAGTGCGGCGGACCCGGAGAGTCCTTGCGCCCACACACTGCCCAGGCCGAGGAACGACGCAGCGGCCAGCGCGCGGTAATCGACGCCGCGGGCACGGCGCGCCAGCTCCTTCACCAGCACCGCCGAGAACACGAGGCTGAAGCCCCAGTTGAACCACGCCGAGACCATCGCGAAGAGCGCAACCGTCGCCACCGCGCCGCGAGGCGAGTGGGGTGCCTGATCCGCGATCCAGCCGATGGCACGATAGATCGGTCGCGACGACGCGACCACGTAGCCCGTCACGATCACCAGCGCCATCTGCATCGTGAACGCGAGCAGCTCGGGAAATCCCGTGCCCCAGGCTTCCACGAGCTTGAGCGGTGGCTCGCCGATGGCGAGCCCCGCGACGAACACCAGCACCGTGGCGCCGAGCGCAAAGACGAACGCGTCGGGCAGCCAGTGCTCGGCGAACGCCGTGAAGCGCGCGGCGACGCGGGCGAGGGCAGAGGTCTCGGCGTCGCCGTTCGCGAGTGGCGAGTTGTGAGCGTCGAGCGGCGTCGTCCCGCTCACTTCTGCGTCGAGCCCGTAGCCGTGGCGAGCGACGCCAGGGCCTCATCGGTGATGCGATGGACCGTCCATTCGTCCATCGGCTTCGAGCCGAGCGAGCGGTAGAACGCGATCGCCGGCTCGTTCCAGTCGAGAACCGCCCATTCGAGCCGCCCGCAGCCGCGCTCGACGGCGATCGCCGCCACGCGTTTGAGCAGTGCCTTGCCCACGCCCTGCCCGCGCAACTCGGGAAGCACGAACAGGTCTTCGAGGTAGATCCCGGGCAGCGCCAGGAACGTGGAGAACGTGTGGAAGAAGAGCGCAAAGCCGGCCGGCTTGCCGTCCGCTTCGGCGAGAACGCATTCGGCGTAACGCTGCCCGCCGAAGAGCGCTCGCCGGATGCGCTCGGGCGTGGCCACCACCTCGTGGGCGAGCTTCTCGTATTCGGCGAGCCGCCGCACGAAATCGAGGATCTGCTCGACGTCGGCGGGGTTGGCGGGACGGATCTCGAGGCGGGTCATGGGCTGCCGCTCGACCACGGGCGTGAGGTCCATTTGCCGTGTCTCCGCTGGCGCGGCAAGAGCGAGCTCGGCCGCCGCCCTGCGCGCATCTCGCGCCTTCTTACCGCGTCGGCTCATGCGAGCGCATCCTCGAGCCGGCTCAGCTCGTCGGGCTCCGAGGTGGTTGGAACCAGCAGCAGCTCGTCGGCACCGAGGTCGGCGACCATGCGCACAGCGTCCGCGAGCGCCCGGGCAGAGCGCACCTGGCACATGGCGCGAAGCTGCTCGGCGTCGTGGTCGCCGAAGAACCCCAGGTAGCGCCGCAGGTAGGTGTCCATCTGTTGGTCCGCGTCGGGGCCGAGCGCGAACCAGAAGCTGGTCACGAGCCGCGGCGGGGACTCGCGATTCGACTCGCGCCAGGCTGCGCGCGCGCCGTCGAACTGCATCGCGACCTCGTCCGCGGAAGGCGCGAAGCTGAAACCACAGATGCCGTCCGCCCAGCGTGCGGCGCGCCGAATCGACTGGGGCAGGAGCGCGCCCGCCCACAGCGCAGGCCCGCCAGATTGAATCGGCGGCGGCTCGATCGGATCCGCGCCCTCGACCACTCGCTCGCCTGACCACACACGCCGTAGCAGCGCGGCGTCGGCTTCCAGGCGACCGAGGCGTTTGCCGTCGAACGCAGCACCTGCCGCGCGGTAATCGTCCTCGCG
>CAYUSL010000631.1:0-3558 GCA_964447125.1 uncultured bacterium | reverse complement strand
GACCGGCCTCGTCCGCCGCCGGGTAGAACTCGCCGCCGCCGCCCGTGGCCGCATCCGTCAGGAAATCCACGGCACTCGCGACGTCCTCGGCAAAACCGACGGTGTAAATCTCCATCTTCTGCCGGCCCGTGAAGGCCGAGCTCATGTCCTTTTCCTTGTTCACGCAATCCGTGAGATCGTCGAACGCGTCGTCGTCGTCGTCGCTCCCCTCGCGGGTGGCGTCGCTGTGGTCGTTGGTGCAGTACGACGAGATCCACGGAGAACCGTCCTCGGTACGGGTGCTGCCCACCTCGCGCATGTCGTCGCCCGTGGGAAAGCCGTCGGTCGCGACGATGGTGAAGCTCGGCTGGCACTCGTACGCCACCGGGCTCGCGTAGTTGCCGCCGCTCGGATTCGGCAGGCTGCCCTGGAAGTAGAGCATTGCGTCCCGCAGCTGGTCCGAGAGCTCGGTCGAGCCGAACGAGTTCATCATCATGCCGGTCTGGGTGAAGGTCGGAGGATTGGCGGTGAATGCCGCGTCCCAGCCCACCGTACCGCTGTAGTTGCGCACCGCGTTCATGACGTTGGTGGCGCTCGCCACCGAGTCCACGCCGTTGATCTGCGCCGTCAGAAGCCCCCCGAGGCCGGAGGGACCCGGCAGCGAGGTACTGCGTCGCACGACGAAGTTCATCAGGCCCCAGTTGATCTGGCTCTTCGTCGAGTCGACGAGGTTCCGGATCACGGAGCGGGCGACGTCGTCACGGGTCTTTCGCAGGTGCAGGTAGTTCAGGAACTTGCCCTGGAAGAGCGTCTCGACGTTGGTGAAGCCGGGTTGCGGCGTCACCTTGCAGGGGTCGGTGGCATTGAGCGCGCGGCCGTTGGCGTTGGTCCAGTCGGGATTGGCGATGCCTTTCCCGTCCCAGTAGCAGTGGCTGGGATTCGACTGGGTGTTGTAGCGAGGCACCTTGCCCTCGTTGGTGCCCGACGTGCTCGGGTTGTCGACGCACTGGGCGGGGCCGTCCACGAGATCCTGCTTCGCGCCCAGATTGCACTTCGCCCCCCAGGTGAGGTTTGCCGAGCAGTTGCCGCTCTTGTAGGTGTCGCAGACCTTGTTTTCGGCGGCATCGTAGACCGCTGCGTCGACGAACCCGCTGTTGCCATTGTTCCCGAGCAGATCCTTCATGTGCTTCTTGAACGGCGACACGTTCACGTCGAGGGTCAGGAGGTAAGTCTCGAGCTGGGTCTTGTAGAGCAGCGAGTTCGCGTCGTAGACCGGCGCTCCGGTCGTGGTGGCGAGCTCACGCATCGACGCTGAGCTGTCGAACGCGATGAGCACGTTGGGCTTGACGCTCGATTGGACGATGATCGGCACCTCGCAGCTTTGCGCCCGCGCGTTGCTGGCCAGCGCAGCCAGCGCTGTCAAGGCGAGTGCCAGTGCACACGCGAAGACGCGCGCCCATGCGGCTGGATCCGCGCGGCGCCAACACTTCGCTGCGATCCCTGAGCGGTTCATGGCGTGCATCCTTTTCCCCTCTGCCGTGGACGTGGAGGTGCGCGTGTACGACGGCACCGCGCTCGACCACGGAGCAAGGCGTGCGCCAACGGACCGAGCCCGGACGACGTCGCAGAATCCGCACCGCCGGAGACGCCCGCGACGACCGAAACATCACGAATTGTCGAGTCTTGTTGGGCGGCTATCACCGCTTCGCGCTGCCGCTGCCGCGCCCCGATGCGGCGCATCAACTGCGAGAAACTCGGTCCCACCCCGGTCAGGGTAGGTCGAAGCGGCCGTCGGAATTGACGCTGCTATGAAAAAAGTTCAAGGTCGCGCGATCGGGACCGGCGTACCGGGCTCCAGACGCCACGAGTCCTCGCTCACGTCGGCAACGTAGAGCGCGTCCGATTCCGCGCGCGGATCGGCGACGAGCGTGACGCCCTGCCCCAGCGCGAGCGTGCCCGCGGCGACGGCGCCGCTCACGTGGACCCCGTCGGCGATCACCACCCGCGCGCGCGGCGCGAACACCCACGCGCGGATCTCCGCTGCAGCGAGCGAGAGATCGGCGTTGCCCCGCGAGACCACGGAGAGGTCACCCGGTGCAGGCACGTCGAGCGTGGCGCCCGCCGCGATCTCGAAGGGGCCGGCGCCGCTCAGCTCGAGGCGAACCGGCGCGCTCACCCGCAGCGTGCTGCCGCCCGCGAGGTGCAGCCGTTCGAGCACGCGAAGCCCGCCCACGAGCTCGCAGGTCTCGCCCGCGGGCACGTCGAGCACCCCGCCATCGAGCCAGCGTGCACACCCCGCGGCACGGGCCGGAGGTGTGGCGCTTACGCCCGAAGCGGCGCGCCCCTTCTTCGCGTTCACCGGGGCCGGAGACGCGAGAGCCGGTGGATCGGAAGTCACCGCCAGCTCGCGCATGGGTACGGTGTCGTCGCAGCGACACGGTCGCGGCGTCGGCAGCACGCGGGCCGTGCCACCCAGCGCGTTCTCACCACCGGCGTACGAGCCTCCCGACGGCACGCCGCTGCCGGCCAGGCTTCCGCCGGCGATCACGCCCCCGCGGATCTCCGCCGCGCCCAATCGCACGTCGCCGTTGGCAGCGATCAACAGACGCGCCGGATCGGGGGTCTCGGTGCTGCTCACAGCCTCGAAGCTCGCAGCCAGCGACGCGCCCGCCGTGACGTCGTCACAAGCGCAGAACGGAATCTCGAACGCGGAGCGGGTGAGCGCGCGTCCCTCGACGACGAGTTGCACCTCGGTGCCGTGCTCGTCGCGGCAACGGGAGGTGAGGGTGAGCGTTTGGTCGAGCAAACGCGTCCCGGGAGGTACCTCGTGGCCTCGCACACTCACGCTGTACGTGGCCCCGCGAATCGCTCCGCTGGCGAGCGGCTCGTCGCCAGCGGGAAGGATCGCGCCCTCGCGGAAGAGCCGATCGAGGCGGCGAATCAGCCGCCCCTTCCCCTCGACGAGCGCCGTGTCCGCGAGCAGCGAGCAACTCGCGAGCCGCGAGGGCGGCGTCTCGCCGAGCTTGGGGGTGCCACGCGCGGTCGCCCACGCCACTGCGGCGGCCACCGCCGCGAGAAGCGCCAGCAACAGCAACGTCAGCACCAGTCCGCGCTCGCCTCGGAGCCTGTCGGAAAATGTGCCGCGCACGGCGACAGGCTCCTCGCTTGATGCTTCCTCGGGGGTCTGTTCCAGCCCCCCGCCCCGAAAAAGGCGTGACTTTTTCGGGGCCCCACCCCCAAGTCGGCTCGCGTTCGCTCGCCGATCCTCGCCTTCGGCGAGGCTAGCAGTGTGTCGGGAACGGATTTCCCGACACACTCCTAGTCGCGCCCCGCGCGAGGTGCCGAGCGCACGACCGTGGAACGCACGCCGAGCGGAGACTGTACGGATCATGACGAGCGAGGCGGCGCGCGGAAGCTCGAACGGACGCGATAATAGCGCGCCGGCCCGAGCATAGCCCGGAAGTGCCAGGCGCCAACGCCGATCCGCGCCGCTCGCCGTTTCCGAGTCGCGGCGCGACGCCCGGCGACGCGGCTCGCTTGCCACCTCGAAACGACGGGCCGCATAATCGCCGACCCGCG
>CAYUSL010000630.1:0-3559 GCA_964447125.1 uncultured bacterium | reverse complement strand
AACCAGGTGGGGCTCATCCACCGGATCGCCAAGGTGATCGCCGACCAGGACGTCAACATCGACGAGCTCAAGATGGACGTGGCCGGCGAAACCGGGCAGCTCAAGCTGGTCGTGGGAACCAACGTCCCCAAGACCATCCAGCGGATCGCCGAGGCGTTGCGGGCGGTCAAGGGCGTGCAGCGCGTCTCGCAGGGCACGTGACGCCGCGCCTCCTGCAACGTCGAGACGCGTGAGCGCCGTCGCCGCTCGTCTCGTCGATCCGGCGATCCAGCTTCCGCTCGCGGCGGCGTTCTCGGCCGTGGCGGTTGGCGCGATTTGGCGGTCGCGTCGTACGCGCCGCGGTGCGAATACAGCCGTGGCAACCATGGAGCGCCACCGCTCGCTGCGGGTGTCACGGAGGGCAGCGTTCGCCATCGGCGCGGTGGGAGTCGCGTTGTGTTTGCCCTGGCGCGGCTCCGAGCCGATGGACCACCTGGAGTACGCGCTGGTGGCGGAGACGGCGCTCGCGGAGAGCTGGAGCGAGGTGCTCGTGAATCGGGTCGGCATCGAGCAGGCGCACCAGCCGTTGTCGCGAGTACCGATCGCGGTGGCACGCCGCCTGGGCTTGCCCCCCGAGTCCACCCGCTGGGTGTCGCTCGGCGCGTGGGCGCTCGCATTGGTGGGGGCCTGGAGCTGGCTCGGTCGATTGCTCGTCGCGCGTCCGAGCGACGGCGGTCGCGGTCCAGCGGGTGCGCAACTCTCGGCGTTCGCGTGTGTGGCGTTCTCGCCGCTCGCCGTTCGCTACGCCTTCGACGTGACGCCCTACGCCTTCTTCGCTTGCTGCGCGTGGTGGTCGGCGTGCTTCGTGTTCGGGGTGCCGGAGGGGACGGCGCACGCACGCTGGCTTGCGGTGATCGCGGCCACCGTCGCGTTCTATGGCCATTACGTGGCGCTACCTTTCTTCGCCGGTGTGGTCGCTCACGCCTGGTTCGCAGCGGCGGAGCTCGAGGTCGTCGAGCGTCGCCGGGCTCGCCTCGATCTCGTGACGGTCGCGGCGCTCTTCGCGCTGGCGATCGTGCCGTGGATTCCTGCGATGCGGTGGGGCGGTGAGCTCTTCCGTCGCTACGTGAGCCGGGAACGCGATCTCTACGCGCTCGACCTCTCGTCGCTCGCGCAGCTACGCGAGCTCGCCCGGATCGTCACGGGTGCCCCCGGTGTGGGGGGCGCGGTGTTGCTCTCGGCGTCGGTCGTGTCGACCTGGATGCTCGGCGATTCTCGAATGCGGTCGCTCCTCGGTCGAGTCGCTCTGGCGCTCGCACCGTATGCGGCGTTTCGCACCTATCAGCAGCATCAGTACGCGGTCGCTGCCGGCGGGACCTACTTCGGTGCCAGGCATTTCCTGCCGTTTCTGCCCCTCGCGGCCCTCCTGCCTGTGCTGGCGGTGGAGCCGCTCGGCGCGCGCCTGGCGCGATCGCCCCGCTTGGCTCGCGGATTCATCCGCGTGGCGTGGGTGGCGTTGCCGAGCGTGGCACTGGTGGCCTCGCTCGCCGGCCTGCGGCACGCGTCGCGCCCGGACATCCGCTCGGCGGCGGCATACCTGCGCGCGAACCTCGCGGACGGCGACGCGGTGGGCGTGCTGCCGCGATTCTTCCACTCGCCGCTGGTCGTGGACGAGGTCAGCCGTGGCAGCGTGGCCTTCCAGGACGCGTCGGGGTTCGCGCGGCTCGCGCTCGACGATTCTTCCGATCGCCGCCCGCTGGTCTGGCTGCCTGCCGACGATCGCGAGTTTCCCTTGCCCGAGGCGCTCGAGAATCGCGCGTTCGAGCGTGTGTGGGTGCTCGATTTCCAGGAGCGCGAGTTCGGGTTGCTGGAGGTGGCACCGCTGGTGAGCCAGCGCGTGACGGCGCACATGGATGCGGCCCACGCGCTGCTCGAACGCCGCGCGTTCGACCAGATCGTGCTCTCGCTCTACCGGCTCGATCCTGCGCGCGCGATCTGGTCGGGCGATCCGTGGATCCTCGACGAGTCGAATTGGCGACAGCACGCGCGCGACGTGTCGTGGTCGACCGACGGCGATCGCTTGGTGTATCGGATCGATCTGCCGAGCCCGACGGAGCCGCGATTGGCCGAGCTGTCGGTGGTGTTCGCAGCGAGCGAGGACGGCCGATCGACCGAGGACGTGGGATTCGACCTCGCCGGAAACGCGGAGCTGAATCAGCGCATCGACGTTCCCGCCGCCGGAGACACTCGGTCGGTTCGATTCCCAGCGCGAACCGGTGAGCCACTCGTGCTCCGTCTCGACTACCCGAAGGACCGCGTGCAGCTGCCGACGCGGATCTCGCTCACGGCCGTCGTCGGCCCCTCGCCCTGATCGCCGCACGCCGCTCTGCGATTGGACCGCCAGCCGGGAAACGGAAATAATTCGGCTCCCCGCCGTTCGCGCCACCGAGGCCGATCACCCCCATGGACGTCGCGTTCGTTTATCCGGGCTACGAGAGCCTCGGCGTCGAGATGCTCTCGGCAGCTCTCAAGCAGGCCGGCCACCGCACCAAGCTGATCTTCGAGCCGGCGCTCTTCGACGACCCGTACATCCGGCTCGCGCCCGTGAACCGCTGGCTCGGCTTCCGGAACGCGACACTCGCGAAGATCCGCGCCCTGAAGCCCGATTTGGTGTGCTTCTCGGTGACGAGCTTCCTCTATCAGTGGGGGCTCGCCACGGCGCGCGCGATCAAGCAGGTGAGCTCGGTGCCGATCGTGTTCGGCGGCATTCATCCCACCGTCGAGCCGCTGGAGGTGATCTCGCGGCCGGAGGTGGATTACGTGGTGCGTGCCGAGGGCGAGCACACGCTCGTCGAGTTGGTGCGGGCCATCGAGTCGGGAGACACCTCGGCGGCGCGGCTCAGCCAGATTCCGAGCCTCGTGTTCCGCGACGGGGATCGCGCGATCTCGAACCCGATGCGGCCGCTTTGGTCGGGGCTCGACGAACTGCCAGCACCGGACAAACAGATCTACTGGGACGAGCATCCGCTCTTCCGCATCGGCTACAACACGTTCGCCCAGCGTGGTTGTCCCGAGCGCTGCAGCTTTTGCTACAAGACCGCGCTGCGTCGGGTGATCGATGCACCCACCTACGAGTGGCGCCGGACTCCCGAGCACGTCGTCGAGGAGATCGAGCGCAACCGCAGCGAAGCGGACATCTATTTCATCCGTTTCATCGACGACAACTTCACCACCAATCCGGGTTGGCTGCGGGAGTTTGCCGAGGTTTACGGGTCACGCCTCAAGATCCCGTTCTGGACGCAGGTTCATCCAGGCGCGATCACGCCCCTCACCACCGAGTTGCTCGCACAATCCGGCTGCGTCGACGTGCAAATGGGTGTGCAGTCGCTGAACGAGGACGTGCGCAGCGGCATGCTGAAGCGTTCCGAATCGATCCGGCGCGTGGAGCGTGCGATCGAGCTCTTACGTGACGCCGGCATCACCGTTGCCGTCGATCACATCTTGAGCGTGCCGGGCCAGACGGAAGAGGACCTGCGCAACACCGTGCGCTTCTACCTCGACAACCCGGTGGCGCGGATCA
>CAYUSL010000629.1:0-3573 GCA_964447125.1 uncultured bacterium | reverse complement strand
CGCCAGCGCTCGCCCAGCACCTCGACGCGATCCGTCCGGAAATGGGCGGCGCAGCGCACACGGAGTCCGCTGGAATGACCGAGTCCAAGCTCCGCACGCTGGCCGCGTGACGGTCTGGCTCGCATTCCGTCACGCACGCGTTCACGACGCAGTCGTGGACGACGCGCACGGCACGTGGGCGCTTTGGTTGGACGCGGATTCGTTGGCGTGAGTGGGCGCGCGCGTGTCGCTATCTATCCACCGCGCGTGGCATGCCGAAGTGCGAACGCTCGGCGATGGCTCGAATGGTTCGTGTCTCACGCGGTGCGAGCGCCACGAAAACCACGTGGTCGATCCAGCCGTCGGGGTCGCGCCAGTAGCGGCGGCGGATCCCTTCGCGGGTCATCCCAGCGCGCTTCGCGAGCGCGATCGACCGCGGGTTGTCGACTCGGCAAGCCGCTTCCAAACGCCAGTAATGCAGCTTGTGAAAGGCGGCCCGCAGCACGGCGCGCACCGCCTCGGTGGCGTAGCCGCGGCCTTGGAACTGGTTCTGAAACACGTATCCGAGGTTCGCCGAGTTCCAGTCTCCTCGCGAGATCGTCGCGATATCCACGAACCCCACGTAGGCGCCAGTGCGGCGTTCGAAGACGCCGAACACGTACCAGCGATCACGCCGTGCAAAACGCTGCTGGCGCGAGAGCAGTCTCCGCCAGGCGCGGCGCGAAACCGCCTTCGGATTGGCCGGGCCGTGGTCGTGCTTGTCTCGTGCAGGAAACGCCTCGAGGTGGGCCTTGCGCCACGTCGTGAAGTCCGCGTCGGTGGGGGGCCGGAGGACGAGCCGCCGGGTACGAAGCTCGAGCGGCCACGTCACGAGCTTCGCTGCGTCGATGAATTTCACCGGGTTCTCCTTCCTCGTCGCCCGAGCGGGGTCGCGGGGTCGCTCTTCTTGATGTGGCGTTGGATCTTTCTCGCCACTGCGGTGGGCACGATGCTTGGATTCCGGCGCATCGCCCAGCGGCAACGTTCGCCGTACCTGGCCGCCACGCTCTTGCTGCTGGGGTTCTCGGGTTTCACGTACGGCCTCCTCTCCTCCGTCGCGTGGTCGAATCAGCCTTGGATTCACGGCTGCCTGACTTTCCCGCTCGCGAGCATGCTCTTCATCGTGCCGCTCGTGCCGCGCGCGGCGCTCTCGTTCGGGACGGCGTGCGCGGTGCTGCTCGGGCATTTCGGTCACGCGCCCGGTCAGCCGGCGATTCCACCGGACTTCAGCGCGGTGGCGCTGTCGATCGGCGTCGCCGTGTTGAGCACCATGACGGGTCACAGCTTCTACGTGCTGCTGATGCAGAACTTTCAGCAGCGCAAGGAGCTCACGCGGCTCGCGTACACGGATGCGCTCACCGGGCTCGACAATCGAGCGCGGCTGCTCGATCTGGCGGAGGCCGAGTTGCGCCGTGCACGTCGTTACGTGCGGCCGCTGTCGCTCTTGATGGTCGACATCGACGATTTCAAGGGGATCAACGACGCCCATGGTCACGCGGCTGGCGATCAGGCGCTGGTGTCGATCGCTCGCGCGTTGTTGCGATCCGTGCGCGGATGCGATCTGGTCGGAAGGCTCGGCGGCGAAGAGTTCGGGATCGTGTTGCCGGAAACCAATCGGGACAAGGCGCACGAGCTGGCGGAGCGATTGCGTGGCGCCGTGGAAGCGAGCTCGCTCGAGAGCGAGGTCATCCCACCGGGTACCCGCTGCACCGTCACCGTGGGTGTGACGGAGCTTCAGGGCGCGGAAGATGGGTTGCGGGAGATGCTGAATCGCGCCGATACCGCCCTCTACGACGGCAAGCGCTCGGGACGAAATCGCGTCATCGTCGCGTGACGTTGGACGCTCTCCGGCATCCGAGCTCGTGCTCGTGGCGCAAGGGGATTGGTTCGCTCAGGTCGTGAGCACGATCACGGGAAGCTCGGCGGGAGCGAAGGTGCGCAGCGCGGGGCCGAAGAAGCCGGTGCCTCGCGACACGTAGATCTGGGTGCCGTCGGGGTGGCGGTGGAGCCCGGCGACGTACGTCATCGCGAGGCGCTCGAGGATGCCGATCGGGAAGAACTGCCCGCCGTGGGTATGTCCCGAGAGTTGCAGGCCCACGCCGCGATTCGCGGCGCTCTCGATCTGCGCGGGCTGGTGGGCGAGGAGCACGAGCGCGCGCTCGGGATCGCGTCCGGCGAGAGCGGTGTCGACGTTGGGCTCGTGGCTGGGCACGAAGCGGCCGGCGGTTCGATCGGGGATTCCGGCGAGGTCGAAGCTCGCGCCGCCACGCGCGGCATCGCCGAGCGTGACGCGTTCGTTCACGAGCACGCGTACGCCGAGGCGCGTGAGCACCTCGACCCACTTCACCGCATCGCCCGCGTAATAGTCGTGGTTCCCGGTGGTGAAGTACACGGGCCGGCGCGAGGCGAGCGCGCCCAAGGGCTCGATCAAGGGCGTGAGGCGCGCGACCGTGCCTTCCATCAGGTCGCCGGTGATGACGACTGCATCGGGCCGCTGGTGTTCGGTGAGCTCGAGGACTCGCGCCAGAAAGCTCGAGCCCGGGAGCCGACCGAGGTGGAGATCGCTCATCTGCACGAGCCGAAAGCCATCGAGGGCGATCGGTAGGCGCGCGAGCCGCACCGGAACCTCCGGCACTGTGATGTCCCAGGCGTTGCGATAGCCCACGACCGAGGCGGTCGTGGCGGTGATTCCCACGGCCGACGCCGTGACGCGTGCAACGAAGTGACGTCGATCCAACGTCACCTCGGGCTTCGCTGGAATCGCATCCTCGTCGACGCGCGCACGACGTGCGGCGCGGTGCCGGGTGAGGCGTGTGGCGATGCGTTTGGGAATGCTCACGAGGGCGAAGCCGATCCAGAGCTGAAGGAACGCGCTGAACGCGATCACTCCCGCGATGCGCCCCACGCCGAGCTGGCGCCGCAGGGGATCCATCTCGGTGCTCATCGCCATCACGCCGGTGAGCACGGCGATGACGTAGAGCGCCGTGAGCGAGCGCCGCCGTGGCCACGGCCACGCGGGGTCGCGAATCAATCGCGCCCACACGTACCAGCCGATCGCGCCGATGACGGCGACGATCACGATCACCATGCGCACAGCGAACGCGACGAGCTGCGTCTGTCGGCCGGCGCCGAACGGACGTGGTTGCGTGCAGCGTCGGTGACGACTATCCCATCGCGCGCCATGCGGCCCGTTGCCGGCAGCGCGATCGTCCCCGTCGTCGACGAGCCGAGCCGGCGCGCATGGCCTCGCGCGAGCGTCGTGCTCGCGGCGTTGCTCGTCGGTCTGGGGTGCTCCTCGTCCACTGACGAGTCGTCTCGACCCGCGGCACCGCTCTACAGCGTCGACGGTGGCTTTCTGCGCGACCGCCAGGGGCGCGCGATCGTGCTGCGCGGGATCAACCTGCCCAACGACTACGACCAGCGCGGCCCCGAAAAGGAAGTGCGACCACCACCCGAGGTGTTCCAGCACATCGCGGAATCGGGCTTCAACGCGGTGCGGCTGGTGATCGAGTGGTACCGGATCGAGGCCGAGCGCGGTGTCTACGACGAGAGCTA
>CAYUSL010000628.1:0-3596 GCA_964447125.1 uncultured bacterium | reverse complement strand
GCGCGAGGCGCATTTTTCCGTCAGCTCTTCGCATTCACTGCGTTGGATGGCTTCTACCTGGTGGCGCTCTATGCGCTCGGGTCGTACTCGATCCTCGATGCACCGATGCACCTGGGCGTGTTTGGCGGCTCGTGGTGGCTGCTGCGGAACGATCGGCCCCGCTTGCGAGCCTTCGCCCAGGCACTCTTGATCGCGACCACGACGGCGATGGCGGTGAGCGGTGTCATCGTCGCGTTCCTGCCGCGCTACACCCAGGCGAGCTTCAACCTGCGGGTCTTCCATCAGCTCGCCGGGCGGCCTTACCTGGCGTTCGCGCTGCCGTACCTGCTGACCCACGTGCGACGCGACGTCGCGGCGCTGAGCGCGCCGGAGCGCTGGGTGGCGCGCATCGGCTGGCTCTGCATCAAGCTCGCGTTCTGGGTGGGAGCCTACGTTTCGCTCTTGACGGTGGGCGGGCCCGCGCTGCCGGTGCACACCGTGATGCTGGCGCTCGGGGTGCCGCTGGTGGCGCTGCACGTGGCGTGGGCGTGGCGGCGCGCGGCGGGCAGCGCCAGCGGGATCCGGTGGCGTGCGGTCGCACTGTCGATCGTGGTGGGCTGCGCGGCGGTGGCGCTCGACGCCTCTTCGACCCGTGAGCTCTGGTTCGAGGACGGCGAGCATTCGCCGTGGGTGCGAGAGGCGAGCGCGGATTTCGCTCCGAGCCTCGCCGCGACGGGGACCGGCGGCTCGTATCGACCCGAGGCGCTCGGTGGCTCGAACGCCTGCGGCCATCGAGCGTGCCATCCGAGCGTGTACACGGAGTGGCTGGGCTCGAAGCATCGCAACGCCGTGGGCGACGCCTACCGTGCGGCTCTCGAGGTGACCGTGCGTACCCACGGGATCCGCGCTGCACGCGTGTGCGGCGCATGTCACGATCCGCTATCGCTCTTCGCCGGAGAGATCGCACCCGGTGGTGGGCTGGTTGCCCCGGAAGCGCAGCGCGAAGGCCTATCGTGTCTGGTCTGCCATCGGCTGCGTGCCACGGGTGCCGTCGCTGGCGACGGCGCGCTCGAGCTCGCGCTGCCGCGCTGGTATCTGCGCACGCCGCTCTCGCTCATGATGATGGTGGGTGTGTGGCGCGAGCACGCCGAGGACTTCGGCTCGGCGAGCGCGGCGGACGCCGACGCGCGGTGTGTCGCGTGCCACCGCTTCACCGAGTTCCCGGCGAGCGTACCGGCGGCGCTTGCTTCGGACGTACTCGAACGACCGGAGCACGCGGGCCCGCGGCTGTTGCAGCAATGCCGTGGCACCTCGGGTTGCACCGCGTGTCACATGGCGCGGATCGGCATCGCCGAGAAGCCAGGCCCGGCGCTGCCGAGTCATCGTTTCGATCCGCCGCGGGCGGCTCTTGCGTCCGGCTGAGTCACGGACACCGAGCGCATCGATGAGCGACGGCGAATCGTCACGAGATCCCGCGCGCCACGTGCTGTTGTTCGTGCTGGTGGTGCTGTCTGGGCTTCTCAATCTGCTGTCGCGATCGTGGGGGCCGGCGTTTCGGCTCAACCTGATCGTGCACCCCATTCTCGCCACGTTCGTCACCGTGACGCTGGTGCGAAACGTGTTCGCGCGGCTCCGGCAGGAAGTGCCCGGGCTGGGGCCGGTCACCGGGTTCGCGTTCGTGGCCGTGTTCTTCCTGGCGCTGCTGCGCGTGTTCGCGCTCAAGCATCTGCCCATCGAGGTGAGCAACCGGGTCGCTGGGCAGATCCTGGTGCCGCTCTTCGGGCTGGTGGTGTTCTTGGTGTTGCGCGCGATCCCGCTTCTCGCCGGCGTGACCCGGCCGCGCACCGTCCTCAAGCAGGTGGCCACGCTGGTGGTGTGGGTGCTCACGGCGACGTTGGGCGCGCTGATCCTGCCGTCCCGCGGTCGGCCCACCGAGCGCATGATCTTCGATTTCCACACGGTGCTCGGCGTCGGCGCCACGGTGGTGGGCTGGCTCGTGCTGGTGGCGCCGGCGCGGCGGATCGCTGGATGGAAGCCCGTGGCGCGGCGCATCGCGCTCGCGGTGCTCGTCTTCGCAGGCGTCGGGCTCACGTTCGACGCCCTCGGGCGTGTGGCGATGGATCGGCGTCGGTTGCCGCCCGTCGAGTTCCACCTCGCGAATCGCCCCTTCGAGGAGCGTGATCCTGCGGAGCGCGCCCCCGACGCCCGCAGCGTCAGCGCCGCGTGGCTCGACGTCTCGCGAAGCTGCGGCGACGGCGATGGCTGCCACGGCGGGGTGCTCGAGGACGCCCGCCACTCGCTTCACGGGATCTCCTACCAGACGCCGCACATCCAGCGCGTTCTCGACTTGCTGGCGAACGAGAAGGGTGCGGCGAACGAGGGGATCTGCGCGGGCTGCCACGTCCCCGCGGCACTCTTGGCAGGTGGCGCGCCGCGCGGCGTGCCTGGCTCGATCGACGCGCTCCCCTGTGTGTTCTGCCACTCGGTCCGCGACGCGTCGGTCGTGGATGCCCGTCGGTCTCGCTACACCGTGAGCCTCGATCGCGCCCTCCTCGCGCCTTTCCGCGAGGCCGAGGAGCAGGGTGGCCCGATCGCGGCGTCAGAGCGCTTCCTCTTGAGCCTCAACCCGCGCGCCCACGGCCGCGCATTCACGCCCGAGGTCATCGGCGAGGATC
This sequence comes from uncultured bacterium, assembly GCA_964447125.1. Lineage (GTDB taxonomy): Bacteria > JADJOY01 > JADJOY01 > JADJOY01 > JADJOY01 > JADJOY01. The sequence continues at coordinate 942 of CAYUSL010000628.1, read as the reverse complement.
GGTTCTGCCTCGCCTGTCATCACGGCTCGCTCGGCGAGCTCGCGCCCGGACCGAGCTGCGTGGATTGCCACATGGAGCGTGCCAGCGATCTCGGCCTTGCCGGCCGCGGGCGAAATCATTTCTTCCCCGGCGCGAACCTCTCCACCTTCGAGATCCTCGGCATGCCGCGCTTCGGTGAGCTCAACGGACGTTGGAGTCGAAGCGAGACGTTCGTTCGTGCGCTCGAGGACCTGTACGCCAAGGGCGGTCGCCGCGATTTCCGGCTCGGCGCCGACCGCCTGGGCAGCTTCTTCTACCTGACGCTCGCGAGCGAGCTGGTGCCCATCGAGGACGGACGCGCTCGTTTCACGGTTCGCACCGCGAGCACCCGCATGACCCATGCGTTCCCGGCGTCTTCCCTCGACATCCAAGAGACCTGGCTCGAGGTGCGGGTGACCGATCGCGCGGGACGAGTCGTGCTCGCGAGTGGCGGTACCGGCGCCGACGACGAGCTCCTCCCCGGCACGCACACGCTGGGGGGACGCATGCTCGACGGCGAGGGGCGGCCGATCGAGCACTACCGGATCTGGGACGCGGCGACCACGACCGTCGATCGCGTGTTGCCGCCGGGAGGCACCCTCGAGGACGTCTTCGAGTTGGATCTGCCGGAGGCCGGCGAACGTGTCCTCGACGTGGAGGTGGCGTGGCGCTACCGCAAGCTCGGCCATGCGTTCTGGCGTTGGGCGTACGGTTCCGGTGCCTCGCCTCCGACACTGACCGTGCTGCGCCACTTCACCCAATACGACCTGGATTCGTTGCGCTAGCCCCGAAGCGCTCGCTTCGGGGCTAGGCGATGTTTTCTCGGAGGGCTTTTCAAGCCCCCCGCCCGTCGCGGCCAAGCCGCGCCGGGTCCCACCCCCGAGTCACTCGCTTCGCTCGTGGCTCGCCTTCCGGCTCGCGGAG
>CAYUSL010000627.1:0-3600 GCA_964447125.1 uncultured bacterium | reverse complement strand
GGATCTCGGCGAGCTGCTCGGCGCTCAGGTTGAACCGCTTCGGGTCCTTGAGCCATTCGAGCAGATCGTCGGTGATCTCGAGCGCGGTGGCTTCGATGCCGTGGAACACCACACCGAAGGCCTGGTCGAAGGCGTCGAAATGCGCTTCGGAGTGGATCAGGATCGAACGGGCGCAATGGTAGAAGCCGGTCAAGCTCGCGTGGTGCAGGCCGAGTGCCAGCGCGCGCATGAGCGTCATCCACTCGGTCATGCCGACGGGAACACGGCGCGCGCGCAGCTCGAACAGAAGCCGCGCGAAGAGCGGGCCCGCGGCGACGTCCTTCGGCATGCTCGGCATGCGATCCCCCAGGCGAATCAGTGGAGGACGGCTCGGCGCGCGACTTCCACGTCCTGCTCCTTCTTGAGCAGCGCGCCGAGCATGGGCAGCTTCTTGCGGATCACGTCCGGGCTGACGCCCGCGGTCTGAAGCGCTGCGAGCCAGTCGATCAGCTCCGACGTCGAGGGCGGCTTCCGCACCTGGGCGATGCCGCGGAGCGCGTAGAAGACCTCGAGGCTCTGCTCCAGCAGCCGATCCTCGAGATCCGGATGGTGGACGCGCACGATCTCGCGCATGAGCTCGGGGCTCGGGAACTCGATGAAGTGGAAGACACAGCGCCGCAAGAACGCGTCCGGCAGCTCCTTCTCGTTGTTCGACGTGATCACCACGAGCGGACGGTGCTTGGCGGCGATCTCACGATTGGTCTCGTGGATCGTGAAGCGCATCAGGTCGAGCTCGTTCAGGAGATCGTTGGGGAACTCCAGATCCGCTTTGTCGACCTCGTCGATCAAGAGCACCACCTGGGCATCCGACGCGAACGACTCGCCGAGCGGCCCGAGCTTGATGTAGTGCTCGATGTCGCGGACGTCGTGGTCGCCGAAGCGGCTGTCGTGAAGACGCGCGACCGTGTCGTAGACGTAGAGGCCGTCCTGAGCCTTGGTCGTCGACTTCACGTGCCAGCGGATGAGCTTCAAGCCGATCGCGTCGGCCACGTGGCCGGCGAGCACGGTCTTGCCCGTGCCCGGCTCGCCCTTGAGCAGCAGCGGACGTTCGAGGCAGAGCGCCAAATTGACGGCCTCGCGCAACCCGTCGGAGACGACGTAGCCGGTGGCTCGTTCGAAGCGATTGAAGCCCTTGTTCGACATGAGACGTGATCCTCGTGGTCGCCGCGATGTCGGCGCCGGAAACCGCCGCGAGTATAGCTGGGTGAGCTCCGCTTGCCCGGGCTGCAGGTACGCCGCGCGGGCTCGCGCGGACGCTCAGCGCGCGAGCACCACCCGCACCACGGCTGCGTCGCCACGGCTGTCGCCGAGTGCGGCGTCGCTTACCGATTGCCAATCGCTCGGCGCGCCGACGGTCTTCTTCGCCGCGGGGTAGCGCGTCAGGTAGGCGCGCAGCGCGCGACCGCGTTCGGCCGAGCGATCGACCAACGCGGTTCCGCAGCCATCGACCGTTTCACCGGCGACGCGCAGCGTGACCTCACCGCCGCCGATCAGGTTCTTCCACCAGCGCTTGTTCGACGCCCAACCGGCGACGATGACGATGTCCGCCCCATCGCGCGCGTACATCACGGGGAACGTGTGCCGCTTGCCGCTCTTGCGGCCGGTCACCGAGATGAGCAGCAAGAATCCGCTGAGCAGTCGATGAAAGCGCGAAAGCAGGATCGGCCGAACGATCGGATTGGGTGCGCCGTAGATCGACACGCCCTGCTCCGCCGCGCGTGCTGCGGTCAGACTTTCCAGTCGACCGACGTGCGACCGTAGACGCCGGTCGCTTCGAGGGTGAGCTTGCCGCTGCCCGGGGCACGCGCGACCTCGGCGGGGAAGCTCACCAGATAGAGGCGGCTCCAGTTGTCGTGGAACGGAAAGAGCCTGCGATCGGGTGACCGATCGTCGATGCGCGCGATGCGTGCTGGTTTCCAGCGTCCACCCTGGGGATCGATGAGCAGCAGGTTCCAGAACGGCTGCTTGGCTTCGAGCGCCAACTCCTTCTCCGACGGGCCTGCGACGGCCACCACCAGATCCACACCGCCGGTCACCGGCGCGGGCAGGATCGGCGACGCGGCTTCCGGCGACAGGTTCAAGAGCCGTCGCGATTCGGTGTCGAGGGCGGCACGAAACTCGCTCGACATCCACACCGCCGAGAGACCAAGCCGAAGCGTCAGCTCTTCGGGTACTTGCGCCTCGCGGGTCCAAGACCCAAGCGCGCTCAGGTAGGTGTCGGAGAGCGGATCGTGCCGCCAGAAATGAAACCGGTCGGCGTCGAAGAGCCCGCAGCCGGCCGAGAGCACGAGGGCGAGCGCGGCGACACGGCGCGCTGGTCGGGCGGACGAGCGCGGCGCCGAATGCCGAGCACAGGACGTCATCCGGATATCCCGTCGTGCGGCGCCGGCGAGCTCTCGAAGAGAGGAAGCTGCGTGTTCGACGCCGACCCCACCGGCACCGGATAGCGCGCCGTGAAACAGGCGTCGCAATAGCCGTCGTGGTTGCCGGCGGCGTTACGCAAGCCTTCCAGGCTCAAGTAGGCGAGCGAGTCCGCTTCCAGGTAGTCGCGGATCGAATCGACCGACTGCTTGGCCGCGATCAGCTCGTCGCGGTTGGGCGTATCGACGCCGTAGTAACAAGAGCCGATGGTGGGCGGCGAGCTGATGCGCATGTGCACCTCGCGGGCTCCCGCCTTCCGGAAGAGGTGCACGAGCTTGCGACTGGTGGTGCCGCGCACGATCGAATCGTCGACCACCACCACCCGCTGGCCACGCAGCACCTCGTGGACCGGGCTGAGCTTCAAGCGCACACCGAAGTGACGAATGGAGTCGCGCGGCTCGATGAACGTACGCCCCACGTAATGGCTGCGAATCAGCCCGTTTTGGTAGGGGATTCCCGATTCCTCCGAGAAGCCGATGGCCGCGGGCACACCCGAGTCGGGCACCGGCACGATGACGTCGGCCTCGACGGGCGCCTCGCGCGCCAGGATCCGCCCCATCTCGCGCCGAACCACGTAGACGTTGCGCTGGAACACCAGACTGTCCGGGCGCGCGAAGTACACATATTCGAAGACGCAGCGCGCCGGTGACGTCGATCGTCCCCACGGGAAGAACGAGCGAATGCCATCGCGGGTGATCTCGACCACCTCGCCCGGTTCGATCTCGCGCAGGTAGTCGGCGTCCACGAGCCGGAAGGCACAGGTCTCCGAAGCCACCACGTGCCCGTCGCGGACCTTGCCCAGCACCAGCGGCCGAAACCCGTGCGGATCCCGCACGGCGATCAGCGAGTCGTCGGTGAGCACGACCAGGCTGTACGCACCCTTCACGCGCGAGAGCGCTTCGACGATGCGGTCGGTGGCGGACGCCTGCCGCGACTGAATGGCGAGGTAGAGGATCACCTCCGTGTCGCTGGTACCGCGGAAGAGCGCACCCCGCGATTCGAGCTCGCGCTTGAGATCGTCGGCGTTGATCAGATTGCCGTTGTGAGCGAGCGCGATGTGCCCACCGGCATAGGTCCCGAAGAAAGGCTGGATGTTGTCGGGCGTGGACGAGCCCGTGGTCGAGTAGCGGACGTGGCCGA
>CAYUSL010000626.1:0-3612 GCA_964447125.1 uncultured bacterium | reverse complement strand
GAGGTGGGACGGACGTCGTTCAACGCGGAGGACGACGTGGTCGGATTCGTCGGCATCTGGAACGATCGTGCCTTCGATCGCGCCACCATCGTCGACAACACTGGCGACCCCGACAACGAGCTATTCGGGCAGTTCTACACGGGAGTCACCCCGCCGCCGTGATCCCGACCCGCGCGCGCCCCCCTCGCCCGCGAGGGGACATTGGCTGCCGGCTAAGGGTGATTGGGCTGGTCACGGAGCGGCGCGCGGACCACGCCAGGCTCGCTGCCGTCGCGTGCGCACCGGAAGCCGATGGCGCGGCTCCACTGGGTCGGGAAGTTGTAAAGACGATTCGCGCTGCGCAGAAACGTGGAATGCGAATCGTCCCAGGCATCGCCTCGTATGACTCGCAAGTTGGTGACCGTGCTTTCGGGGCCTTGCGGATCGGTGGCTGGGCTCACCGCGTAATAGCCCGCGTCGTACCAATCGCTGATCCATTCCCAGACGTTCCCGATCAGGTCGAGAGCGCCATACGGCGAGGCACCCGCGGGCTTCGACCCCACCGGCAGCGTGTGATCCGTGCCACACCCCGCGGAGCCGAGCGTCAGCTCGAAATACACCGCGTAGTCGCAGGAAGGAGTTGCGCTGCCCCACGGATACGTCCGCGCGTCTGGACCGCGGGCCGCCTTCTCCCACTCGGCCTCCGTCGGATAGCGCTTTCCGGCCCACGCGCAATACGCCTGCCCGCGCGCCCAATCGACGCAGTTCATCGGATGCGTGCCGGACCGGTTCGAATTCCAGTTGCAATAGGGATCGAGCGACGAGTTGGAGTCCGGCTCCGTGCAGCCGGCGTCGGCGACGCACGCTGCATAGGCATTCACGGTGACTTCGGTGCGATCGATCCAGAAGGCGCTCAGCTCCACGGTGTGAGGCGGCTGCTCGTCTCCGGGAATTCCCGACCCCGCGCTGGCGCCCATCGTGAACGCTCCGGCGGGGACGAACACCATCTCGCTATCGCAGGTCACGGGTGGTTCGGTCGCCGCCCACGCACAGGGATCAGCCGACTCGAAACCGTTTTGATAGACGATCACGGTGTCCGCACGAGCTGGCTGCACGAGTACCCACGGCAGCATCGCGACGAGCACCGGAACGATCGAGCGAGTCGGCTGTGACTGCACGGCACCCCCCTGACGACGCTGCCTGGATCCTAACCCGCCGCCCCAGAACTCGCAGTGGCGAGCGAGACCGTTTGAGGGATGGCGCCGCCCCGCACGACTCTCGGCAGCGTTCGCGGTACTGTACGCGCAGCGCCACCCCCTCCCGCATCACCGCGAAGCTCTCGAAGCTTCCAGGGTACGAGCCATGAATCGCAACGCCTCGCGCGCGCTCGTCGTGGGTTTCACCGCCGTGCTCGCATCGTTGTCGCTTCCATTCCGCGCGCATGCGGAAGACCTCTTCGCCAACGACTTCGAGTCCGGGACGGTCTGTCCCTGGAACGACGCGTTCCCGCACGTCGCGTGCTGGAGCAATCCAGCCGGCGGCGACTGGAACGTCCCATCCAATTGGCGCGACGGCATGGTGCCACCGAGCGGCTCGAACGTCGGCGTCGATCTTCCGGTACCACCGATGACCATCACCATGACGACCGCGGACGCCTACGTCCACGAGCTGACCGTGTTCGCGAACCTGGCGATCTCAGGCCGATCGCTGACCGTCACCGGCCTCGGCCGCGTGAACGGTCATCTGTCGGCGAGCGCCGCGTCCACCCTCATCGTGTTCGGGGCGGGCGCGACGCTGGTGGCGAACGACACGCCGGCAGACTTCTCCGGCGTGAGCTTTCAGGCGAACGGCGGCGGCGCGCTCACGGCCCCGCTGGTGACCAACGTCTCCAGCGGCCGGCTGAGCGTGGACGGGGCGACGTCGGCGCTGAACCTGCCGTCGCTCACCAACATCGACAACGCGTCGCTCACGGCAAGCAACGGCGGGCACCTCACGCTCCCGTTGATCACCTCGATGACCTGCGATGCGAGCAACAAGCCCTGCTACGGGAACAATCCGTTCTATTCGAACGGTACCGGCTCGCTCTTGAGCCTGCCCGCGCTGACGACGTTCAGCGCCTCCACCGGCAGCTATCTGGAGGCGTATGCGTACGGCGGCGGGACCGTGAAGCTGCCGGTGCTCACCACGCTCAACCTCACCAACGGGACACTCTTTCACTTCAGCGCAACCGGCACCGGCGCCGAGGTCGACATCGACGCGCTGGCGACGCTTCCCACCGCGGCGACCGTGATCATCGCTAGCGGCGGGCTGGTGAAGGCGCCAAGCCTCGCCACCCTCGCCGGCGCGGTCACGATGTCGGGCACCGGCAACGACTTCACGTCTGCTCTCATCACCGTCACCGGCTCGCTCACCGTGGCCGGCGCCACGATCGCGCTTCCGAGCCTGACGACGGTCGCCGGTTCTTCGATCACGGTGGGCGCGGGCGGCACGCTGACGCTGGGCGGCGCACCGTCCGCCGCCGGCACGATCCTCTCGATCAACGCTGGCGGGTCGCTGATCGCGAACGGGGTGACCAACCTCTCCGGCGGTCGCGTGAGCGTGGACGGCAGCACGTCCTCGGTGAGCCTCACCGCGCTCACCAACATCGACAACGTCTCCGTCTCGGCGAACAACGGCGGCCACGTGACGCTGCCCGCCGTCACCTCGATGACCTGCAACCTGAGCAACAAGCCCTGCTACGCGAACAACCCGTTTTACGCCAACGGCACCGGCTCGCTGATCAGCATGCCGGCGCTCACGACGTTCACGGCCTCCACCGGCAGCTACATCGAGGCATACGCGTACGGCGGCGGCGCCGTGAAGCTACCGGCGCTGACCAGCGTCAACCTCACCAACACGCTCTTCCACTTCAACGCCACCAGTACTGGCGCCGAGGTCGACATCGACGCACTCGTCACGCTCCCGACCGCCGCGAGCGTGATCATCGGAAGCGGCGGGCTGGTGAAGGCGCCAAGCCTCGCCACCCTCGCCGGCGCGGTCACCATGTCGGGCCTCGGCAACGGCTTCACCTCCGCGCTCACCACCATCTCCGGCACGTTGAGCGTTGCCGGGGCCACGATCTCGCTTCCCAGCCTCACGTCCGTGGCTGGATCGTCGATCACCGTGGGCGCGGGCGGCACGCTGACGCTGGGCGGTGCACCGTCCGCCGCCGGCGCGATCCTCTCGATCAACGGCGGTGGCTCGCTGACCGCGAACGGGGTGACCGATCTTTCGGGTGGACGCATCACCGTGGATGGCGCGACGTCGTCGGCAAGCCTCACGTCACTCGCCAACATCGACAACGCGTCCATCACGGCCACTGGCGGCGGTCACGTGACGCTCCCCTCCGTCACCTCGATGACCTGCAACGCGAGCAACAAGCCCTGCTACGCGAACAACCCGTTCTATTCGAACGGTACCGGCTCGCTCTTGAGCCTGCCCGCGCTGACGACGTTCAGCGCCTCCACCGGTAGCTATCTCGAGGCCTACGCGTACGGCGGAGGCACGGTGAAGCTGCCGGTGCTCACCGCGGTCAACCTGACCAACGGCACGCTCTTTCATTTCAACGCGACGGGGGCGGGCGCAGAGGTCGAC
>CAYUSL010000625.1:0-3621 GCA_964447125.1 uncultured bacterium | reverse complement strand
GGCGGGCGCGGCTCGAGCCGCTGATGGAGGTGTTCCAGCACAAGGGCGAGAGCGAATGCTCCACGCAATTCCCCTTCCCCGGGCTCATGGGCGAGCCCGACGAGCAGTGCTCATTCGAGGAGCAGCGGTCGGTGGCCGACAACTGCGGCGAAGGCGAAGGCATCGGCGGCGTGATCGGCTCGGGTAACGGCTGCGTCTCGTACCGCGACTTCCTGCGCGGCGCCTTGCTGCGCGGCATGGCCGAGGAGATGCGGCTCGGCGTGAATCCGTTCCGGCTGGGAATCATCGCCAGCACCGACACCCACAACGCCACTCCCGGCGCCACCGAGGAAGATCGCTGGCAGGGGCACTCGGGCGATCAGGAAGACACGCCGGTGAAACGGCTCACGCCGGCGAGCCTCCTCCCCGGCGGGCTCGCCAACAACCCCGGCGGGCTCGCGGGTGTGTGGTCCCAGGAGAACTCGCGCGACGCGATCTTCACCGCGCTCGCGCGTCGCGAGACCTTCGGCACCAGCGGGCCGCGGATCGCGCCGCGCTTCTTCGGCGGCTGGCGTTATCCGGGCGATCTCTGCGCGAACCCCGAAATGGTGCGGATCGGCTATCGCGACGGCGTGCCGATGGGCGGCGAGCTACCCAAAGCGCCGGGCGGCGCGACGGCTCCCACGTTCGTGGCCGCAGCGCTACGCGATCCCGACCTCGCCGATCGCCCTGGCACGCCACTCCAGCGCATCCAGATCGTGAAAGGCTGGCTCGATGCCGACGGCAGCGCTCACGAGCAAGTCTTCGACGTCGCCGGCAACGCTGCCAACGGCGCCAGCGTGGACCTCGACACCTGCGAGCCTCACGGTGGCGGCTACGACGAGCTCTGCACCGTGTGGACCGATCCCACCTTCGAGCAGAGCCAGCACGCGTACTACTACGCCCGCGTCCTCGAGAACCCCACGTGCCGCTGGAGCACGCGCGAGTGTCTGGCGCTCGCTCCCGCCGATCGCCCGCCTGCGTGCACCGATCCGGCGATCGCCAAGACCGGCCAAGAGCGCGCCTGGACCTCGCCGATCTGGTACGAACCGTGAAGCAGTCGAACGCTCAGTACCAGCAGCCCTGTGCGGCGGACATGAAGGACTGATCGTCGGCGTCGAGCGTGCCGTTGCGGTCGAGGTCGGCGCCACCACACCAGTCGTTGCCGGCGTCGCACGTCGCCGACGGACCGTAGACCGACCACGCGGCCTGGAACGCGGCCGTGTCCGCGCCATCCACCGCATGGCTTCCGTCGAGGTCCGGCCGCGCGCAGCCGAGCACTGCCCACGTGCAATCGAGCGCCGTGGGCGCGAGCGAGCACAGCGGCGCCTCGCGCATGAGATCGACGCCACCGAACCACTGATGGCTCGGGTTCGGGATCGCGTGGAACTCGCCGTCGGCGCCCACCGCCTCGTAGTGATCACCGGCACGACGAAGCGGCGGGCCGTCGGGGAAGCGCGCCGCGTAACGCTCCTGATTCCAGGGATGGGAGCTCGCCAGCTCGGCGTCGATGTTGGCCTGGATCTGCGCGTCGCTGAGCAATCCCCAGGGCGACGATTCGCCACGCGTCAGCGCACTTTCGTAACCCTGCGCGTCCGTGAGGCCCGGGCCGAAATCGGCCACGGCGTAGCTCGCGCCACCGACGCCGAACGGCACCGCGACCATCGCCGCTTGGTAGAGCTGGCGACTCGCCCACGACGCCTCACCGGGATTGGCACCCACACCGGTCGCCCAGTCGAAGATCGCCTGCGCCACGCGCCGGTGGACCTCGGCGATCTGGCTGAGTGTGGCCTGCGCGGCGGCGGTGACCGCTTCGTTGGCGGTCTGGCGGCCGTGGTAGACGAGCACGCGCGTACTGCGCTCGGGCTGCTCCAGAGCGTCCACGAGCTGATGGAAGATCGGCAGCCACGCGTTGGCGTCCGCCGCCAGTAGATCGTCGAGAACGTCGAACACGGGGGTGCCGTTCACCTCGATGCGCAACAGATCGCCCCAGCTCAAGCCGAAGTAGGCGTCGTCGAGGTGCTTGCAGGTGGGCACGATCGTCGGCGGCGGCAGCCCGAGCGCGTCGAAGATGATCTGAAGAAGCAGGACCTCGTACGAGCCCGGCACGGATACGACCTCGACTGGCGAGGCGAGGCCCGCAGTCGAGAGCGCTTTGGCCATGTACGACATCTGGCACGAGTTCATCGAGCCCAGGTCTTGGTCCTCGACACTGCCATCGGGCCGCACGGCACCGGCGACGATGAGCTGGTCGTAGGGCGTGGTCTCGCCGACCGTCATCAGGTTGTAGCCGTGGCCCACCACCGCATCCCCGATGGCGCGGCCCACCGCGGCGGCGCGCGCGCACGACTCGCGCAGGTCCGCGTCGACGCTCGGATCGGCGGCGCATTCGCGCGCCGCGAGGTAGCCGATCGCGTGATCCGGGAAATTGTCGCGCGAATCGTGATTGCCCCAGAAATAGCCCATGTACGTGCCGAGCTGGCTCACCATGAAGGACGAGCAGCAATCCGATATGCGCAAGAAATTGGGCAGTCCCGAGAACACGAACGTGACGGCGTACGAGCCCATCGCGAAGAGCGGCTCGGCGGTGAAGTAGGTCTCGGTGGGATCCACGCGATACGTGTAGCGGCCATCGGCGAAGAAGGTGGAGGCGATCTCGCTTTCGAGCGCAGGCGGGAAGCTCTCGCCAGGATCCACCGAGTGGCCGTCGTGGGTGCGCGTGACCGTGCCGCCGGCCAGTCCATCGATGGTGAGCGTCCAGCCCGGCTGCCACTCGCGCGAGGTGATCCCCGGGTGACCGGAGGCGCTGCCGCCGATCACCATGCCCTCGAACATGCGGATCAGCGTCAGCGCCAGATCGCGGGTGTGGAACACGCGGTAGGCCTGCCACGCGTTGAAAGCGCTCTGACCGATCTCGTTGTTGTCCTTGGGATGGGCCTCGATCTCCCAGTCGTCGCCGTGATGGGCGACGAACGTGGCGCCGAGCGTCATCGCCGGTACGGCATCGTTGAGGAGCGAGAAGCGGTTGTGGGAGCGCACCACCCGGCGCACGCGCTCCTGGTAGAAGAGCTGGAAGGCGTCGGCCTTGGCGGATGCGTTCTGCCACGGCTCGGGTGCCGTGTAGATCGTGTGCCCGAAGCTCGGCGATGCGAGCACACCCACCTTCACGATCAGATCGTACGTGCCCACCGGCTTGGAACTCGGAAGCTGGGCTTCGATCTCGGTTGCCGTGCGTGACACGACCGTGAGCGGCGCACCGTCGTAGGTGACCGCGAAGGTGTTGCCGTCGCCGTCGACGCCGAAGTTTGCGCCGTGGATCGTCACGGTATCGCCAGCCGCAGCAGGATTCGGCTCGACCGTGCTCACGCTCGGCGCGCAGCCCGTGACCGCCGCGATCGCACACACCATCGCCAGCGAGGCCGCAAGGCGCGCGCGCCTCGAACCAGACTTCCCGTTCATCGGATCCCCCGGATGCAGACAGAAGACGGCGTCGCGCCGACGCCGTCGTTCGATGCTACCGACCACCCGGCTGGCCACGCAACGCGGCGTGGCCCAGCGTGCTGTTGCGTGCCTTCATTACCCTGGTAATCTACGCTCATGCGT
>CAYUSL010000624.1:0-3630 GCA_964447125.1 uncultured bacterium | reverse complement strand
CCTCCTCTACGAGCACGGCGGCAGCGGTACCTACCGCGAGGTGATCGAGCGCGGCGCATTGCCAGACCCGGCGCCCGGCTCGGGACCCGCGCAGGTCCTGGCGCGCCGCGGAATCGCTGCGTTTGGTAAGGACGGCGCCACCAACGTGAATCGCGGCAATCCCACCGGTGGGTTGCTCTTCTTCAACTTCCTCAACCCGGTGGCGTTTCGCGACAACGTGCGCCAATCGGCGTTCGAGCAGACGGTGGCGGTGCGGCTGCTGCGCACGTTGGCGTTCGATGCGAGCGATTGCCCGGGCGTGGACACGCGCGCTGCCGCCGATGGACTCGTTCGCTACGACGCCGCGCATCTCCTCTTCATGGGCCACTCGACCGGCTCCACCGTGGGGCCGCCGTTCGTCGCGATCGAGCCCGCCATCGAGGGTGCGGTGTTCTCGGGCTCGGGTGTGTCGTACATCCGCCAGGTCCAGTACAAGTCGCAGCCGATCCCGCTGGCGCCGGTGGTGCGGCTGCTCTTGGCGCCCGGCGAGGACCTCGACGATTTCCGGCCGTTCCTGAGCGTGATCCAGACCGGCTGGGAGGAAGCGGAGCCGCTCGATTACGAGCCCTACATCGTGCGCGAGCCGCTTCACGGTAGCCGTTCACGGTCCGTGTTCGCGTCGTTCGGCATTCTCGACACGTACAACCCGCCTCCCGCGGAGAATCCGGGAGTGGCTGCGCTCGGCCTCGACGCGGTGGGACCGCTGGTGGACGACGCGATCCGCGACGATCTCGCGATCTCGGGTCACGTGCTCAGCGACGCGCCGGTGCGCGGCAACGTCGCCGGCGACGGTGGCGGCAGCGTGACCGCCGTCGTCCGTCAGTTCCGCGCGGACTCGTTCACGAACGAGGGGCATTACGTGCTCTTCCAGCGCGAAGACGGAAAGCACGCTTACGGTTGTTTCCTCGCGAGCTTGGTGCGCGACGGAGTCGCGACGTTGCCGCGCGCCGCGAACGATTCCACGGCGCCCTGCGATTGAGGCGCGTCGCCAGGACGCGCTATGGCGCTTTCGCCCACTCCGCAGGGGTGAGCGTGCGCATCGCGAGCGCGTGGATCTCGGAGCCCATCTCCGCGGCCAGGATCGAGTAAACGAGGCGCTGGCGCTCGACCGCGTTCAGGCCCGCAAAGCGCTCCGAGACCACCACGACGTCGTAGTGCCCTCCGCCGCTCGCACCCTTGTGTCCGCGATGTTTCGCCGAGTCGTCGCCGATCGCGAAATGCGTGGGTGCCAGCGCTTCCCGGAGCTTGCGCTCGATCGTCGCGGGCGTTTCCGCGGTGGCGTGCTGGGTGTGGGCGGTCGTCATCTCTCGGTCTCCGTTCGGTCGCGGCGAGTCTAGCGTGCGGCCTCGTCGAGATGCGGGATCAGCTCGCTGAGGGAGCCGATCCGGGTCACCCCGCCGGGCCCGGTCGGTCGCTTGCGGCGATCGAGGAGCAGCGCTTTCACGCCGAGCGCTCGTGACGCGATCGCATCCTCGATGGGATGGTCGCCCACGTGGATCGCTCGACGAGGGCGAACACCGTGTTTCGCGAGCGCCACGGCGAAGATCGCGGGATCCGGCTTGGCAACGCCCGCCTCGCTCGCGAGCGTGAAGCTGGCCATGAATCGCACGATCCCGAGTGCTGCGCACACCCGTCTGCAGCGGCCGTCGAAGTTGCTGACGATCCCCGAGGTCACGCCGCGCGCAGCGAGCGTCTCCAGCGTGGGCAGCACATCGTCGTAGAGCTGCCATGCGCCCGCACCGGCGAAGCGTTCGAAGAGCGTGCTGAAGTAGCGCTCGCGATCGAAGCCCGGCGGTGCCGCGAGCGCGTCGAGGACGCGGCCCACCAGCTCGCGCCACCACGCCCGTTCGAGCGCCACGATCCGCTCGGCGCTCTCGCCGGGGAACGCCATGCGCGGCATCGCGTGGAACGCTGCCCGAAACTCGGCCCCCCAGCGCGCCGGGTCGCGGATCAAGCCCTGCTCGCTGGCGTCGGTTGCGTAGACGTCGCCCACCGAACCGCGCGGCCGAAAGAGCGTTCCTACGGCGTCGAAGAGAACGAGCTCGATCATGTGTGCGCGGCGTGGTACCTCGGCGTCAGCGCTTGGCGCGAAACAGCGCGAACGAGCTGGTGTAGCCGTGTAGGAACGTCCGGCCGCCGACCGGTCCGATCTCGCCGTTGCAGAAAAACCCGCCCAGCGCTTCGGTGCCCAGCTTGTCGACGAAGAGCTCGGTGTCGTGATCGGCGCGGCCGTAGAGGTGTGTGCCACGGCCGAGGCACGAGAAGAGCAGGGCGCCGGCTGGCGCGGCACTCGCGCCGAGCTGCTGATGGCGATCGAGCATCGACACCAGGTCCTCGCGCGAGGTTGCGGCGTCGCGCAGGTGGAACTGCACCACTTGCCCGGGACGAAGCAGCGCCCCGATCACCAGCCCGTGGCTCTCGCGTTCCTGTCCCAAGATGTTCCGGATCAGGAAATCGCCGTGATGGTATTCCTGCTGGTCCTCGCGCATGACCAGGCCCAGGAACAGGGAATGACGGACGAGGTCCTGATCGCGCCGCGGCAGCGTCTGGAAGAGCTCCATGAGCACCTCCAACACCGGGCGGCCATCGACCTCGAGGAGCAGGTTCTGCTTGGTGCGAGTCACGAACATCGGCGCGCCGATCGGCCGGCAACCTTGCGCGACGATCGAGTCCACGCTGACGTTGCCGGAGAGCGAGACGCCGACCGCTCCCGATCGGTGCGTCGCGCGATCGAGCCAGAGCGCGTTGCTACCGGGCTTGCGCCCGCCGCTCGCGAGGCCGCCGATCTTGGTGGCGGTAGGGAAGTGAGCGTCGAGCGCGCCCAGCAGTGGCTCGGGATCGAACGTGAACGGATCGGGAAGCAGCACGAAGTGCGGGTCGTCCTCGGCACGGACGCCGAGCGTCGCCTCCCACGCGTCGCGGCTCGACGGCGCGCTCGGCAAAGCTTCGCGCTCCAGGTGAATCGGCTTCACGCGCACGTCCGGCAGGCTCGCGGCCGTGAGCGAGAGGCCAGGCCGCTCTTCGACCTCGCGTCCGCCGCCGATCACTCCACCTGCCGAGCAGCCGAGGAGCATGGCGCCCGGGAACTCGCGGCCGAGCCGCGCGGGAAACGCGTCGAACGCCGCTGCGTGGTGTGGCGACGCGAACACCACCACCAGATCGGCGGGTGCGGCGCCGAGCGCGCCACGGACGGATTCGCAGACCTCGGCGAGCGCGTCGTCGGTGGTCGGGTGATCCGCGACCGCCGACGCCCACTTCATCGCGTCGCCTCCGCGAAGCCCGACACGTAGGGCAGCCGGGCGGCGGTGGCTCGGATCTCGGCTGTGGCGACCAGAAGCGTGCGAGTGGCGTCCCAGGTGCCTTCGACGAGCTGCTTGCGCGCGCCATCTGGCATCCGCGTGGGAAAGCGCCGGTCGCGGCAGATCACCACCTGCTGCGCCACGTCCACGATCACCTCGGCGCGCGGCTCGTCTCGGATGAGCGCCTTGAGCTGGCTGAGGTCCTCGCGCGCGAGCGTCACGGCCGGCATGCCGAGCGTGGTGCAGTTGCCGAAGAAGATCTCGGCGAACGACTCGCCGACGAGCGCCTGGA
>CAYUSL010000623.1:0-3659 GCA_964447125.1 uncultured bacterium | reverse complement strand
CGGTGCGCATGCAGGCGTTGCAGCCCGAGCCCTTCCACATCACGCCGTCGGGCAGATCGGTGAGCGTGAGGCCGATCTCCTCGAGCTCGCCGGGTGCGGGCTGATAGGGCTTCTTGCACTGCGGGCAGATCACGCGCACCAAGCGCTGGGCCAGCACGCCGAGGAGCGACGACGCCACCAAGAACGCCTCGACGCCCATGTCCACCAGCCGCGTCACCGCGCCGGGAGCGTCGTTGGTGTGCAAGGTGCTGAACACCAGGTGGCCGGTCAGCGATGCCTGGATCGCGATCTCGGCGGTTTCCAGGTCGCGGATCTCGCCCACCAGGATCACGTCCGGATCCTGGCGGAGGATCGAGCGCAGGCCACTCGCGAAAGTGAGACCGATCTTGGGATGCACCTGGATCTGGCCGATGCCGCGCAACTGATACTCGACCGGGTCCTCGACGGTGATGATGTTCTTGTCGACGGAGTTGATGCGGGTGATGCCGGCGTAGAGCGTGGTGGTCTTGCCGCTACCGGTGGGTCCAGTCACCAGCAAGATCCCGTTGGGACGGTGGATCAGCCGCTCCATGGTGTTGCGGTGATCCTCGAGCAAACCGAGCTGCTCCAGATCGAGCACCACGGTGGCCTTGTCGAGAAGGCGCATCACGATGCGCTCGCCGTGGGCCACCGGGATCACGCTCACGCGGATGTCGATGTCCTTGCCGCCGATCTTGATGCGGATGCGGCCGTCCTGCGGCAGCCGCTTCTCGGCGATGTTGAGCCCCGCCATGATCTTCGCGCGCGAGGTGATGGAGCTCTGGATGCGCTTGGGCGGGCGCAGCACGTCGTGGAGGATGCCGTCGATGCGGAAGCGCACCACCAGCTCGCGCTCGAACGGCTCGATGTGGATGTCGCTGGCGCGCTCCTTCACCGCCTGCGCCATGAGCGTGTTGAGCAGCCGGATGATCGGCGCTTCGCTGTCGGCGTCGAGGAGATCCTCGGGCTCTTCCAGCTCGTGGGCGAGGGTGTCGAGGCTCTCGATGTCGAGGTCCTCGATCATGTCCCGCGCCGAGTCGCCCGCGACGTCGTAAGTGCGGTTGACCACGTCGATGAGCGCCTTCGGCGAAGTGACCACCAGCCGTGGGCGTGCCCCGACCAAACGCGCCACTTGATCGATGGAGGCGAGATCGAGGGGGTCGGTCACCGCGACCCGCACCGCGCCGTCCTCGCGCGCGAGCGGCAGCAACCCGAAGCGCTTGGCGAACGCGATCGGCACCAGGCTCGCGACCTCGGTGTCGATTTCCTGGGTCGCGAGGTCGCCCACGAACGACAAGCCGAGCTGTTGCGCCAGCGCTTCGCCGAGGTCGGTCTCGTCGATGCGCTTGAGACCGATCAGCACCTCGCCCAGCCGGCCGCCTTTTTGGGCCTGGAGGGCAAGCGCTTCGTCGACTTGCTCGGCGGTGACCACTCCCGCGCGAACCAGAAGCTCGCCGATGCGAAGACGCGCGACGCGAGTCACGCCTCCTCCTCGCTCTCGGTCCACAGGATCGTGGGCGCACCGCCCGCTCGGCCCTTGGGCTCGAGAACCTTGGCGCGCACCAGCTTGCGGGCGTCGTCGGCGAGCGCCACCTGGAACGCGGCGCTCACTTCTCGGGCATTGCGCGCTGCATCGACCAGATCGAGGGAGATCTTGATCTCGTGGTCACCTCCCGCGACTCCATTCACGAACAGCACGAGTGGCGCGGGACTGTCGAGGAGCCCTGCGTCTGCGTGGCGAGAGAAGACCAGCTCGCCATCCACGTAGACCAGAAGCCCGATGACTCGCTGCGCCTTCCCAGCAGCGGTCTGGACGCTCAGCGTGAGCGGGCTCGACTCGAACCCGGGAGGGGGAACCGGCCCGAGAGCGGCGCGCACCGGGCCGTTGCGCTCGGGCGAGAGCGAGCTGCCGCGCCGTTCCGCGGCGGCGCCGGTCTCCGGCGGTGTCGGACTCGGGCTCGCCTCGGTGTCGGCTTCGGGCACGACCTCGAGGCGGCTCTGCGCCGTGGGTGGAGGCGGTGTGCTCACCACGGGCGCGGTCGCGGCCGCCGCCGCTGGACTGGCTGCTGGCGCACGTGGTGCGAGCTGTGAGGTCGGGCCGACGGCAGGCGGAGCTGCGCCGTTCGGGCGAGTGGGGATCAGCCCGCCTGGCGCGGCGCCCGGGCTCGAGGGTGTGGTGCTCTCGACGCCCTCGGTGCTGCGGCCGTCGACGGCGCGCGGCGGTGTGAACGTGAAGGTCTTGGGCGGTGCCACGGGTGCGTCGGGTCGCGGTGGAAATTGCTCGCGATGCCGATCCATGTAGCGCTCGGCGGGATTCACCTGGGTCGAGCCCTGGTAGAACTCGTTGGTGTCCTGGCGCTTGTTGTTGGTGATCGACGTCAGATCGGTGTCGTCGCGGATCACGTGCGGCGTGAGCAAGATCATGAGATTGACCTTCTCCGCACGATCCGTGTTCACCGCGAAGAGCCAACCGAGGTACGGGATGTCGCCCAGGTACGGGATCTTCGACTCGGTGGTGGTGGTGCGGTCCTGGATCAAACCGCCGATCGCCACCGTCTGATTGTCCTTCACGATCACCCGCGTCTCCGCCGAGCGCTTGGTGGTCGTGGGGCCGAGGCTGGTGAGCACCTCGGTGTTGGAGGTCGGCACCACCGCCGAGACCTCCTGGAAGATGTCGAGGCGCACGTAGCCGCCTTCGCTGATCTGCGGCGTCAGCCGCAGCGTCAGGCCCACGTCCTGGCGCTCGACCGTCTGCACGGGATTGACGCCGCCGTTCGAGAACACCGTGCCCGTGGGGAAGGGCACCGTCTGGCCCACGACGATCTGCGCTTCCTCGTTGTCGGTCGTCAGGATGTGCGGCGTCGAGAGCACGTTCACGTTCGAGTTGGCCGAGAGCGCCTGGATGAGTGCTGCGACTGCCGGCACTTCGACGGTGTTGCCCTGGGCGTCCTTGATCTGGACGGTCTCGGTGGACGTGAGCGCGGCGCCGAAACCGGCGGGAAAGCCCGTGATCGGGTCGGCGAGCACGCTGCCGATCGGCGTGTCACCCAAGGTCGAGCGCACCAGCCCGACCATGTTGCCGTCGCCGGTGATCGACGACGCTTGCACACCGAGGGTCTGCGAATCGTCGAGCGAGACCTCCAGAATCGCCGCTTCGACGAACACCTGACGGCGTCGCACGTCGAGCTCGTCGATGACGGGCCGCAGCACGCGGAAGTCCTCGGGCGAGGCGGAGACCAAGAGCGCGTTCGTGGCGGGATCGGCGGTCACCGAGACCTGTCCCGTGAACTGCTCGCCCGCGTCCGCTGCGGCGCGCGTGACTCCGCTCGAGGCATCCGAGCGATTGAGCGTCGAGGTGGAACCGAGCGTCGATCCGAGTCCCGCCACGTTGCTGTTGGTGCTGCCGAGACTGCTCGAGGTACCGAGGCGGCTCGACGAGGAAGACGACGAGAGGCTGCGATTGCGCGAGCTCGACCGCGAGCTCACGCCGCCCCCGCCGCCACCGCCCAGCAACTGGGCGAGGACTTCCACGATCTCGTCGGCGCGGGCGTACTTGAGGTGCACCACGTTGAAGTGGGCGCGTCCGGGCGGCGCGTCGAAGTCGAGCTGGCGCACCAGCTCGCGGACCTTCTCGATCTCGG